>NZ_CAJPGQ010000013.1:0-167288 GCF_905339595.1 Burkholderia sp. BCC1977
GATGGATTTTTCTTCAGCCCCGCCGATTCGGCCTTCCGGCCATGCCGCAGCACGAGACCGCTTATGGTGCAAAGAACGGACTAGAATGTGAGGTTCTTCGCCTCTTTCTATACGTATTTAATATGCGCCAGCGAATCGCCAAACGTCTCCCCCCCGACGCCGACAAACTGGTCGGTCTGTCGCTTGCGCTCTTCGCCTCGGGCAGCCGCATCGAGGATCGCTTCTGGGAAGCGAAGCTCGACGCGCTGCTCGCCAAGATCGTTCGCAACGGCAACCAGACCACGCTCGACGCGGCACTCGACCATCTGCAGCAGAACCACCCCGATGCCTATGGCGCGCTCGCCGACATGGCCGAGACGCATAGTGAATCGATGGTGGTCGAGCACGACGGCCAGCCGTACGATGCGCTGCTGGTCGCCGTTCCCGTTCTCGCCTGGACGCGCTACATGATTCCGTCGGGCCCGCTGAAAGGCGACGTCGCCGACGCACTGCGCACGCACCTGCAGGCGCACGTGCTCGCCACCGGCACGCTCGTCGGGCTGGCCCCGTTCCTGTACAGCATCGACCAGTTGCCGCGCCACCACGTCGAGACCTACCGGCTCGCCCAGCAGCTCGCGCACGCGGCGCTCGGCCAGCACGCCGCCAAGCTCAGCTTCGGCGACCTGCCCGAAACCTCGCCGATCCTGGCCGACCCGCGCTTCCTGCTCGCCGTCGTCGCCGCGCCGGCCGGCGCACCGCTGTTCCGCTGGCAGGAAGAAGAGCACGGCAACCGGATCGAACGCGGTCAGTGCCTCGAGCAATGGACCGCCCAGGGCGGCCCGAACCTGTCGGTTGCCCTCCCCGGCTGCGAGTTCGAATGCCTGCTTCCGGACGCGTACTATTCGGCCTGCCGTGATGCGGACGAGCGCATCCGTCCGCACACGGTCCGAACGGCCATCCGTTATCTTTTCGACACACTTGGTGCGGCACCGCAAGAGCTGCGCGCCGTGGTCGCGGGCTTCGGCGAGCGCCGGATCGACGAGTATCGCGTCGGCTTCACGCGACGCGCCAGCAACGACGTGATCTATGGCGTTGTATGGCCGCTCTACGGCCGAGAGAACGGCGACGTGTCGATCGACAGCGCGACGCTCGAAGGCGAAGCACCGATCGAAGGGCCGCTCGAGGAGATCGTGAGTCTGCTGAAGGAATGCGGCGTAACCGACGTCCGCCGGCACGCAGGCCGCTTCGAGCCCGAGTACTGCGACGATTGCGGCGTGCCGCTCTATGCGGATCCGCTCGGCGAGATCGTCCACGCGGAAATGCCGGAAGACGCATCACCCGCCCAGCCGCACTTTCACTGATCGTACACCGCAGGCCCGCTGAGCCTGCCCGACGAAGCCGCTCCCGGTGCCAGCCGGAGCGGCTTTTTTATCGCCCGCATTTCCCGTCACGCGAAATTTCAGACTTTTCCTAAGCCTTTCAGCCAAGCAGACATCGTGTAAGGTTTTTGTCATTATCGGATCCAACGCATGCCAACGGCAGCGCAATGACTCACCTTACGGAGGTTGAATATGCGGTTCCTGGTGCTGAACTCAGACGCCGAACGGCGTGACGGACTGAAGGCCCTGCTGCGGCAGATCGACCGTCACGCCAGCATCAACGATGCGCCCGATGGTTTCCAGGCGCGCCGGCTGCTGCGCACCCAACGTTTCGACCTCGTTGCCATCGACTGGCTGGACGTCGGCCGGCACAGCGAACTCCAGGCGCTCTGCAGCGCCTGCTCGCCGACACCCGCCGCGGTACTGATCGACGAATCCACCCCGGAAGCCATCCAGCGCTTCTACAACTATGGCGTCGCGGGCGTGATCCCGCACTCCACACGGCCGCACCTGATCGTGCGGGCACTCGAAATGGTTCTGCTGGGTGGCCATTACATCCCGCCGATCGCGCTCAGCCTGCTGCCCTCCGCCGCCGCGGCACGCCACGACGCCCATTTCCAGACGCTCGCCGAATCGCTGCCGCGCCGCCCGCCGAGCAGTCTCCTGTCGCCGAGACAGGCGCAGATCATGCGCTTCGTCCATATGGGCAGCACCAACAAGATGATCGCCCGCACGCTCGGCATCAGCGAAGGCACCGTGAAGATCCACCTCGCCAGCATCTTCCAGCAGCTGGGCGCGGCAAACCGCGCCGCCGCAGTCGCGATCTACAACGGCTGGCTGTCACCCCATCTCGAGGTGCTGCTGGCGAACCGTGATCGCGCCAGCAAGCCCGTCATCGGCGAACGCGGCCGGGTCCCGCTGCGCACGCAACGGAGCGACCGTCCATACCCGCTGCCTGCCGCGAACGCCGGCACCCGGGACCTGCCGCTCGCGGCCGAACCGACGGCGCGGTTTCGGCGCGAGAGCTGATCGGACAGTATCGATATTGCGACGGTCGACATGTGCGGATTCCCACCTTTGATGCTCAACGAGTAATATGGACCCATGGGTTTTCTCTTCACACCGCTTCCGCTCTGGGTTGGCATCGGTGGCTGGATCGCCGCCGTGGCGCTGCTCGTGCTCGCGCTCTGGAATCGTCCCTTCGTCCGTCTGCAGGACGCAACGCTCCAGCACGTGTGGCTCGCGCTCGTCACTGCGATCACGGTGCTCTGGGCCTCGAATGCATGGCTCGAGGACGGCATCGTCATGCACCTGCTCGGCGCGACGCTGCTCGTCACGCTGTTCGACTGGACGCTTGCGCTGCTCGCGATGGGGGTCGTCACGGCCGTCGCCGCGATCGTCTTCGATGCGCCGTGGCAAGGCATCGGCCTCACCTATCTGATCTACGGCGCGTTACCGGTCGCCGTGTCCGCGTTGCTGCAACGTGCCGCGATCGCGTGGCTCCCGCACAACCTCGCGTCGTTCATCACCGGCCAGGGATTCCTGTCACCGGCCATCGCGATCGTCGCGGTCGCCGCGGCCGCGGCCGGTGTCCAGCTCGCGCTCGCGGACGGCGTGCCCGTCGTGATTCCCGCCGGCTATCTGCTGAACACCGCGCTGCTCGCGCTGGGCGAAGCGTGGTTCACCGGCATGGCCACCGCGCTCATCGCCGTCTATCGTCCGGCGTGGGTCACGACGTTCGACGTTCGGCGCTATCGCCTCGGCGGCCCCCGCGCCTGAACGCGCGGGTCCCGATGCGATCGATGCACGCGACAATCCGCTTCCGCAGCGTGGGAGAGTGCGACATCTACTGCCGCACAACTTTTTTACGCTAAGATTGAACTCCTGTTCTTCATCGGGCATCTATACGTGCCCGATGTCTCATTCGCTCCTCACCAATAACCAGATGGACAGCTCACCTGCCTCGCTCCGGATTTTCCGGGCGCTCGGCAAGCTGGCAGCCTGTGTCGCGGGCCTGTCACTTGCGCTTCCGGCACCGGTATTCGCCGACCTCCTCGACCAGCGCTCCGAACTGATCAACAAATTCGTCAACGAGATGCATGCCGATCCGATCGTCGCCGATTGTGCGGCGCACGGCAGCTTCATCGCCAGTACGTCGTCGGCCTTCGACCGTGTCGACTTCGCGCCGAACGCGTTCGAAAGCGGCAACGCGACGATCACGCCGTGGAACGATTCGTTCGATCAGGGCAAGCAGCGCGTGAAGGTCGACAACATCGTCACCGTGGACGGTCTCGGCGTCCACACCGACGGCAGCGACCCGACACCGCTGAAATTCCGCTGCGGCTACGTCGGTCAGCAAATGCTTGCGTTCAGCTGGAACGATCCCGTACCGCCGCTGAAGCCGCGCGTCGAGCGCCCGTCGTCGTCGACGAAGAAGTTCAAGGGCAAGTCGCACCGCGGCAAGGTCAAGGCATCCGGCCGCACCGGCAAGAAAGCCGTCGCGACGAAGAAATCAAGCGGCCAGAAGAAAGCCGTGAAGAAGAAGACAGCAAAGAAGTCCTGATACGACGGAGCGGCAACGACAGAAGCAAAAAAGCCGGCGCATCGCACGATGCGCCGGCTTTTTTTCGTATCGACGACGACGCGCTTACGCGAACGTCTCGACGTGCACCAGGATTGCCGCCAGCATCGCCGCACCGAGTGCAGCGCTCCGTTCACCGTTCCAGCCGACCCGCTCGTCGGGCAGGTTCGCGTTGTCCTTGAACGGCATCTCGAGCGTCAGCGACAGGCAGCCGAACTGATGGCCGATGTACTTCGACGCGAGCTTGAGCGCGTCTTCCTTGTACTTGGTCGCCGCATAGCCGTGCTCGGTCTGGAAGTCCGGGCTCGCGACCTTGAACGCATTGATGAATGCGGTCTGCTCCGTGCCCTGCTGCCCGGTGAAGCGCGGCAGCATCTCCGAACCCGCGACGAACACATACGGCAGGTCCTCGTCGCCGTGAATGTCGAAAAACATGTCGCAGCCGATCGCATGGATCGCATCGCGCACGGCCAGCACTTCGGGGCTGCGCTCGGCATCGGGCTCCATCCACTCGCGGTTCAGGTTCGCGCCCGCCGCGTTGGTGCGCAGGTTGCCGTGCACGCTGCCGTCCGGATTCATGTTCGGGACGATGTAGAACGTCGCGCGGTCGTACAGCTTGCGCGCCACCGGATCGCCCGCCCAGTCGCCCCATCCGGCCAGCCGCTTGACAAGCCCTTCGACGAACCACTCGGCCATCGTCTCGCCGGGGTGCTGGCGCGCGATGATCCACACCTTCTTCTTCGGTGCACCGTCGACGTCCGGTGTGCCGAGCGTCAGCAGCGACATCGGGCGGCCTTCGACCGTGCGGCCGAGCTCGACGACGTTCGCCTGCGGCAATTGCTGAACCGCGCCGAGGAACGCCGCATGACGCTCTTCCGAGTACGGCTCGAAATACGCGTAGTAGATGCTGTCGAACTCGGGCGTATGGTCGATGGTCATCGTCTTGCCGTCGAACGACGTCGGCACGCGGAACCAGTCGACCCGGTCGTAGCTCGCGACCGCGCTGTAGTTGCGCCACCCCGACGGATACGCGCATTCGGCCGCATTCTCGAACGACATCACGCACCGCTCGCCACGCGCGCCCGTCAGGCGAAAGTAGAACCATTGCGCGAATTCCGAGCGGTTGTCGCCGCGTACGCGCAGCCGGATCGCGTCCGGGCTGTCGCACGACACGACGTCGATGGCGCCCGCGTCGAAATTGCTGGTGATCGAAAGGGTCATCTGTCTCTCCAATATCGACCGGAACGGGCGGTTTGCCGCGTGTCCGGCCTCATGCATGCGCCAGCCGTCTCGTGAACGGCCGGCCTGGTCACTCGCCGATTCGCCGGCGATATACGTAAGTCGAATCGTTCGACGCAGCGGCATCGAACGCGTAGTCTTCCACCGCGAAATCCTTCAGCGCCGCCGGCTCGGCGATGCGGTTCTCGACGATATAGCGCGCCATCAGGCCACGGGCGCGCTTCGCATGGAAGCTGATGATCTTGTAGCGGCCGCCCTTCCAGTCCTCGAACACCGGCGTGACGATCGGCGCGGCCAGCAGTTTCGGCTTGACCGACTTGAAGTACTCGGTCGACGCGCAGTTGACCAGCACGCGCGCCGCGCCGCTGCGCGTCTCGAGCTGCTCGTTCAGTGCCCGCGTGATCCGGTCGCCCCAGAACGCATACAGATCCTTGCCGCGCGCGTTCGCGAAACGGGTACCCATCTCGAGCCGATACGGCTGCAGCAGGTCGAGCGGACGCAGCAGCCCGTACAGGCCCGACAGCACGCGCACATGCTGCTGCGCATAGTCGAGATCGGCGGCCGACAGCGATTTGGCATCGAACCCTTCGTACACGTCGCCGTTGAACGCGAGCACCGCCTGCTTCGCATTGGCCGTCGTGAAGGTCGGCGACCAGTCCGCATAGCGCTGGAAATTCAGGCGCGCGAGCGGGTCGGAGATGTCCATCAGCGTCGAGATGTCCTGCGGCGACAGCTTGCGCAGGCTATCGATCAGTTCCGACGCGTCGTCGACGAATGCAGGCTTCGTGTAAGACGGGACGTGGGCGGGCGTATCGTAGTCGAGGGATTTGGCTGGGGAGAGAACGATTATCATAGAGGCTCGCTGGCACGCCGTGCCTTGCGGTCAGACGAAAACCACCGATTGTAACGAATGACCCGCTCCCTCGCCCCGCATGCCGCACAACGCGTCGTGCTCGACTCGAACGTCTGGATCGACATACTCGTATTCGACGACCCTGCCACACGCCCGATCCGGGCTGCGCTCGAACGCGGCACGCTGGCCGCCGTGATCGACGGCCGCTGCCTGAACGAACTCGCGCTCGTGCTTGACTACCCGCAATTCCAGGCCCGCGCAATCGATAAAGCCGAAGCGCTCGCGACCGTCGCTCGCCTGACGAGCCTCGTCGAGCCGCCGCCCGTCGACGCCGACGCGCCGCCGCTGCCGAAGTGCAAGGACCGCGACGATCAGAAGTTTCTCGAACTCGCGCGCGCCGCGCAGGCCGAATGGCTCGTGTCGAAGGACCGAGCGCTGCTCAAGCTCGCGAAGCGCACCGCTCGCGACTTCGGCTTCCGGATCGCGCAGCCCGCGCCGTTTACCGAAGCCTGCGCGCTCGATGCCGCGTCGGCCACCACCATCACGCCGGCCTGACGGGCCCGGCACCACCCGCTTGCGACCGTATCGATGAACGCTCCTTCCGACATGCCTACGACTCCCGTTTTCCCCTCGCGCCTGCCGAACGTCGGCACCACGATCTTCACGGTCATGAGTGCGCTGGCCGCCGAGAAAGGCGCCGTGAACCTCGGCCAGGGCTTCCCGGATTTCGATTGCGACCCGCGCATCATCGACGCGGTCGCGGCCGCGATGCGCAACGGTCACAACCAGTATCCGCCGATGGCGGGCGTCGCGCCGCTGCGCGACGCGATCGCCGACAAGATCGCGCAGGTCTACGGCCGGCGCTACGATCCGGCCACCGAGATCACGGTCACGGCCGGCGCGACGCAGGCACTGCTGACGGCGATCCTGTGCGCGGTGCATCCGGGCGACGAAGTGATCGTCGTCGAGCCGACCTACGACAGCTATCTGCCGTCGATCGAGCTCGCCGGCGGCAAGCCCGTGTTCGTCACGCTGGAAGCGCCCGACTATGCGATCCCGTTCGATCGCCTGGCCGCCGCGATCACGCCGAAGACGCGGATGATCATGATCAACACGCCGCACAACCCGACCGGCACCGTGTGGCGCGAGGCCGACATGCGCAAGCTCGACGAGATCGTGCGCGGCACCAACGTGCTGATCCTGTCGGATGAAGTGTACGAACACATGGTCTACGACGGCGCGCGGCACGAGAGCGTCGCACGCTACCCGGAACTGGCCGCGCGCAGCTTCATCGTGTCGAGCTTCGGAAAGACCTACCACGTGACGGGCTGGAAGGTCGGCTATGTCGCGGCGCCTGCCGCGCTGACCGCGGAGTTCCGCAAGGTCCACCAGTTCAACGTGTTCACGGTGAACACACCGATGCAGATCGGGCTCGCCGACTACCTGCGAGATCCGGCACCGTACCTGACGCTGCCCGACTTCTACCAGCAGAAGCGCGACTTCTTCCGCGCCGGCCTCGAACGCACGCGCTTCAAGCTGCTGCCGTGCCCTGGCACGTATTTCCAGTGCGTCGACTATTCGGCGATCAGCGACCTGCCCGAAGCGGAATTCTCGAAGTGGCTCACGTCGGAGATCGGCGTGGCGGCAATTCCTGTGTCGGCGTTCTATCACGCGCCGCACGAATCGGGCGTCGTACGCTTCTGCTTCGCGAAACAGGAGAGCACACTCGCCTCCGCGCTCGAACGGCTCGCGCGCCTGTAGGTTTCGCATGGTCGGCCGGGCGCGGCACGACACCGCGCCCGTGCCGCGCTTACGAACGCGCGGCGCTCGTTGCCTCGATATAGGCCTTGCGATCGGCCGCCACGCGCTGCGCGGCCGGCCGCTCGCCGACCAGCTTCGCGTGCGCCTTCCAGTCGACGCCGGCATCGAGCAGGAAGTCGCGGCCGAAGATGGCCTTCGTCGCCATCCCGATCACCGGCAGATGGATCGCTGCGGCAATGTCCGCAAGACTGAATGTGTCACCCAGCACGTAGGGCGAGAACCGCGCCATCCGCTTGAACGCATCGATCGCGCGCGGCAGGCGCTTCTCGACGTGCGCCTTCATCCCGTCGCTGACCTTGCCGCCGAAAAACGCTTCCGTATAGACCTCGCGCGCGGTCCATTCGAGATACAGCTCGAGCGTCTCGACGAGTTCGCGCACCTTCGCGGCCGCGAACGGTCCGGCAGGGAAAATGGCCTTGTCAGGATAACGTGCCGCCAGATACTCGATGATCACCTGCGACTCGAACAGCGCGCCCTCTTCCGTCTTCACGAACGGAATCTTGCCGAGCGGCGAATCGGCGAGCAGTGCCGGATCGCTGATCGGCAGGCTGCATGCCGATTCCTCGAACGGGATGTCATGTTCGAGCAGGACGAACTTCACCTTGTTGTAATAGTTGGACAACGGAATACCGCACAGCTGTAGCATCGGAGTCTCCTTCGTTGCTGATGCGCGGCCGCAGCGATGCCGGCCGCATCGGGATGCGTCACGCCGAAAAGCACGTTCGTGCTAGTCTAAAGCAGTTTCGCGTCCGTCACGACAACAATACATCCGCTGCGGCAGTATCCTCACGGGCATGTGCACGAGCCCGCGTGACATGCGGTGCCGCAGCCTTGCCATTCGATGGAGACACGCTCGCATGAGTGCTGAACTGCTGGCCTCGCGTCCGCCCGAGAGCGAATCGACGCTCGTCCTCACGCTATCCAATCCCGGCGCGCGCAACGCGCTGCATCCCGACATGTATGCGGCCGGCGTCGAAGCACTCGCCACCGCGGAGCGCGATCCCGCAATCCGCGCGGTCGTGCTCACGGGCGCCGATCGCTTCTTTTGCGCGGGCGGCAACCTGAACCGGCTGCTCGACAACCGCTCGAAGGATCCGTCCTGTCAGGCCGACAGCATCGATCAGCTCGCCGCGTGGATCACGGCGATCCGCGCGGCGACGAAACCCGTGATCGCGGCTGTCGAAGGTGCGGCGGCCGGCGCGGGCTTCTCGCTCGCGCTCGCGTGCGACCTGATCGTTGCCGCGCACGACGCGAAGTTCGTGATGTCGTACGCACGCGTCGGCCTCACGCCCGACGGCGGCGGCTCGTGGTTCCTCGCGCGTGCGCTGCCGCGAGCGCTCGCCGCCGAAATCCTGTTCGAGGGCAAGCCCATCGCGGCCGAGCGCTTGCACGCGCTCGGCGTCGTCAATCGGCTCGCCGTGCCCGGTGCCGCGCTGTCCGACGCGCTCGCGTGGGCCGACTCGCTTGCCGGCATCTCGCCGAACGCGCTGACGCGTATCAAATCGTTGCTCGACGATGCAATCGCGCAGCCGCTCGATGCGCATCTCGGCACCGAGCGCGATCACTTCGTCGCGTCGCTGCATCACACGGACGCGCTCGAAGGCATTACCGCGTTTCTCGAGAAACGCCAGCCGCGCTTCAAGCGCTGATCCGGCGCGCGCCCGCTGCTCGAACGGCATTGCCGTCGCCGCAGCGACACGCGCGTGCAGGCGCGCGGCCGCACGTTTCCGTCGCCTGCAACCCGCATCGATCCATGCTCTAATGACCGCCTGTCGCGGCGCCCTGTCGGCGCCGTTTTCGCGCATGCAATAAAGGAGTTGACGATGATCGACGTCTACAGCTGGGCGACCCCGAACGGCCACAAGGTACACATCATGCTCGAGGAAACGGGCCTCGCGTATCGTGCGCATCCGGTCGATATCGGTGCAGGCGACCAGTTCACGCCCGAATTCCTGAAGATCAGCCCGAACAACAAGATCCCCGCGATCGTCGACGCGGACGGCCCCGGCGGCAAGCCGATCTCATTGTTCGAATCGGGCGCGATCCTCGTGTACCTGGCGGAAAAGACCGGCAAGTTCCTGCCGACCGAGCCGGCCGCGCGCTACGCGACGCTCGAATGGCTGATGTTCCAGATGGGCGGCGTCGGCCCGATGCTCGGGCAGGCGCACCACTTCCGGCTGTATGCGCCGGAGAAGATCGAGTACGCGGTCAATCGCTACACGAACGAAGCGAAGCGCCTGTACAACGTGATGGAAAAACGTCTCGGCGAATCCAACTATCTCGCGGGCGACACGTACACGATCGCGGACATTGCGACGTTCCCGTGGACGCGTTCGTGGCAGAACCAGGGCATCGTGCTCGACGAACTGCCGAATGTGAAGCGCTGGCACGAAACGATTGCCGCGCGTCCGGCCGTGCGGCGCGGCGTCGAAGTCCTCGCGTCGCTGCGCAAGCCGCTGCAAGACGACAAGGCGCGCGAGATGCTGTTCGGCGCGACGCAATACGCGAAGCACTGAAGCAGCACGCGCCGTGAGACACAGGGGCATCCGTCGATGCCGCTGCGCGCCTCAGAAGTAGTGCAGCGTAATGAATTCCGCCGCGCAAACGAGCAACGGCGCATCAGGACGCTCAACCTGCACCGACACCGACCACGTCACCTGCACACCGCCCTGCGCAGCCGCCGCGGTTTCCTTCACCGCGAACAGCGCGCGCACGCGTGCGCCGACCGGCACCGGCTTCAGGAACCGCACGCGGTTCAGTCCGTAGTTCACCCCCATCTTCTGCTCGAAGCGCATCGCATCGGTCATCAGCGCGGGAATCAGCGACAGCGTCAGGAAGCCGTGCGCGATCGGGCCGCCAAACGGCGACTCGCGCCGCGCGCGCTCGGGATCGACGTGAATCCACTGGTGATCGCCGGTCGCGTCGGCGAAACCGTCGACCCGACGCTGGTCGAGCTCGACCCAGCCGCTCGCGAGCGGTTCCGCGCCGACCCGCTCATGCAGCGCCTGGGTCGACGCGATCAGCGGCAATGTCACGTCCGTCATGCGTCCGCTCCTTGCGGATGACGCAGGCCGAAGATCACCTTGGTATGCACGGTGATCACCGTGTCGCCGGCACCGTTGAGGCCGATCCACTCCGTCGACACGATGCCGCGATCGGGCTTGCTCGCCGACACGCGCTTGTCGTGGACCTTCTGGTACATCGTGATCGTGTCGCCGGCACGCACGGGCTTGAGCCAGCGGATCGAATCGATGCCGGGCGAGCCCATGCTGGTCGAATCCGGTCCCAGCTTCTTGATGAGCAGGCTCATGAACACCGAACACGTATGCCAGCCGCTCGCAACCAGTCCACCGAACGGCGATGCCTTGCCGGCCGCTTCGTCGAGGTGGAACGGTTGCGGATCGTAGCGTTGCGCGAACGCCTTGATGTCGTCCGGTTCGAACGTGTAGCGGCCGATTTCGGTCGTACTGCCGACTTCCAGATCTTCGTAACTGATACCCACTGTCTATCTCCTCTGGCGCGCTCGCGCGTCGCCGTCATGCCGCGTCGGTCTGCGCGAAATCCGGCAGGGCCGCGATGCGCGCAAGGTGATGATCGGTGTCGCCGAGTGTCGTCTCGATGATCGACAGCCGCTTGAACAGGTGCGCGGCGGCGACCTCGTTGGTCACGCCCATGCCGCCGTGCAGTTGCACGGCCTGCTGGCCGACGAAGCGCGCGGCCGCGCCGACCCGCGCCTTCGCGGCCGACACCGCCTTGCGCCGCGCGTCGGCATCGCCGCCCGCGTAACGCACGGCGGCCAGGTAAGTCAGCGAGCGCGCCTGCTCCGCGTGAATCAGCATGTCGACCATCCGGTGCTGCAGCGCCTGGAAGCGCGCGATCGGCACGCCGAACTGTTCGCGCGTCTTCGTGTATTCGACCGTCGCGCGGTTCAGTTCGTCGAGTGCGCCGACCGCTTCCGCGCAGAGCAGGAAGGTCGCGTAATCGGCAATCTGCTCGAGTGCGGCCGCATCGCGTGCGCCGCCCGTCAGCTGCCGCGCGGGCGTTTCATGCAACTCGATCGTCGCGGCACGCTGGCCGTCGATCGTCCGGTAGTCGACGAGTTTGACGCCCGCCGCATCCCGCTCGACGACGAACAGGCCGATGCCGCCGCCGTCGACGCGCGCGGGCACGATCCACGCATGCGCCTGCGCGCCGTGCTGAACGACCGACTTGGTGCCGGTCAACCGGTGCGTGCCGCCCTGCTCGCGTGCGTGCGTTTCGAGTTCGTACAGGTCGTAGCGCGCCCGCGGTTCGTGGAATGCAACGGCGAGGCGCTTCTGCCCTTGTGCAACCGCTTCCAGCAGCGCGGCATCGTTGCCCGTCCCGGACCCGGCGACACGCAGCGCCTCGACGCCGACCGCCGTCGCCCAGTACGGCTCGACCACGAGCGCGCGGCCGAGCGCCTGCATCGCGACCAGCATGTCGACCGGGCCGCCGCCGAATCCGCCCTGTGCGTCCGGCACCGGCAACGCGGTCAGGCCCAGCTCCGCGAATGCGCTCCATTGCGCGTCCGACACGCCCGCATCGCTGCGCACGATGGCCTGGCGCGCGTCGAAACCGTATTGCTCGCCAAGATAACGGCGCAGTGCATCGGCGAACTGTTCCTGCTCGTCGGTAAAGCTGAAATCCATGGTTGTCTCCGTTCCCTGATCACAGCCCCAGGATCATCTGCGCGATGATGTTCTTCTGAATCTCGTTCGAACCGCCGTAGATCGACGTCTTCCGGTAATTGAAGTAGTACGCGGCGAGCGGCGCCGCATCGTCGTCGCCGGCACTGCTGTGTTCGCGTTCGCCCGCGAGGAACGGGACGTCGAACGGCGCGGCGAGCGGCCCGATCGCCTCGAACATCAACTCGGTGAGCGCCTGCTGCACCTCGGTGCCCTTGATCTTCAGCATCGACGCTTCAGGACCCGGCCCCTTGCCGCTCGTCTCGCGGCTCACGACGCGCAGCACCGTCACCTCGAGCGCCATCAGCTCGACCTCGAGTGCCGCCACCTTGGCAGCAAACACGGGATCGGCGAGCAAGGGCTTGCCGTTCTTGCGCTGGTTCGACGCCACGCGCTTCAGGAATGCGAGCTCGCGCTTCGATGCGCCGACGCGCGCGATGCCGGTGCGCTCGTGGCCCAACAGGTATTTCGCGTAGGTCCAGCCGCGGTTTTCATCGCCGACGAGATTCTCGACGGGCACCTTCACGTCCTCGAAGAACACTTCGTTGACTTCGTGATCCTCGTCGAGCGTGATGATCGGGCGCACCGTGATGCCGGGCGTCTTCATGTCGATCAGCAGGAACGAGATGCCCTCCTGCTTCTTCGCCGCCGGATCGGTACGCACGAGACAGAACATCATGTCCGCGTACTGGCCGAGCGTCGTCCATGTCTTCTGGCCGTTGACGACGTAGTGATCGCCATGGCGTTCGGCGCGCGTGCGCAGCGATGCGAGGTCCGACCCGGAGCCCGGCTCGGAATAGCCCTGGCACCACCAGTCGGTGCCGTCGAGGATGCGCGGCAGATATTGGCGCTTCTGCGCTTCGCTGCCGTATTTCATCAGCACCGGCGCGACCATCGATACGCCGAACGGCAGCACGGTCGGCGCACCGATGCGTGCGCACTCCTCATCCCAGATGTGCCGCTGCGTCGCGTTCCAGTCCGGGCCGCCGTATTCGGCCGGCCAGGCGGGCGCGGACCAGCCGCGCTGGCCGAGAATCCGGTGCCAGCTCGCGAAATCCTCGCGGTCGAGTCGTTTGTGATCGAGTACCTTGGCGCGCAGTGCGTGAGGCAGATTGGCCTCGAGCCAGGCGCGGACGTCAACGCGGAACGCGTCGTCGGCGGGGGAATAATCCAGATCCATGCGCAGTGTCTCCTGGCCGCGGCCGTCCCCGGCCCGGCAAGGACACACTGCATACGTCATTGCAGCGGTTCTTTCAGCGCGGCAGGAATCGGCAGCGGCATCACGTCGATGCCTTCTTCGACCAAGGATTGCGCATCCTCCGGCGTCGTGACGCCACGAATGCTGCGTGCCGGCGCCTCGTTGTAATGGATGCGCCGCGCTTCCTCGGCGAAGCGCTCGCCCACGTTCTCGGTCTTCTCCAGCACCTCGCGCAGCGCGCGCATCACCTGCGCCTGCAGCGCACGCGGATCGGCCGGCTGCGCCTGCGTCGCGCCCGACAGGTTCAGGCGAGGCGCCGACGGCATTCGGTTGATCTCGGTCGTCCCGCACACCGGACATTCGACCAGCTTGCGGGACAACTGCGCTTCGAACTCATCGGCGGAAGCGAACCAGCCTTCGAACCGATGACCGTGCGGGCACTGTAAATCGAGGACCTTCATGCTGAATCAGGGCGTCTGACGAGTGTAGCGCAAAACGCGCTTTTGTGAACGATCGTGCTAAACCAGGATCGCGCGGCCGGACAGCGGCCGCGTCACCCGATTGTAACGCGGCGCCCCACCCGCCGCTGACGCGCGGTCAGGGCTGCACGACCGGGCCGAGCGGCCAGGTGCCGGACAGCACCTTGTCGAGCCACATCGTGCCGATGATCGTCTTCACGTCGGTGATCTGGCCCGTGCGCACCCACTCCTGGAGGTCGGCTTGCGTCGCCGTGAAGGTTTCGAGGAATTCGCCTTCGTCGAGTTTGCGCTCGCCGGCCGTCAGCCCGCGCGCGAGATACAGGTCGATGAATTCGGTCGAATAGGAAATGATCGGGTGAATCCGGGCCAGGAACACGTATTCGCGTGCCGTGTAGCCGGTTTCCTCGCGCAGCTCGCGCACCGCACAGGCGAGCGCGCCTTCGTTCGGATCGAGCTTGCCGGCCGGGAATTCGGCCATGACCTTGCCGATCGGATAGCGATACTGGCTTTCCATCAGCACGCGACCGTCGTCGAACAGCGGGATCACCATCACCGCGCCCGGGTGCTGGACGTATTCGCGCGTGGCCTGCTTGCCGTCCGGCAAACGGACGGTATCGCGCTTGAGCTTGAGGAACGAGCCGTCGAAAATCGCCTCGCTCTCGAGGCAGGTTTCGGTCAGTGCGGCATCGTGATTGGGTAGTTCGGCCATCGGCGGCTCCAAGAATGAGCGCGACGGCCAAGGGCCTGTCCGCGCTAATAACGAGCTTGTGCTGGCCGCCAGAAGGGCCGAGCGCAAGGATTGCGACGAAGCGAATACTCGACATATTCGCAAGGAGCATGACGCCGCGATCGGCCCTTCTGGCGGCCAGCCCCACGAATGATTTTTTCCAATCAGGGGAACGCGCCTAGCCGGCCGCACTGCGGCATCGATCGTCGCTTGTTTGGCGCGACCAAACGGCGCTCCTCACTCCTTGCATTGCAGCCGGCAAGGCGCGTTCGCAAGCTCGTTATTAGCGCGGACAGGCCCTTGTCAGCGTCGTTTGACGAGATACTGGAACGTGAAGCCGGGAAACGCGAACACGACAAAGAGACTGAACGTGATCGCGTAAAACTGCCAGCCCTGTTCGAAGCGGTTGCCGGCGCGCGACTCGAGCCAGAAGCCGAGCGCGCCGACCACGAAATACAGCACGATCAGCTCGCCGATCCGAACCCACGCGTTCTTCCTGGTCGCACCGATCGGCACGACGGCGAAGAGGCGTTGGTTCAGGAACGGCAGGTTGGCGCACACGAGCGCCAACAGCACGATGAACCAGCCGGCTGCCGACATTACAGCGGCAGCGTGTGACGGATCGCCTGCAGGCAGGCCGTCAGCAGCGGGCTCGGGATCAGGCCGAGCACGACGACTGCAAGACCGTTCAGCACGAGGATCGTGCGCTTGCAGAAATCGCCGGTGACCGGGGTCGTATCCTGCGGGGCATCGAAGTACATCAGCTTGACGATGCGCAGGTAGTAGAACGCGCCGAACAGCGACGTGATCACGGCCAGCACGGCCAGCCACGTGAGGCCCGCGTTGACGGTCGCCTCGAGCACCGCGAGCTTCGCATAGAAGCCGACGGTCGGCGGGATACCGGCCAGCGAGAACATCATGACCATCATCACGAACGCGAACACCGGGCTGCGCTTGTTGAGGCCCTTGAAGTCGTCGATCGTTTCCGCTTCGAAATCGCGGCGCGCGAGCAGCATCACCACGCCGAACGAGCCGAGCGTCGTGATCAGGTAGACGATCGCGTAGAACATCGCCGAGCTGTACGCGTTCGCCGGTGCGGCCGCGTCGCCCTTCACGATGCCGGCGAGCAGGCCGAGCAGCACGAAGCCCATGTTCGAGATCGCCGAGTACGCGAGCATCCGCTTGATGTTGCGCTGGACGATACCGGTGATGTTACCGACGATCAGCGACAGCGCGGCGAGGATCACGAGCGCGGTCTGCCAGTTCTGTGCGAGCGGCAGCAGGCCCATCACCAGGAAGCGCAAACCCCACGCGAACGCGGCAACCTTCGGGCCGCCGCCGACGAACAGCGTCATCGCGGTCGGTGCGCCCTGGTAGACGTCCGGCACCCACATATGGAACGGCACGGCGCCGAGCTTGAACGCGATGCCGGCGACGATGAAGATCACGCCGAACATCAGCACGGCTGCATCGGTGTTGCCGCCGACCGCCTTGTACACCTCGCCCAGCTCGAGCGAGCCGGTCGCGCCGTAGAGCATCGAGATGCCGTACAGCACGAAGCCCGACGCGAGCGCGCCCAGCACGTAGTACTTCATCGCGGCTTCGCTCGACTGCGGGGCATCGCGGCGCAGCGCGATGATCGCGTACAGCGACAGCGACATCAGTTCGAGGCCGAGGTACAGCGTCAGGAAGTTGTTGCCCGACACCATCACCAGCTGACCGAGCAGCGAGAACATGCCCAGCAGGAACACGTCGCCGCGGAACATGTCGCGGTCTTCGAGGTACTTGCGCGAATAGACGAGCGAGACCGCGAAGCCGATCGACACGACGGCCTTCATCATGCTCGCGAACGAGTCGACGACGACCATCCGCGAGAAGAAGTAGTACTGCTGCGGATCCAGCGCCTGCACGGCGAACCACACGCCGGCGACGACCGACGAAACCACCGCGATCAGATAGGTCAGGCGGCGGCCGGAAGCACCGGTAAAGGTGTCGTTCAGCCATGCGACGACGATGGCGGCCATCACCAGCGCGTCAGGCAACAGGACATTCATAGGAGCGTTTTGCATGATCTTGATTTCCTCCGCTCGCGATTACTGGCCCAGCGGCAGCTTCGACTGCGCGACATGGGAGAGGAGGTTTTCCACGGAAACGTGCATCACGTCGGTGAAAGGCTTCGGATACAGGCCCATCAGCATCGTGAACGCGGCGAGCACCGCCAGCATCACGAATTCGCGACGGCCGATGTCCTTCAGCTTGGCAACGTGATCGTTCGCCACCGCGCCGAAGTACACGCGCTTGTACATCCACAGCGTGTAGGCGGCGCCGAGGATCAGCGTGAATGCCGCGCCGAACGCGATCCAGAAGTTGTACTGGACGGCCGCGAGAATCACCATGAACTCGCCGACGAAACCCGAGGTACCCGGCAGGCCGCAGTTGGCCATCGAGAACAGCATCGCGAATGCCGCGAACTTCGGCATCACGTTGACGACGCCGCCGTAATCGGCGATCTCGCGCGAGTGCACACGGTCGTACAGCACGCCGATGCACAGGAACATCGCGCCCGACACGAAGCCGTGCGAGATCATCTGGATGATCGCGCCTTCGACGCCGAGCTGGTTGAAGATGAAGAAGCCGAGCGTCACGAAGCCCATGTGCGCGATCGACGAATACGCGACCAGCTTCTTCATGTCGGACTGCACCATCGCGACGAGGCCGATGTAGATCACCGCGATCAGCGACAGCGTGATCACGACCGGTGCCAGGAAGTGGCTTGCGTCAGGCGTGATCGGCAGCGAGAAGCGCAGGAAACCGTACGCGCCGAGCTTCAGCATGATCGCCGCCAGCACGACCGAACCGCCCGTCGGCGCTTCCACGTGCGCGTCCGGCAGCCAGGTGTGCACCGGCCACATCGGCACCTTCACCGCGAACGCGAGGAAGAATGCAATGAACAGCAGGATCTGCGGCGTCATCGCGATCTTGGCGTTCTGCCACGTCGCGAGATCGAACGAATGCGTCTGCGTGTACAGGTAGATCAGCGCGACCAGCATCAGCAGCGAGCCGGCCAGCGTGTACAGGAAGAACTTGAACGCCGCATACACGCGGTTCGGGCCGCCCCACACGCCGATGATGATGTACATCGGGATCAGGGTCGCCTCGAAGAACACGTAGAACAGCAGGCCGTCGGCCGCCGAGAACACGCCGATCATGATCCCGGACAGGATCAGGAACGCCGCGAGGTACTGCGCGACGTTCTCGGTGATCACTTCCCACGCGGCGATCACGACGATCACCGTGATCAGCGCGGTCAGCACGACGAACCACATCGAGATGCCGTCGACGCCGAGGTGGTACGAGATGTCGAAGCGTTCGATCCAGGTCGACTGCTCGACGAACTGCAGTGCAGCCGTGCTCGAGTCGAAGCCCGTGATCAGCGGGATCGTGACCGCGAGACCGAGCAGCGAACCGATCAGCGCAACCCAGCGGGCCGTCCCCGGATTTTTGTCGTTACCCACCGCGAGCACGAGGAGGCCGAAAACGATCGGCAGCCAGATCGCGGTACTGAGAATCGGAAAAGCGTGCATTAAGTTGTCCCCCGCCTTATTTGCCGCCGAGCGTTACAAACAGGGTCAGGAGCCCCAGCATGCCGATGATCATGGCGAACGCGTAGTGATAGATGTAACCGGATTGGAGGAAGCGGATCACGCTGGCGAACCAGCCGATGAACCGGGCGCTGCCGTTGACGAGGCCGTCGATCACGACGACGTCACCTTCCTTCCACAGGCCGCGGCCGATCGCCACCGAACCACGGGCGAACACCACTTCGTTGATCTTGTCCATGTAGTACTTGTTGTCCAGCAGCGTGTAGATCGGACCGAACGCGCGGCGGATCGACGCCGGCAGCTCCGGACGCTTCAGGTACAGGAACCACGCGACGACGACACCGGCGAGCGCCAGCCAGACCGGCAGGCCCGACACCGAGTGCAGGCCCATGCCCACCCAGCCGTGGAACTCTTCGGCCATCTCGGCCAGTGCCGGATGGTTTTCGCCGATGAAGATCACCTTGTCGAATGCGACGCCGTGCTGGAAGAAATCGCCGAACAGCATCGGGCCGATCGCGATCGCACCGATGATCACCGACGGGATCGCCAGCAGGACCAGCGGCACCCACACGACCCACGGGGTCTCGTGCGGCTCGTGCGCGTGGTCGTCATGACCGTGGCCATGGCCGTGATCGTCGTGGCCGTGCGCAGCCGCCATGCCCATCGGCGATTCCGGATGCTTCGGCTTGCGGAAACGCTCTTCGCCGTGGAACACCAGGAAGTACATGCGGAACGAGTACAGCGCCGTGACGAACACGCTCGCGACGACCGCGAAGTACGCGAAGCCCGAACCCGGCAGGTGCGACAGCTTCACCGCGTCGATGATCGAGTCCTTCGAGTAGAAGCCCGAGAAGAACGGCGTACCGATCAGCGCCAGCGAACCGACGAGCGACGTGATCCACGTGATCGGCATGTACTTGCGCAGGCCGCCCATGTTGCGGATGTCCTGGTCGTGATGCATGCCCATGATCACCGAACCGGCGCCGAGGAACAGCAGCGCCTTGAAGAACGCGTGCGTCATCAGGTGGAACAGTGCGACCGGGTACGCGGACACGCCGAGCGCGACCGTCATGTAGCCGAGCTGCGACAGCGTCGAGTACGCGACCACGCGCTTGATGTCGTTCTGGATGATCCCGAGGAAGCCCATGAACAGTGCCGTGATCGCACCGATCACCGTGATGAACGACAGCGCGGTATCCGACAGTTCGAACAGCGGCGACATGCGCGACACCATGAAGATGCCGGCCGTCACCATCGTCGCCGCGTGAATCAGCGCGGAGATCGGGGTCGGGCCTTCCATCGAGTCGGGCAGCCACACGTGCAGCGGGAACTGTGCCGATTTACCCATCGCGCCGATGAACAGGCAGATACAGGCGACGGTCAGCAGGCCCCAGTCGGTGCCCGGGAAGTGCAGGCTTGCGAGCTCGGCACGCTTCGCGAACACTTCGCCGTAGTTCATCGAACCCGCGAACGCGAGCAGCAGGCCGATGCCCAGCAGGAATCCGAAGTCGCCCACGCGGTTCACGAGGAACGCCTTCATGTTCGCGTAGATCGCGCTCTCACGCGTGAAGTAGAAGCCGATCAGCAGGTACGACACCAAACCCACCGCTTCCCAGCCGAAGAACAGCTGCAGGAAGTTGTTGCTCATCACGAGCATCAGCATCGAGAACGTGAACAGCGAGATGTACGAGAAGAAGCGCTGGTAGCCGTCTTCTTCCGACATGTAGCCGATCGTGTACACGTGCACCATCAGCGAGACGAAGGTCACGACGACCATCATCATCGCGGTCAGCGAATCGACGAGGAAGCCGACTTCGAGTTTCAGCGAGCCGACGTTCATCCATTCATAGACGGTCGCGTTGAAGCTCGCGCCGCCTATCACGTCGAGGAAGACTTTCGCCGACAGGAGGAACGCGATCAATACGCCGAGGATCGTGATCCGGTGTGCGCCCTTGCGCCCCACTGCGTTCCCGAACAGCCCCGCAATCAGCGAGCCGGCCAGCGGAGCGAGCGGAATCGCCAGCAGCAGGTTTTCATTGAGTGTCGTTGACATAACAGCGTTGCCTGAAATTAACCTTTGAGCTGATCGAGATCCTCGACATTGATCGTGTCGAGCTTACGGAACAGGGTCACCAGAATCGCGAGACCGATCGCGGCTTCCGCTGCGGCGACGGTCAGCACGAAGAACACGAAGATCTGGCCGTGCACGTCGCCGAGGTAGTGCGAGAACGCGACGAAGTTGGTGTTCACCGCCAGCAGCATCAGTTCGATCGCCATCAGGATGATGATGATGTTGCGGCGGTTCAGGAAGATCCCGACGATCGCGATCGCAAAGAGGATCGCGCCGAGCACGAGGTAGTGAGCAAGAGTCAGCATGGTTTTCTTTTCCTCCGCTTAGCCGTTGGTGCCCGAACCGGCTTCGCTCTGCGCCGTTTCCGGCTGCGGCTTTTCCGCTTCCATCTTCACGAGGCGCACGCGGTCGTTGCGGCGCACCTTGACCTGATCCGACACGCGCTGGCGCTTGCTGTCCTTGCCCTTGCGCTCGGTCAGCCCGATCGCGGCGATGATCGCGACCAGCAGCACCAGGCCGGCGATTTCAAACGCGAAGATGTAGTCGGTGTAGATCACCTTGCCGATCAGTCGCGTGTTCGACCAGTCGGCCATCGCGCCCGTCGCCATCGCGTGCACCGTGTGCGTGTCGCCGTAGCCGCGCCACAGGATCAGCGCGGTCTCGACCACGATGATCGCGCCGACGACGGTCGCCATCGGTACGAAGCGCTTGAAGTCGCGGCGCAGGTAATCGATGTTGATGTCCAGCATCATCACGACGAACAGGAACAGCACCATCACGGCGCCCACGTACACCAGCACCAGCAGGATCGCGAGGAACTCCGCTTCCAGCAGCATCCAGATCGCGGCGGCGTTGAAGAACGCCAGCACAAGGAAAAGCGCAGACGCCACCGGGTTGCGCGAAGTGATCACCTTCAGCCCGGATACCACCAGGAGCAGCGCGAAGATGTAGAACAGTACGGTCGTGAATTCCATGATTACCGGTTCATCGTTAGGCCATAGTCAGGCGCGGCTTGCGGGACGCTCTCGCGTGCCGCACCCGTCGCGGCGGCTCGGCCCGTTCATGCCGGGCCGGCACTGCAAACACAATCAACGATACGGCGCGTCGGCAGCCTTCGCCGCAGCGATGTCCTTCTCGTAGCGATCGCCCACCGCGAGCAGCATTTCCTTCGTGAAATAGAGGTCGCCGCGCTTTTCGCCGTGGTACTCGAGAATCTGCGTCTCGACGATCGAATCGACCGGGCAGCTTTCTTCGCAGAAACCGCAGAAGATGCACTTCGTCAGGTCGATGTCGTAGCGCGTCGTGCGGCGCGTATTGTCCGCGCGCGTTTCCGATTCGATCGTGATCGCCATCGCGGGGCACACGGCCTCGCAGAGCTTGCACGCGATGCAGCGCTCTTCGCCGTTTTCATAGCGGCGCAGCGCATGCAGCCCGCGGAAGCGCGGCGAGATCGGGGTCTTTTCTTCCGGGAACTGCACGGTGAACTTGCGCCGGAACGTGTAACGACCGGTCAGCGCGAGCCCCTTCAGCAGCTCCGTCAGGAAGAAGGTCTTAAAGAAGTGTTGGATAGCCGTCATGATTTCGTCCTTACTTCACCCAGATGTTGAGCGGCGACATCATCCAGCAGCCGACCACGACCACCCAGATCACCGTGACGGGCAGGAACACCTTCCAGCCCAGACGCATGATCTGGTCGTAACGGTAGCGCGGGAACGTCGCACGCACCCAGATGAACACCGACAGCAGCGCGAATACCTTCAGCACCAGCCAGAAGATGCCCGGAATGAACGACAGGAATTCGAACGGTGCATCCCAGCCGCCGAGGAACAGCGTCGCGGCGAGTGCCGAGATCACGATCATGTTGATGTACTCGGCGAGGAAGAACAGCGCGAACGCCATGCCCGAGTAATCGATCATGTGACCCGCGACGATCTCCGACTCCCCTTCCACCACGTCGAACGGGTGACGGTTCGTTTCGGCGATGCCGGACACGAAGTAGACGACGAACGCCGGCAGGAGCGGCAGCCAGTTCCACGACAGGAAGTTCACGCCGTGGCCGGCGAAGAAGCCATGCTGCTGCGAGTTGACGATTTCCGACATGTTCAGGCTGCCGGCCGTCATCAGCACGAGCACCAGCGCGAAGCCCATCGAGATTTCGTACGAGACCATCTGCGCCGCGGCGCGCATCGCGCCGAGGAACGCGTACTTCGAGTTCGACGCCCAGCCGGCGAGGATCACCGCGTACACGCCGATCGACGAGATCGCCATCGCGTACAGCAGGCCCGCGTTGATGTTCGCGAGCACGGCCTGGGCCTGGAACGGGATCACGGCCCACACGGCGAACGCCGGCACGACGGTCATGACCGGCGCGATCAGGTACAGCCAGCGGCTCGCTGCGCTCGGCTGAATGACTTCCTTCAGCAGCAGCTTCAGCACGTCGGCGATCGGCTGCAGCAGGCCGCCGGGGCCGACGCGGTTCGGGCCGAGACGCACGTGCATCCAGCCGATCAGCTTGCGTTCCCACAGAATCAGGTACGCGACGCACAGCAGGATGACGACGGAGACGACGAGGATGCGCACGACTGCCCACACCGTCGGCCACGCGACGCCGAGAAGCTGGGCGCCGCCCGCGTTGATCGTATCGAACAAGCTCATTTACGCCTTCTCCACCACCAGTTCACCGGACAGGCTGCCGAGCGCTGCGCCGGCAGGCGTTGCCGCCGACACGCGAACGACCGTCTCCGCAAGATTCGCGTCGCGCACGGCCGGCAACTGCACCGCACGCTCGCCCTGGCGCACGCGCACCGCGTCGCCTTCCTTCAAGCCCAGCTTGTCGAACAGCGCGGCCGGCAGGGCTGCGGCATTCGCCACCTTCGCGGCGGCCGTCAGGTGCAGCGCACCTGCGCGGCGCACGAGTGCGTCGGCATGATAGATCGGCACGTCGGCGAGGCGCTCGAAGCTGCCGTTCGCGGCAACTGCCGCGACGCGAGCCGGTGCGACCGACGCCTGGTTCGACAGACGGTTCGCGACGCCTGCGTCGCCGAGCGCCGCGAGACGCACTTCTTCCGCCGTTTCGTATTCGAAGTTCGGCAGGCCGAGCAGACTGCCCAGCACGCGCAGCACCTTCCACGCCGGACGCGTGTCGCCGAGCGGGCGCACGACGCCGTTGAAGCTCTGCACCGAGCCTTCCGCGTTCACGTACGTACCGGCCGTTTCCGTGAACGGCGCGATCGGCAGCAGCACGTCGGCGTAATCGAGGCCGTGCCTGAACGGCGACATCACGACGACCATTTCGGCCTGGTTCAGCGCGGCAAGCGCCTGCGCCGGATCGGCCGTGTCGAATTCCGGTTCGACGTTCAGCAGCACGTAGCCCTTGCGCGGCTGCGCGAGCGCTTCGCGTGCGTTCAGGCCACCTTCGCCCGGCAGTGCGCCGACGACGTGCGCACCGACCGTGTTCGCCGCTTCCGTCAGGAAGCCGAACGTGGCGCCGGTGTGGTCGGCGATCCACTGTGCGACGGCGTGCAGCTTCGCGAATTGCGGGTGACGGACGGCCGCGTTGCCGAGCAGCACCGCACGGCGCTCGCCGTTCGCGAGCGACTGGGCGACGGCTTGCGCAGCCGGCGATGCCGTGACGCCCGCGAGCGTGTCCGGCAGCGCGACGCCGCGCAGTTGCGAGACGGCTGCAGCAACGCCGGCCAGCTCGTCGAGCCATGCCGACGGCGCGGCGACGATGCGCTTCGCGGTCGGGATCAGCGAGTCGTCGGCGGTCGCGTGCAGGAAGTGCAGCTTCGCGCCGTTCTTCGCAGCCTGACGCAGGCGTGCGGCGAACAGCGGGTGGTCACGGCGCAGGAACGAACCGACGACGAACGCGGCATCCACGTTCGACAGGTCGGCGATCGGCATGCCGAGCCACGGTGCGCCCTGGACCGGCGCCGAGAAATCCTGCTGACGCAGACGGAAGTCGACGTTCGGCGTCTTCAGTTCGTTGGCGAGCTGCTTCACGAGGAACAGCTCTTCAGCGGTGCTGTGCGCGCTCGCGAGCATCGCCAGCGCGTTCGCGCCGTGATCCGCGGCGATGCCCTTCAGGCCCTTCGCGACATATTCGAGCGCGGTCTGCCAGTCGGTTTCGATCCACTGGCCGCCCTGCTTCAGCATCGGCTTCGTCAGGCGCTCTTCGCTGTTCAGGCCTTCGTACGAGAAACGATCCTTGTCCGAGATCCAGCATTCGTTGATCGCTTCGTTCTCGAACGGCAGCACGCGCATCACGCGGTTGTTCTTCACCTGCACGACGAGGTTCGCGCCGACGGAATCGTGCGGGCTCACCGACTTGCGGCGCGACAGTTCCCAGGTACGGGCGCTGTAGCGGAACGGCTTGCTGGTCAGCGCGCCGACCGGGCACAGGTCGATCATGTTGCCCGACAGTTCGGAGTCGACCGTCTTGCCGACGAACGTCGTGATTTCCGAGTGTTCGCCACGACCCAGCATGCCGAGCTCCATCACGCCGGCGATTTCCTGGCCGAAGCGGACGCAGCGCGTGCAGTGGATGCAGCGCGACATTTCTTCCATCGAGATCAGCGGGCCCACGTTCTTGTGGAACACCACGCGCTTCTCTTCCGAGTAGCGCGACGACGACTTGCCGTAGCCGACCGCCAGATCCTGCAGCTGGCATTCGCCGCCCTGATCGCAGATCGGGCAGTCGAGCGGGTGGTTGATGAGGAGGAATTCCATCACCGACTGCTGCGCCTTCACGGCCTTGTCGGACTGCGTGCGCACGATCATGCCGGCCGACACGGGCGTCGCGCAGGCAGGCACGGCCTTCGGCATCTTCTCGACTTCGACGAGACACATCCGGCAGTTGGCCGCAACCGACAGTTTCTTGTGATAGCAGAAGTGAGGAATGTACGTATCCGCCTTGTGCGCAGCCTGGATCACCATGCTGCCTTCGGGCACCTCGACCTTCTTGCCGTCTATTTCAAGTTCAACCATGATGGTGAATGGTCCTTAACCTATTTCCGCCCGTTCGCGCCTTGGCCCGACCGTGCGCTCAAATTCCGCAACCGGTGCTTCGCTTCAGGCTGCCGCCGCGTGCGCGTGGCCGCCGACCATGCAGTGCTTGTGCTCGACGTGGTACGCGAATTCGTCCCAGTAATGCTTGAGCATCCCGCGTACCGGCATCGCCGCCGCATCGCCGAGCGCGCAGATCGTGCGGCCCATGATGTTCTCGGCAACCGAGTTCAGCAGGTCCAGATCTTCCTGGCGGCCTTCGCCATGCTCGATACGATTCACGACGCGATACAGCCAGCCGGTGCCTTCACGGCACGGCGTGCACTGGCCGCACGATTCCTCGTAGTAGAAGTACGACAGGCGCAGCAGCGAACGCACCATGCAACGCGTCTCGTCCATCACGATCACCGCGCCGGAGCCGAGCATCGAGCCCGCCTTCGCGATCGAGTCGTAATCGAGATCGGTCTGCATCATGATGTCGCCCGGGATCACCGGCGCCGACGAGCCGCCCGGAATCACGGCCTTGATCTTGCGACCGCCGCGCATCCCGCCGGCGAGCTCCATCAGCGTCGCGAACGGCGTGCCGAGCGGCACTTCATAGTTGCCCGGACGCTCGACGTCGCCCGACACCGAGAAGATCTTCGTGCCGCCGTTGTTCGGCTTGCCGATCTCGAGGTAATTCTGCGGCCCGATGGACAGCAGGAACGGCACCGCGGCGAACGTCTCGGTGTTGTTGATCGTGGTCGGCTTGCCGTACACGCCGAAGCTCGCCGGGAACGGCGGCTTGAAGCGCGGCTGGCCCTTCTTGCCTTCGAGCGACTCGAGCAACGCCGTTTCCTCGCCGCAGATGTACGCGCCGTAACCGTGGTGCGCGTGCAGCTGGAACGAGAATTCCGAGCCCATGATGTTGTCGCCGAGGAAACCCGCGGCACGCGCTTCATCGAGCGCGGCCTCGAAGCGTCGATACACTTCGAAGATTTCGCCGTGGATGTAGTTGTAGCCGACGGTGATGCCCATCGCGTACGCGCCGATGGCCATGCCTTCGATCAGCGCATGCGGGTTCCAGCGCAGGATGTCGCGATCCTTGAACGTACCCGGCTCGCCTTCGTCCGAGTTGCAGACGAGGTACTTCTGCCCCGGGAACTGGCGCGGCATGAAGCTCCACTTCAGGCCGGTCGGGAAGCCCGCACCGCCACGGCCACGCAGGCCCGACGCCTTCACGTCGGCGATCACCTGCTCAGGCGTAATCTTTTCTTCGAGAATGCGGCGCAGCTGCTTGTAGCCGCCGCGCGCAACGTAGTCTTCGAGATGCCAGTTCTCGCCGTTCAGACCAGCGAGGATCAGCGGTTTGATGTGACGGTCGTGGAGGGACGTCATTTCGAGAGCTCCTCAAGCAGCTGGTCGATCTTCTCGCGGCTCATGAAGCTGCACATTCTGTGATTGTTCACCAGCAGCACCGGCGCATCGCCGCACGAGCCCATGCATTCGCCTTCCTTCAGCGTGAACTTGCCGTCGGGCGTGGTCTCGCCGAAGCCGATGCCCAGCTTCTGTTTCAGGTAGTCGGCGGTCGCTTCCGCGCCACCGTGCGGGCCAAGCTGGCACGGCAGGTTCGTGCAGAGCGTGATCTTGTGCTTGCCGACCGGTTTGAGCTCGTACATCGTGTAGAACGTCGCGACTTCCTGCACGGCGACGGCCGGCATGCCGAGATAGTCCGCGACGAACTGCATCAGTTCGGGCGACAGCCAGCCGTGCTCTTCCTGAGCGACGGCCAACGCCGACATCACGGCGGACTGTTTCTGATCGGCGGGATACTTCGTCAACGCTCGATCGATTTCCTTCAGGCCTTCAGCTGAGATCATTTTCAGACACGACTCTTTCAATTCCTACCGAACGAACAACCTGCCGCACTGCTGTGCATGGACGGCAGACCTGGCGCTCACTGTTGACAGCTTGCGAAGCCGCGCCGGTTCAGCGCATACCACATGTGACTTCGCGTGTGACCGACTGCTCGCCGCCCGCTCGCGCGGACGGCGCAACCATTAGCGATCGATTTCGCCGAACACGATGTCCTGCGTACCGATGATCGTGACGGCGTCGGCAATCATGTGACCGCGCGCCATTTCGTCGAGCGACGCGAGGTGCGCGAAGCCCGGTGCGCGGATCTTGAGGCGATACGGCTTGTTGGCACCGTCCGACACGAGGTAGATGCCGAATTCGCCCTTCGGATGCTCGACTGCCGCGTACGCCTCGCCTTCCGGCACGTGAAAACCTTCGGTGAAGAGCTTGAAGTGGTGAATCAAGTCTTCCATGTTGGTCTTCATGCCGACGCGCGACGGCGGTGCAACCTTGTGATTGTCGGTCATCACCGGGCCCGGATTCTTGCGGAGCCACTCAATACACTGTTTCGCGATACGGACCGACTGGCGCATTTCCTCGACGCGCACCAGATAGCGGTCGTAGCAATCGCCGTTCACGCCGACCGGCACGTCGAAATCCATGCGATCGTACACTTCGTACGGCTGCTTCTTGCGCAGGTCCCAGGCGATACCCGAGCCGCGCAGCATCGGGCCCGTCAGGCCCATCTGCAGCGCACGCTCCGGGCTGACGACGCCGATCCCGACCAGACGCTGTTTCCAGATCCGGTTGTCGGTCAGCAGCGTTTCGTATTCGTCGACGCACTTCGGGAAGCGCGTGAAGAAGTCGTCGATGAAGTCGAGCACCGAGCCGCTGCGCGCCTCGTTCATCTTCGCGAGCGCCTTCTCGTTGCGAATCTTCGACGCCTTGTATTGCGGCATTGCGTCAGGCAGGTCGCGGTAGACGCCGCCCGGACGGTAGTACGCCGCGTGCATCCGGGCACCGGACACCGCTTCGTACACGTCCATCAGGTCTTCGCGCTCGCGGAATGCGTACAGGAACACGGCCATCGCGCCGACGTCGAGGGCGTGCGCGCCGATCCACATCAGGTGGTTCAGCACGCGCGTGATCTCGTCGAACAGCACGCGGATGTACTGCGCGCGCTCCGGCACGTCGATGCCGAGCAGACGCTCGATCGCGAGCACGTAGCCGTGCTCGTTGACCATCATCGACACGTAGTCGAGACGGTCCATGTACGGCACGGACTGGATGAAGGTCTTGCTTTCCGCGAGCTTTTCAGTCGCGCGGTGCAGCAGGCCGATGTGCGGATCGGCGCGCTGGATGACTTCGCCGTCAAGCTCGAGCACCAGGCGCAGCACGCCGTGCGCTGCCGGGTGCTGCGGGCCGAAGTTGAGGGTGTAGTTCTTGATTTCTGCCATGACGCCCCCTTAATGTTTCAGACCGCCATAGCGATCCTCGCGGATCACGCGCGGCGTGATTTCGCGCGGCTCGATCGTCACCGGCTGGTAGACGACCCGCTTCTCTTCCGGGTCGTAACGCATTTCGACATAGCCCGACACCGGGAAGTCCTTGCGGAACGGGTGGCCGATGAAGCCGTAGTCGGTGAGGATGCGGCGCAGGTCGGGGTGACCCTCGAACACGAGGCCGTACAGGTCGAACGCTTCGCGCTCGTACCAGTTTGCGGAGGTCCAGATGTCGACGAGCGATGCCACGATCGGCAGATCGTCGTCCGGCGCGAACACGCGCAGGCGCAGGCGCCAGTTGTTCGTGACCGACAGCAGCTGCGACACGGCCGCGAAACGCGGGCCGTCGTAGGCGCCGTCGCCGTAGGTCTGGTAGTCGACGCCGCACAGGTCGATCAGCTGCTCGAAACGGAGCTTCGGATCGTCGCGCAGCGTCTTTGCGACTTCGAGGTAATCGCTCGCCTTCACGACGAGCGTCAGTTCACCGATCGCTTCGGTGAGGCTCACCATGCGCGCGCCGAGCGCGGCTTCGAGGTTTGCCTTGAGGGTCTCGATTTTGCTTGCCATATTGAGGGGACGCTCGGGGCTTTATTGACGGGCGATGGTGTTGGTGCGGCGGATCTTCGCCTGAAGCTGGATCACGCCGTAGACCAGCGCCTCGGCCGTGGGCGGACAGCCCGGCACGTAGACGTCGACCGGCACGATCCGGTCGCAGCCGCGGACCACCGAATACGAGTAGTGGTAGTAGCCGCCGCCGTTCGCGCACGACCCCATCGAGATCACCCAGCGCGGCTCGGCCATCTGGTCGTACACGCGGCGCAGTGCGGGCGCCATCTTGTTGCACAGGGTGCCGGCGACGATCATCACGTCCGACTGACGCGGGCTCGGACGGAACACGACCCCGAACCGGTCCAGGTCATAACGGGCCGCGCCCGCATGCATCATCTCGACGGCGCAACACGCGAGCCCGAACGTCATCGGCCACAGCGAGCCGGTACGCGTCCAGTTGATCAGCTTGTCAGCCGTCGTGGTGACAAACCCTTCCTTCAAGACCCCTTCGATACTCATTTGCTTTCCACTCCAGACGAGCGGCCCAGCGTGGCCGCCCATGCAAACCGGCGATTAACCCATCACTCCCAGTCGAGGCCGCCCTTCTTCCAGATATAGGCAAAGCCCAGCAGGAATTCGAGCAGAAAAATCATCATTGCGATGAAACCCGGCCAGCCGATGTCCCGGAGCGCGACGCCCCACGGAAACAGGAATGCGGTTTCGAGATCGAAGATGATGAACAGGATGGCGACGAGGTAGTACCGGACGTCGAATTTCATCCGGGCGTCTTCAAAGGCTTCGAAGCCGCACTCGTACGGTGCGTTCTTCTCGACGTCCGGCTTGTTGGGACCAAGGAGCTTGCCGATGCTGACCAGCGCTATACCTAAACCAGTGCCCACGAGGAGGAACAACAAGACGGGGTAATAGGCTGCGAGGTTCAAGGCAATCCTCTATCGGTTGGTTCTGAGCGTCCGGAGAATACCACTTCCGGCGGAAGGAATCATTTCGGAGTGCGTGCGACCACAAGACAATCGCAAGGCACACCCCACAAATGAAAAATGCCAGCCACTAGAAGCGGCTGGCATTGAGTAACTTTGGTGCCGACGGCGAGACTCGAACTCGCACAGCTTTCGCCACTACCCCCTCAAGATAGCGTGTCTACCAATTTCACCACGTCGGCACTGCATGCAACTCGGGTTGTACTGCTTGTTTCCCGCGAATCGCTTCAAGAATTAAATTCTAACCCGAGTTCCAGATTTGTTCAACGCACAAACGCAAAAAGTTTAACTTTTTATTTCGGGACATCCTGGCCCGGCGCGCTCGCAGCCGAACCCGCGGCGGCAGACGCCGCGACGGCCGGCGCCGACGCTGCGGACGCCGATGCCGGTGCGGTCGCCGCCGCGCCGAGCACGCCTGCCGACGGCGTCGACTTGTACGAACCGAGGTACGTCAGCGCGAGCGTCGCGACGAAGAAGATCGTCGCGAGGATGCCCGTCGTGCGCGACAGGAAGTTCGCGGAGCCGGTCGCTCCGAACAGGCTGCCCGACGCGCCGCTGCCGAATGCAGCGCCCATGTCGGCACCCTTGCCGTGCTGCAGCAGCACGAGCCCGATCACACCCAGTGCAGACAGCACCTGCACGACAATAATCAGCGTCTTGAATAACAGCATCACACCCACCCGATTGGATCAGGCGACCGGACCGACCGGCCGCCATCATGGTTCAATTCGATCCCGGACCGCTCAACGCGCGGCCCGGCAGATCTCCAGGAAATCTTCCGCCTTCAGCGACGCGCCGCCGATCAGGCCGCCGTCGATATCCGGCTGCGCGAACAGCTCTTCCGCGTTGTCCGGCTTCACGCTGCCGCCGTACAGCACCGATACGTCCTCCGCCCCCTTCGCCGCGAGACGCGCGCGCAGGAATGCGTGCACGTCCTGCGCCTGCGCCGACGTCGCGCTCTTGCCGGTGCCGATCGCCCAGACCGGCTCGTACGCGACGACGATGCGCGCCGCTTCGCCAGCCGTCAGCACGGCCAGCACGGCGTCGAGCTGCGCACCGACCACCTGCTCGGTCGCGCCCGCTTCACGCTCGTCGAGCGTTTCACCGACGCACACGACGGGCGTGAGGCCTGCCGCGAGCGCACGCTGCGTCTTCGCAGCGACGGTTTCGTTGCGCTCGCCGTGATACGCGCGACGCTCCGAGTGACCGACGATCGCATAGTGCGCGCCGAACTCCGCCACCATCGCGGCCGCCACTTCACCGGTGAACGCGCCCTGTTCGTGCGCGGACACGTCCTGCGCGCCGAACGCGACACGGCCGCCGCCGAGCTGCGCCTGAACCTGCGCGAGATACGGGAACGGCACGCACACGCCGATCGACGTCTCGGCCGCCACCGCGCCCGCACCCTGCACCACTTCGTTCAGCAACGCCTGGTTGCCGGCCAGCCGGCCGTGCATCTTCCAGTTGCCGATCACTCGCTTCGTTCGTTGTTTCGACATCGTGTCTGTCTCGTCACTATCTTGTCATTAACGCACCGGAAACCGGCCGTCAGGTTGGATCTGGCGAAGCAAACCCGCGATTTTACTGCGCGCGGCTGGAACCGGTCAAACCGCGCATGTCAAGTCCGGCCGCACGGACCGTCAGGCGGTCGTACCCCAATCAAGCACGATCTTGCCGATGTGCTCGCCGCTTTCCATCAGCGCATGCGCCTGCGCGGCCTCGCCGGCCGGCAGCACGCGGTAGATCACGGGCTTGATGCGGCCGTCCGCGAGCAGCGGCCAGACGCGCGCCTTCAGCTGCGCGGCGATGCGCGCCTTGAACTCGACCGGACGCGGACGCAGCGTCGAGCCCGTCACCGTCAGCCGGCGGCGCAGGATCTCGTTCAGGTTGACCTCGGCCTTCGCGCCGCCGAGCAGCGCGATCAGCACGAGGCGGCCGCCGTCCGCGAGCGCGGACAGTTCGCGCGGCACGTACGAGCCCGCGACCATGTCGAGGATCACGTCGACGCCGCGATCGTGCGTCAGCGACTTGACGACCTCGACGAAGTCCTCAGTCTTGTAGTTGATCGCACGCTCGGCGCCGAGCGCCTCGCATGCGCGGCATTTGTCGGCATTCCCGGCCGTCGCGAACACGCGATAGCCGAGCGCGTGCGCGATCTGGATCGCCGTCACGCCGATCCCGCTCGAGCCGCCCTGCACGAGCAGCGTTTCCTGCTCGCCGCCCTCGCCCGCACCGAGCAGCGCACGGTCGAACACGTTGCTCCACACCGTGAAGAACGTTTCGGGCAGCGATGCGGCTTCGATGTCGGTCAGCCCGTCGGGCACCGGCAGGCATTGCGGCAGCGGCGCGACCGCGTACTCGGCGTAGCCGCCGCCCGCGAGGAGCGCGCAGACGCGATCGCCCAGCTTCAAACCGAACGGGTTCAGCGCGGCATCCGACAGGTCGCCGCCGACGATCTCGCCCGCGACCTCGAGGCCCGGCAGATCCGACGCCCCCGGCGGCGGTGCATATGCGCCCTTGCGCTGGAATACGTCGGGCCGGTTCACGCCGGAAGCCGCCACCTTGATCAGCACTTCGCCGCGCTTCGGTTCGGGGCGCGGACGCTCCGCAAGCTTCAGCACGTCGGGGGCACCGAATTCGGTGATTTCGATGGCTTTCATGGTGGTCGCTCCAGGATCGGAATCGGGTGGCGCACCCGTGCGCGGCACGGGCGCCTCGCCGGCGCTGCTGCGCCGCACAACGATGCTACAGAAAAAACGGCCGGCACGCTTTCGCACTGCCGGCCGTTCTCACGCCTGTCCGCTTACTGCTGCGGCGGCGTATCCGACTGCGACGCTGCCGCTGCTTCGTTCAGCAGCGCCTTCGCCGACAGACGCACGCGACCCTTCTCGTCCGTCTGGATCACCTTGACCTTCACCTGCTGACCTTCCTTCAGGTAGTCGTTGATGTCCTTCACGCGCTCGTTGACGATTTCCGAGATGTGCAGCAGGCCGTCCTTGCCCGGCAGCAGGTTCACGATCGCGCCGAAGTCGAGCAGCTTGAGCACCGTGCCTTCGTATACCTGGCCGACTTCGATCTCGGCCGTGATTTGCTCGATGCGCTTCTTCGCTTCGGCCATGCCGTCGCTGTTCGTGCTCGCGATCGTCACGACGCCGTCATCCGAGATGTCGATGGTCGTGCCGGTTTCTTCCGTCAGCGCGCGGATCACCGAACCGCCCTTGCCGATCACGTCGCGGATCTTTTCCGGGTTGATCTTGATCGTGATCATGCGCGGCGCGAATTCCGACAGTTGCGTGTTCGCACCCGAGACCGCCGAGGTCATCTTGCCGAGGATGTGCATGCGGCCTTCCTTCGCCTGCGCGAGCGCGACCTGCATGATTTCCTTCGTGATGCCCTGGATCTTGATGTCCATCTGCAGTGCGGTCACGCCTTGCTCCGTGCCGGCCACCTTGAAGTCCATGTCGCCGAGGTGATCTTCGTCGCCGAGGATGTCGGTCAGCACCGCGAACTTGTTGCCTTCGAGGATCAGGCCCATCGCGATACCCGCGACGTGCGCCTTCATCGGCACGCCGGCGTCCATCAGCGCGAGGCAGCCGCCGCACACCGATGCCATCGACGACGAACCGTTCGATTCGGTGATTTCCGACACGACGCGGATCGAGTAGCCGAATTCGTCGGCGCTCGGCAGGCACTTGACCAGCGCGCGCTTCGCGAGACGGCCGTGGCCGATTTCGCGACGCTTCGGCGAACCGACGCGACCCGTTTCGCCGGTCGCGAACGGGGGCATGTTGTAGTGGAGCATGAAGCGCTCGCGGTATTCGCCTTCGAGCGCGTCGATGATCTGCTCGTCACCCTTCGTGCCGAGCGTCGCGACGACGAGCGCCTGCGTTTCGCCGCGCGTGAACAGCGCCGAACCGTGGGTGCGCGGCAGCACGCCGGTGCGGATCTCGATCGGACGCACGGTGCGCGTGTCGCGACCGTCGATGCGCGGCTCGCCGTTCAGGATCTGCGAACGGACGATCTTCGCTTCGATGTCGAACAGGACGTTGCCGACGGTGGCCTTGTCGGCCGCGACCGTGCCGGCCGCCAGCGCGTCTTCCTCGAGCTTCGCCGAGGTCGCCGCGTAGACTTCCTTCAGCTTCGTCGAACGTGCCTGCTTGTCGCGCAGCTGGTAAGCGGCGAGCAGGTCGCCGTGCGCCAGTTCCGTCACGCGCGCGATCAGCGCTTCGTTCTTCGGTGCCGGCTGCCAGTCCCACTCGGGCTTGCCGCCTTCGCGAACGAGTTCGTGGATCGCGTCGATCGCCGTCTGCATCTGCTCGTGACCGAACACGACCGCGCCCAGCATCACGTCTTCCGGCAGTTGATCAGCTTCCGATTCGACCATCAGCACTGCGCGCTCCGTACCGGCGACGACGAGGTCGAGGCTCGATGCCTTGATCTGGTCACGCGTCGGGTTCAGCACGTAGGCGTTGTCGATGTACGCGACGCGCGCGGCACCGACCGGACCGTTGAACGGCAGGCCCGACACGGCGAGCGCGGCCGATGCACCGATCAGCGCGGGGATGTCCGCCGGGATTTCCGGGTTCACGGACAGCACGTGGATCACGACCTGCACTTCGTTGTAGAAGCCTTCCGGGAACAGCGGGCGCAGCGGACGGTCGATCAGGCGCGACGTCAGCGTTTCGTGTTCCGACGGACGGCCTTCGCGACGGAAGAAGCCGCCCGGGATCTTGCCGGCCGAGTAGGTCTTTTCGAGGTAGTCGACGGTCAGCGGGAAGAAATCCTGACCCGGCTTCGCCGACTTCGCGCCGACGACGGTTGCCAGCACGACGGTGTCTTCCACGTCGACGATCACGGCACCGCTCGCCTGGCGGGCGACTTCACCGGTTTCGAGGCGCACCTTGTGCTGGCCCCACTGGAATTCCTTCACGACCTTGTTGAACATGGACATGGTTGCTCCTTTGAATTCATTCATTTCATTCGCCGCCCGGGCCATCCCGCGCGGCGGCGTCCCGACCGAATCACCCGGAGCAAGGTGTGTTTTTTATGCCATTCCAGCGCGGCGCTCGTCGAGCGGCGCGCTGGAATGACACAAATCCCGACCCCGGCATCAGCCGTTCCGGCAGCCCGGCAACCACGTGCCGGACAACCTGCGGTGCGCGTGACGCTACGCACCGCGCAAAAACAAAATGCCTGCATCAGCGGACTGACACAGGCATCTTGCTGGCGGCAATCGCCTCGATTACTTACGCAGACCCAGCTTCTCGATCAGCGCGCGGTAACGGTCGGCATCCTTGCCCTTGAGGTAGTCGAGCAGCTTGCGGCGGCGGCTCACCATGCGCAGCAGGCCGCGGCGGCTGTGGTGGTCCTTCGCGTGGGTCTTGAAGTGACCCGTCAGTTCGACGATACGTGCGGTCAGCAGTGCGACCTGGACTTCGGGCGAACCCGTGTCGTTGGTACCGCGGGCGAACTGAGCAACGACTTCCGACTTCTTGATATCTGCAACAGACATGTGATTTCCTTTGTTTCCTACTTGCTAACTGAACAGGCGGACACGGAAGAATGGCCGTGCCGTGACTTACAACCGGCGGGCATTGTAACACAACTGCACGCCGTTCCCACCGCCCCCTGTCACGGGCGCGTCATCGAGCAGGTCGACGGCATCTGCGTGCGCGGCGCGGGCACCGCGAGAACCGTCCGGAAGCCATAGCCCGAGCCCTCGTTGTCGAAGCGCACGCCCGGCGTGCCGGCCTTGTCCATTTCCATCACGTAAAGGGGCTGGATCAGCTGATGATCCTGCGCGCGCATCGTCGACGCGTGGAAGCCGTCGTCGAGCGACAACCCCTCCAGCGCACGTGCCACCGCGACGGGGTCGGCCGAACCGGCCCGATTCATCGCCGCCGCGAGCATCTCGACCATCAGGCTCATGCGGCGCACGGGATAGTCGTCCCGGGCTGCGGGAAAACGGGTTCGGAACGCGCGGTAGAACGCATCCGACTTCGCGCCGCCCGCGTTCGGATGCCAGTCCGCGACGGCCACCACCCGCCCGACGCCCGCGTCGCCGAGCGCGGCCGGCGCGCCGAGGCTGTTGCCGTAGAACGTATAGAACTTCGCATTCAGCCCCTGCTCGCGCGCCGCCTTCACGAGCAGCGTGAGGTCGTTGCCCCAGTTGCCGGTCACGACGGCGTCCGCGCCGCTCGCCCGAATCTTCGCGATATAGGGCGAGAAATCCTTGATGCGGCCGATCGGGTGGAATTCGTCGCCGGCGATCGCCACGTCGGGGCGCCGCTCGGCCAGCGCCTGCCGCGCCAGCGTGCTGACGTCGTGGCCGAAGCTGTAGTCCTGGTTCAGCAGGTAGACCTTGCGCAGCGCGCGGTCGCGCGCCATCACGTCCGCCAGCGCGGCCATCCGCATCCCGGCGTGCGCGTCGAAGCGGAAATGCCAGAAACTGCAGCGCGCGCCGGTCAGCGCCGGATCGTCGGCCGAATAGTTGAGGAACAGCATCCGGCTGTCCGGATTGCGCGCGTTCAGCTTGTCGAGCGCCGCGACGAGCGCGGCCGCGACCGCCGAACTGTTGCCCTGCGCGACGAAGCCGATGTGCCGGTCCGCCGCCGCGCGCAACTGCACGAGCGCCTCCTCGGGGCTGCCCTTGCTGTCGAGCACGACGAGTTCGAGCGGGTGCGCGCCGTCGCGCAGCTTCACGCCGCCCGCCGCGTTGACCTGTTCGACGCCGAAGCGCAGGTTGCGCTCGACCGCCGCGCCCGCGTTCGCGAACGGGCCCGACATCCCTTCGATCAGCGCGATCCGCACCGGCTCGCCTGCCGCGAACGCGGACGACGCCAGCATCCACCCCGCGCTCAATGCGAGCGCGCACCGTTTCCACAGCTGCATCGGCTCCCTGCCCTTCAATCTGTCCGAGAAGCGCGGATCATAGGCCGCGGGCGCCGCCGGCCGCAAGCCCGGCGCGACACGACACCCCGACGGCACACTGCCGGCGATCCGCACCGATTTTTTCGCCACGACGCGCCGACGCGCGCCGTCCGTGATACAACTGAACGGTCAGAGAGTTCTGGAGAATCCCATGCGCATTCGCATTCCCGTGCGCCTGCCGGTGCTGGTCGCCTGCGCGGCGGCACTGCTCGCCGGTTGTGCGCAACCGTGGCAGCAATACCAGGCCGGTCAGGACGAGTCGGCGATCGTCGCGCGCATGGGCCCGCCGCGCGAGATCTACGACCTGCCCGGCGGCGGGAAGCGCCTGATGTGGCCGACCCAGCCGATGGGCGAGATCACCGTCGCGGCCGACGTCGACGCGGCCCACCGGATCGTCAACGTGCGCCAGGTGCTGCAACCGAGCGAGTTCTATCGCGCAGACATCGGCAAGTGGACCAAAACCGACGTGCTCGTCAATTTCGGCCGCCCGGTCGAGACATCCTACTTCCCGCTGATGAAGCGTGAGGTGTGGACCTACCGCTATCTCGAAGACAACGTCTGGTACATGATGTACAGCTTCTACTTCGACCCGCAGGGCATCCTGCGCACCACGCAGAAAACGCCGGACCCGCTGCACGATCCCGACCGCCGCAATCTGTTCTGATCGGATCGATTGCGCATTTACGCGCAATTTTCACGATGGCCATTCACGAATTATTGCGTGAATGGCCATTTCGTTTTTCCCGCCATATTCGATTAATTCCGAATTCGACGCGGCAATCCTTTCCGATCCCGGACGCTCCGAAAGCCATTATGCGGAACCCCGCGCCACGCGTCCGCTGGCGGGAAACAGGCATGCACGATACATGTCATGCGTTGTATTGGTGCATTCGCTGCACCTCGCCAGTTCCAGTTGAAACAATTTGTATCAGTGGCACCGGGTGTTAGGGCATACCCCTAATATCAGTCGAAATTGAACCTTTCAGTTCAGAAAGCATCATATTGCTCCACTTCGTCCGGTATTCGTTTGTCCTTATCAGAAAGGAGTCCTCATGAATCGCCCCAAGAGCATGCTGGTTGCCAACATCGCCTGGGCCCGCGAGACGCACGAACACACGCCCGGCTTCTTCGACGCACTCGCGCGCGGCCAGAATCCGCGCGTGCTGTGGATAGGCTGCGCCGACAGCCGGGTGCCCGCTGAAACCATCACGCACTGCGTGCCCGGCGAGCTGTTCGTCCATCGCAACATCGCGAACCTGTTCCACCCCGACGACGACAATTCGGCGAGCGTGCTCGAGTACGCCGTGCGCGTGCTCGAAGTCGACCACGTGATCGTGTGCGGCCACTACGGATGCGGCGGCGTACGCGCGTCGCTGCTGCCGCCGCCCGCCGACCTGCCGCACGTCGCGCGCCGCATCGCGCCGCTTTGCGCGCTTGCACGGCGCCATCGCGACACGCTCGACGGACTCGACGACACGGCCGCCGCCGACCGCCTGGCCGAGCTCAACGTGCTGGAACAGGTGCGTCTGCTGCGCGCGTCGCCGATCGTGCATGGCCGCCAGCGGCCGCCGCTCGTGCACGGCTGGATCTTTTCGCTCGCCGACGGCCGCCTGAAGGAACTCGACTCCGGCTATACGGCACCGCCGGCCGACGCCGAACCGGACCATGCCGTCATGGCCGCCGCACTCGGCTGATCCCCCCTTACGCCAATGAAATCACCCCAACCATGAAACTGAACGAGCGCCTGTCCACCCTGCCGCGCGACATCGTCGCCGGTATCGTCGTTTTCCTCGTCGCGCTGCCGTTGTGTCTCGGCATCGCCAACGCGTCCGGTGTCGAGCCGTTCGCCGGGCTCGTGTCCGGCATCGTCGGCGGCATCATCGTCGCGCTGCTGAGCGGCTCGTCGCTGTCGGTCAGCGGGCCGGCCGCGGGCCTCGTCGTGATCGTCGTCGAAGGGATCGCGCAACTCGGCAGCTTTTCCGCGTTCCTGCTCGCGGTGCTGCTGTCCGGCGTGCTGCAGTTCGGCTTCGGCATGCTTCGCGCCGGCCGCTTCGCCGCCTACGTGCCGTCGCCCGTCATCAAGGGCATGCTCGCGGCGATCGGCCTGCTGCTGATCGTGAAGCAGATTCCGTTCGCATTCGGCATCGGCGGGCCGGCCGCGCAATCGTTTGCGTCATGGCCCGGCCTGCCGACCGCCTGGGCCGCGACGGCCATCGCGCTCGTCTCCGTCGCGCTGCTGGTCGCGTGGGACACGCCGGCGCTGAAGCGCTTCGGCTGGGTGCGCTCGGTGCCCGCGCCGCTCGCGGTCGTGGTGTTCGGCATCGGCGCGACACTGGTGCTCGGCGCCATCGCGCCGTCGGTCGCGCCGGGCGCCGCGCATCGCGTCACGCTGCCGGAGCTCGAATCGTTCGCGGCGCTCGCGGCTTCGCTGAAGCACGCCGAGCTCGGCCCGAACTTCGCGCAGCTCGTCAATCCGGACGTGTGGCGCGTCGCGATCACGCTCGCGGTCGTCGCCAGCCTCGAGACGCTGCTGAGCCTGGAGGCGGTCGAACAGATCGATCCGAAGCGCCGGCCGACCCAGCCGGACCGCGAACTGAAGGCCCAGGGCGTCGGCAATCTCGTTGCGGGCGCGGTCGGCGGGCTGCCGATCACGTCGGTGATCGTGCGCAGCTCGGTCAACGTGAACGCGGGTGCGCAAAGCCGGATGTCGGCGATCGTGCACGGCATCCTGCTGCTCGCCAGCGTGTTCGCGCTCACCGGGCTGATCAACCTGATCCCGCTCGCGAGCCTCGCGGCGATCCTGATCCACACCGGCTTCAAGCTCGCGAAACCGGCGTTGTTCCGCTCGGTGCTGAAACAGGGTCCAGCCGCGTTCGTGCCGTTCGCCGCGACGATCGCGGGCGTGCTGGCAGTCGACCTGCTGTTCGGCATCGCGCTCGGCCTCGCCTGCAGCGTGCTGGCGGTCGCGGTGGCGAACCTGAAGAGCCCCGTCACGCTCGCGCAGCACGACGATCACTTCCTGCTGTCGTTCCGCAAGGACGTGTCGTTCCTCGGCAAGGTGCAGGTCAAGCATCACCTGCGGCACATTCCGGACCGCGCCGCCGTGATCATCGACGCGACGCGCGCCGACTACATCGATCACGACGTGCTCGAACTGCTCGACGCGTTCGTCGCCGATGCGCCGCGGCGCGGGATCGCGGTCGAATTCCGCCGCCGCAGCCCGGCGCCCCGCCCGGCCGCGCGCCGCTGGTTGTTCCGCGCGCCGGCCGCCGAATGAGCGGCGGATGAAAAAACGCCCCGCGCGGCGCAAGGCCGCACGGGGCGTTTCATATGCTTCGGGCGCTCGACGCGCAGCGCTTACGCGCGCTGCGGGTTGACCTTGTCGTCCTTCGAATGCAGCTTGTTCAGCGCCGAGATGTACGCCTTCGCGGACGCCGCGACGATGTCCGGATCGGTGCCGACGCCGTTCACGATCCGCCCGCTCTTCGACAGCCGGACCGTCACTTCGCCCTGCGCCTGCGTGCCGGTCGTGATCGCGTTCACCGAATACAGCAACAGTTCGGAACCGCTGCCGACTTCGCTCTCGATCGCGTTGAACGTCGCGTCGACCGGCCCGTTGCCGCGCGCCTCGCCGGTCACTTCCTTGCCCTCGAGCGCGAACACGATCTTCGCTTGCGGCTGCTCGCCCGTCTCTGAACGCTGCGACAGCGACACGAACTTGAAGTGCTCCTGCTCGTGCGCGAGCGCGGACTCTTCCGAGACGATCGCGATGATGTCTTCGTCGAAGATCTCGGCCTTGCGGTCGGCGAGATCCTTGAAGCGCATGAACGCGGCGTTCAGTTCGGCTTCGCTGTCGAGCGACACGCCGAGCTCCTGCAGGCGCTGCTTGAACGCGTTGCGGCCCGACAGCTTGCCGAGCACGATCTTGTTCGCGGTCCAGCCCACGTCTTCCGCGCGCATGATCTCGTAGGTGTCGCGCGCCTTCAGCACGCCGTCCTGGTGGATGCCCGACGCGTGCGCGAATGCGTTCGCGCCGACCACGGCCTTGTTCGGCTGCACGACGAAGCCGGTGATCTGCGACACGAGCTTCGACGTCGGCACGATCTGCGTCGTGTCGATGCCGACGTCGAGGCCGAAGTAGTCCTTGCGGGTCTTCACGGCCATCACGATTTCCTCGAGCGACGTGTTGCCCGCGCGCTCGCCGAGACCGTTGATCGTGCACTCGACCTGCCGCGCACCGCCGATCTTCACGCCGGCGAGCGAGTTCGCCACCGCCATCCCGAGATCGTTGTGGCAATGCACGGAGAAGATCGCCTTGTCCGAGTTCGGAATGCGCTCGCGCAGCGTCTTCACGAGGTTGCCGTAGAGCTCCGGCACGCCGTAGCCGACCGTGTCGGCGATGTTGATCGTGGTCGCCCCTTCAGCGATCACCGCTTCCAGCACGCGGCACAGGAAGTCGAGGTCCGAGCGGCTGCCGTCTTCCGGCGAGAATTCGACGTTGTCGGTGAACTTGCGCGCGAAGCGCACCGCGAGGCGCGCCTGCTCGAACACCTGGTCCGGCGTCATCCGCAGCTTCTTCTCCATGTGCAGCGGCGACGTCGCGATGAACGTGTGGATCCGCGAGCTGTTGGCCGGCTTCAGCGCGTCGGCCGCACGCTGGATGTCCTTGTCGTTGGCGCGCGCCAGCGAGCAGATCGTGCTGTCCTTCACGAGACCGGCGATCGTGTGGATCGCATCGAAGTCGCCGTTCGAGCTGGCCGCGAAGCCGGCCTCGATCACGTCGACCTTCATCCGCTCGAGATGCTTCGCGATGCGGACTTTCTCTTCCTTCGTCATCGACGCGCCGGGCGATTGTTCACCGTCACGCAACGTCGTATCGAAAATGATCAGCTTGTCTGTCATGGGGGGCTCCAGGGCTCTTTATACGGGAATCAAACGTAATGAGATCGCGCCACCGCTGGCGACGCTCAACAACAGACGAGGCTTGACGGAGGGCGAGAACGGTCAGCGCGGCAGGCGCGCCAAAGCTAGCGCGCGTAGCGGCGCACCGGCTAGAAGGAGGGAGAGGCGGGAAAATGCGGTCATGCCGACGACTATAGCGGCATTCCGCCGGGTGCGCAATCGGACGGCACCCGGGAGGCGGGGCCGCGTGATCCGAACAGGCGGCGAGCAGGATGCGAAAAAGGGGCAAATGAAAACGGCGGCCCGGATTCGCATCCGGGGCCGCCGTTTCCGCAGCAGGTTGCGCGTCAGTGATCGCGCTGCGACGAGCGCGCGGGGTTCGCCCGCCCGCGCACGGCCATATAGGCCCAGAACACGTAGCCGGACAGCCCGTACAGCACGAACAGGCAGAACAGCATCAGCGGCGGATCGGACGACACGAGCACGAACGCGACGACGACCAGCAGGATCGCCGCGAACGGCACGCGGTGCCGCACGTCGAGCGCCTTGCCGCTGTAGAACGGCGCGTTCGACACCATCGTCACGCCCGCATAGATCGTCAGCGCGAACGCGACCCACGGCAGCCAGCCGAGCTTCATCGGCACGCGGTTGTCGGTGGCGAGCCACACGAAGCCGGCGATCAGCGCGGCTGCGGCCGGGCTCGGCAGCCCCTGGAAGAAGCGCTTGTCGACGCTGCCGATGTTCGTATTGAAGCGCGCGAGTCGCAGCGCGGCGCCCGAGCAGTAGACGAACGCGGCGAGCCAGCCCCAGCGGCCGAGATCCTTCAGCACCCACTCGTACATCACGAGCGCCGGCGCGACGCCGAACGACACCATGTCCGACAGGCTGTCGAACTGTTCGCCGAACGCGCTTTGCGTATGCGTCATCCGCGCGACGCGCCCGTCCATCCCGTCGAGCACCATCGCGACGAAGATCGCGATCGCGGCGATCTCGAAGCGCACGTTCATCGCCTGCACGACCGCGAAGAAGCCGCAGAAGAGCGCGGCGGTCGTGAACGCGTTCGGCAGCAGGTAGATGCCGCGCGTCTTCAGGAACCGCTGGCGCGCGGCGCGGCGGCTCTCGATGGGCGCCGGATCCGGTGCCATCACCTTGTTGCGGCGGAACGGGCGTGGCGTCTGGCCGGCGCCGTTGCGCGGCCGACGCGGTTTGAATGCGGCCATCGTGCGTCCCGCCGCTTACTGTTCGAGCTCGGCGAGGATCGTCGACGACGCGTAGACCTTCTCGCCGATCGACACCTTCGCGCGGCTGCCGAGCGGCAGGTACACGTCGACGCGCGAACCGAAGCGGATGAAACCGTAGCGCTGGCCGCGCGACAGCGGCTCGCCGGCGCGCACGTAGCAGAGGATCCGGCGGGCGACGAGGCCGGCGATCTGCACGGCGGTGACGGTCTTGCCGCTCGCCGTCTGGATCACGACCGCATTGCGCTCGTTCTCGGTCGACGCCTTGTCGATCGCCGCGTTCAGGAACGCGCCCGGGAAGTACTCGACCTTGGAGATCGCGCCGTCGACCGGCGAACGCTGCGAGTGGACGTTGAAGACATTCATGAACACGCTGATCTTCAGCGCTTCGCGGTTCGCGTACGGATCCTGCGCGGTCTCGACCGCGACGATGCGGCCGTCCGCCGGGCACAGCACGGCGTTCGGCTGCGCCGGGATCGGGCGCTGCGGATCGCGGAAGAACTGGACGACGAAGACGAGCAGCAGCCAGAACGGCCACGCGAAGCCGAAGCCCCCGACGGCGTGGATCAACAACGCGATGACGGCTGCAATCGCGATGAACGGCCAGCCTTCGCGCGCGATGATCGGATGAGGATAGTTCATGGATTCGTTCGGTGTTCGGTGAATTGCAAAGCCCGTAGGATAGCAAAAGCCGCCCGGGGCACTGCTGCCTTCGGGCGGCTTTTTGATACCGACCCTCCACTCGAAGGGCCGGAACAGCACGTTTTGCTCGATCCGTGCTTAGTTCTTCGTCTGGTCGACGAGCTTGTTCTTCGCGATCCACGGCATCATCGCGCGCAGCTTCGCACCGACCTGCTCGATCTGGTGCTCGGCCGTCAGGCGGCGGCGCGACTGCAGCGTCGGGGCGCCTGCCTTGTTCTCGAGAATGAAGCTCTTCGCGTACTCGCCCGTCTGGATGTCGGTCAGGCACTGCTTCATCGCCTTCTTCGTCTCTTCCGTGACGACGCGCGGGCCCGTCACGTACTCGCCGTACTCGGCGTTGTTCGAGATCGAGTAGTTCATGTTCGCGATGCCGCCTTCGTAGATCAGGTCGACGATCAGCTTCAGCTCGTGCAGGCACTCGAAGTACGCCATTTCCGGTGCATAGCCGGCTTCGACCAGCGTCTCGAAACCGGCCTTGATCAGCTCGACGGTACCGCCGCACAGCACGGCCTGCTCGCCGAACAGGTCGGTTTCGGTCTCTTCACGGAAGTTCGTCTCGATGATGCCGGCACGGCCGCCGCCGTTCGCCGCAGCGTACGACAGCGCGATGTCGCGTGCCGCGCCCGACTTGTTCTGCGCAACCGCGATCAGGTGCGGCACGCCGCCACCTTGCGAGTACGTGCCGCGCACGGTGTGGCCCGGTGCCTTCGGCGCGATCATGATCACGTCGAGGTCGGCGCGCGGGATCACCGCGCCGTAGTGCACGTTGAAGCCGTGTGCGAATGCCAGTGCGGCGCCCTGCTTGATGTTCTCGTGCACTTCCTTCGCGTACACGTCGGCGATCTGCTCGTCCGGCAGCAGCATCATGACGACGTCCGCGCCCTTCACCGCTTCCGCGACTTCCTTGACCGACAGGCCTGCGTTTTCGGCCTTGCTCCACGACGCGCCGCCCTTGCGAAGGCCGACCGTCACGTTCACGCCGCTGTCCTTCAGGTTCAGCGCGTGTGCATGGCCTTGCGAGCCGTAGCCGATGATCGTGACTTGCTTGCCCTTGATGAGGGAGAGGTCAGCGTCTTTGTCGTAGAAAACGTTCATGATGGTTCCTTCGCTAATTCAAAAATTCAACAATTCGTTCGGATTGGGTACTGCGGGCCGGGACATGACGGCGCACCCGGCGTGCCTCTTTGGCAATATCGGCATCACACCTTCAGGATGCGCTCGCCGCGTCCGATGCCGGAGCTGCCGGTACGCACGGTCTCCAGGATCGCGCTGGCGTCCAGCCCCTGGATGAATGCGTCGAGCTTGTCGCTCGCGCCCGTCAATTCGATCGTGTAGGTCTTTTCGGTCACGTCGATGATGCGGCCGCGGAAAATGTCCGACATCCGCTTCATTTCTTCGCGCTCCTTGCCCACTGCACGTACCTTGATCAGCATCAGCTCGCGTTCGATGTGTGCACCGTCGGTCAGGTCCACCACTTTCACCACCTCGATCAGGCGGTTCAGATGCTTCGTGATCTGTTCGATCACGTCGTCCGAGCCAATGGAAACGATGGTCAGCCGCGACAGCGATTGGTCTTCGGTCGGCGCCACCGTCAAGGTTTCGATGTTGTAGCCGCGAGCGGAAAACAGACCGACCACGCGCGACAGCGCGCCCGGTTCGTTCTCCAGCAGGACGGAAATGATGTGTCTCATGTTCGCTTCTTCCAGAATGTGTCCGTGTCGATTCACTCGCGCCGCGCGCCACCCGGTGCCGCACCGCCCTTCGTGAAGGCGGCCGCATCGGACCTGGGCGCGCGTCGCGCCGTTACAGATCTTCCGATCCGAGCAGCATCTCGGTGATGCCCTTGCCGGCCTGTACCATCGGCCAGACGTTTTCGGTCGGATCGGTCTGGAAGTCGAGAAACACGGTGCGGTCCTTCAGGCGCAGCGCTTCCTTCAGCGCCGGCTCCACATCCGAGGTCTTTTCGATCCGCATGCCGACATGGCCGTACGCTTCGGCGAGCTTCACGAAGTCGGGCAGCGCATCCATGTACGAATGCGAATAGCGCTTGCTGTATTCGATCTGCTGCCACTGGCGGACCATGCCGAGATAGCGGTTGTTCAGCGAAATGATCTTCACGGGCGTGTCGTACTGCAGGCAGGTCGACAGTTCCTGGATGCACATCTGGATCGAGCCTTCGCCCGTGATGCACAGCACGTCGTCGTCCGGGTGCGCCATCTTGACGCCCATCGCTGCCGGCAGGCCGAAGCCCATCGTGCCGAGGCCGCCGGAGTTGATCCAGCGACGCGGCTTGTTGAAACGGTAGAACTGCGCCGCCCACATCTGGTGCTGGCCGACGTCCGAGCACACGAACGCGTTGCCGTCCGTCAGCTCCCACGCCTTCTCGACCACGTACTGCGGCTTGATGATCTCGCTTTCGCGATCGAACTTCAGGCAGTCCTTCGAGCGCCAGCCCTCGATGTCCTTCCACCATTGCGCGAGCGCTTCGGTGTCGGGGCCATGCTCGGCCGTCTGCAGTTGCTCGATCAGCTCCTTCAGCACTTCCTTCACGTCGCCGACGATCGGAATGTCGACCTTCACGCGCTTCGAGATCGACGACGGATCGATGTCGATGTGGATGATCTTGCGCGGACGCGACGCGAAGTGCGCCGGGTCGCCGATCACGCGGTCGTCGAAGCGGGCGCCGATCGCGATCAGCACGTCACAGTGCTGCATCGCCATGTTCGCTTCGTAGGTGCCGTGCATGCCGAGCATGCCGAGGAATTTCTTGTCCGACGCGCGATAGCCGCCGAGGCCCATCAGCGTGTTCGTGACCGGGTAGCCGAGCAGGTCGGCGAACTGGTTCAGCTCGCGCGCCGCGTCGGCGAGGATGATGCCGCCACCCGTATAGATGTAAGGACGCTTCGCCGACAGCAGCAGCGACACGGCCTTGCGGATCTGGCCCGAATGGCCCTTCGTGACGGGATTATACGACCGCAGCGACACGCTCTTCACCGGCTCGTACTGGCACGGCGTCTTGGAGATGTCCTTCGGGATGTCGATCAGCACCGGGCCGGGACGGCCGGTGCGGGCGATGTAGAACGCCTTCTTGACGGTTTCCGCGAGGTCGCGCACGTCCTTCACAAGGAAGTTGTGCTTCACGCACGGACGCGTGATGCCGACCGTATCGCATTCCTGGAACGCGTCCTGGCCGATCGCGGCAGTCGGCACCTGGCCGCTGATCACGACCATCGGGATCGAATCCATGTAGGCCGTCGCGATGCCGGTCACCGCATTGGTGACACCGGGGCCGGACGTCACGAGACAGACGCCGACGTTGCCGGTGGAACGCGCATACGCGTCGGCTGCGTGCACGGCCGCCTGTTCGTGGCGCACCAGCACGTGCTGAATCTTGTCCTGCTTGTAAAGCTCGTCGTAGATGTAGAGTACCGAGCCGCCGGGGTAGCCCCAGATGAATTCGACGTTCTCGTCGGCCAGTGCCTTCATGAGCACGGTGGCGCCGATGGAGTCGCTATCGGGAGGGGAAAGGGGTTCCGACGTGGAGAATTCCGCGCTGGGCATGTTCATGTTGACCTTTCGAATTTTCGGCAAAAAATTGATCGGGTGCTCTCTGCCGGGCTTGTGGCTCGGGTTCAAGCGGCGCGTCCAGTTTGAAGGGCGGGCTTCTTGGGCCAGCCTCAAATGAGACCATCACTTCATGTTGCGAATCGTTGACGATAGCGGGTCATGATTGGGGCGTCAAGCAAAATATCCCGCAGCGCATCATGCGCCCCGTCCGGCGGCCCGCGGACGCGGCTCGCGCGCAACGTACCGAGCCGTCCCCGGTGCCAAATCGCGCGAAAATTTGTTAGCATCCGCGGGTTTTACGAAATTTTTCGACCTTTCACACGCCGCAGTCCGCAGCGCATACCTTTACGGAATGGCATCAGACAAGGAACTCGCCGACTTTCTGGCGGGCGTCGAAAGGCGCGCGTTCAAGCAGGCTGCGTACGCCGTGCGTGACGACGATGCGTCGCTCGACATCGTGCAGGACGCGATGATCAAGCTGGCGGAGAAATACGGCGACCGGCCGGCGGCAGAACTGCCGCTGCTGTTCCAGCGGATCCTGCAGAACGCGATCCACGACTGGTTCCGCCGGCAGAAAGTCCGCAATACCTGGGTCACGCTCTTCTCGTCGCTCAACAACACGGACGACGAGGACTTCGATCCGCTGGAAACGCTCGAGTCCGCGGACGACAACGCGGGCGTCGAGAGCACCGAGCACCGCCTCGAGCGGGAGCAGGTTCTGGCCCTGATCGACGAAGAAATCCAGAAACTTCCGACACGTCAACGGGAAGCGTTCCTGATGCGTTATTGGGAAGATATGGATGTCGCCGAGACTGCCGCCGCTATGGGGTGCTCCGAAGGCAGTGTCAAGACGCACTGCTCGCGGGCCACCCATACCCTGGCGCAAGCGCTCAAGGCCAAAGGAATCACGCTATGAGCTCCGCTCCCGTAAATCGAGAACACGAATTCGCGCTGAAGGTCCGCCGCGCGCTGGACGAACGTGCCGCGGCGCTGCCTGCCGCGACCACCGACCGTCTGGCCGTCGCGCGCCGGGCCGCGCTCGCGCGCAAGAAGCCGGAAGCCGCGACCGCGCCGGTGTTCGTGCCCGCCTTCGCAGGTGCGGCCGGCGCATACGGCACGCCGCCCGCGAGCCGCCCGCAGGTGTCGTTCGCGCGCCGCCTGCTGCGCGCGTGGCCGCTCGCCCTGCTGCTCGCGGGGCTGGTCGGCATCGCCTACTGGGAAGACATGCAGCGCACCGCCGAACTCGCCGACATCGACGCGGCGATGCTCAGCGACGACCTGCCGCTCAACGCGTATCTCGATCACGGGTTCAACGCGTATCTTTCGCACGCACGCTAACAGACAATAACGAGGGGATCGCACGGGTGAGTCAGAAACGCGGCCTGGCCGTATTTTTCGGATGCGTGATCGCGATCGCCGTTTCCTACGTCGCCACCTATTCCCGATTCAACCCGCCCCCCGCGACGGTCTCCGCCGCGGCCAGCAGCGCGCCCGCGCCGACCTCGGCCGCCGCCGGGCTGACCACCGAACTCGCCCCGCTGCCGCTGCCGGCCGCCAACGGCCCGCTGTCTTGGGCGCGCCTGACGCCCGCCCAACGCGCGGCACTCGCGCCGTTCGCGGATCAGTGGGACGGCTTCAGCGATGCACGCAAGCGTAAATGGCTGAAGATCGCATCGCGTTTCGCGAAATTGACGCCTGATGAGCAGAAACACCTGCAAGACAGGATGTCCGAGTGGGCGCGGATGACGCCCGAGCAACGCCGCGTCGCGCGCGAGAATTACCAGAGCGCGAAGGAGCTGTCCGCGCAGGCGCGCGAGCGCGCGTGGAAGGCCTACCAGCAACTGCCCGAAGAACAGAAGCAGCGCCTCGCCGCGACCGAGCGCCGGCGCCGGCCGAGCGTCGTCAGCGCGCCGCCGACCGCCGCCGACCGTGATGTACGCCGGCTCGTCAATTCGCACGAGCACCCGGCGAGCACCCCTGCACCGGCACCGGCGCCCGCATCGGCCGGCGTCGGCGCGCCGCCCGTGACGGCATCGTCGTCGTCCGGCACCGCCCCCACGCCTGCGACCGTCACGCCGGTGTCGCCGGCCGACGCCCCGTCGATGTTCAAGGGTTCCTGACCCGCCGTGGCGAGCGCCCCCGCACCCGCGGCCCCGGCCGTCGCCGCGCCGTCCGTGCGGCGGCGCCTCGCCGCGCTGCTGTACGAAGCCGTGCTGCTGTTCGGCGTCGTGTTCTTCGCGGGCCTCGCATTCAGCCTCGCGACGCAGCAGCGCAACGGCCTCGTCCACCACAACCTCCTCGCCGCCTGGATCGCGCTCGTCGTCGGCGCGTACTTCGTCTGGTTCTGGACCCACGGCGGCCAGACGCTGCCGATGAAGACCTGGCGGCTGCGGCTCGAATCGTCGAGCGGCCGGCCGCTGAACACCGGCCACGCGCTCGTCCGCTACGCGCTCGGCTGGCTGTGGTTCCTGCCGCCGCTCGCGCTGCATCCGCTCCTCGGCCTGTCGGTGCCCGTCACGCTCGCGCTCGCCGCCGCGTGGATCGGCGCATGGGCCGGCGCCGCCCGCCTGCACGCCGATCGCCAGTTCCCGCACGACCGCATCGCCCGCACGCGCATCGTCGCGATTCCGCGCTGACGCGCCGCGCGACCGCTGCCGGCTCCGCGCTTCCGCGCTTCCGCGCTTCCGCGCTTCCGCACATCCGCACATCCGCACATCCGCGCATCCGCGCATCCGTCAGACGAAACCCCTCGAAAACGCCCGCGCGACCGCCCTGCGCGCCTTGCCCGATCACGACAGACACGTCGGTTCGGCAGGTCACACAACGCCGCCGCATTCACTGCTAAACACGCCGCAACGACAGTAATAAGAACGTCTCGTGACTGTCATGGCATAGTCACGCCCGCATGGCGCAATGCCGGTAATGTCAACCGGCGCGAGTCATGCATGGGCCAGAAAACGTCCGCGACCTCCCTGTTCCGTCAACCGCTCGGCGCCCGCGCCGTCACCGCCTTCCTGTCCGGCTCGGCCGCAACCGATGCCCTTGCGTCACACGAGCCGGCGGCCGCGCACGCCACGCAGCACGACGACCACGAGCCGTCCACCCATCGCTACCGCACGATCTGGCTGTCCGACATCCATCTCGGCTCGAGCGGCTGCCAGGCGCCGTACCTGCTCGACTTCCTGCGCCACAACGATTCGGAATACCTGTACCTCGTCGGCGACATCATCGACGGCTGGCAGCTGAAGAAAGGCTGGTACTGGCCGCAGGCGCACAACGACGTCGTGCAGAAGGTCCTGCGCAAGGCGCGCAAGGGCACGCAGGTGGTCTACATCCCGGGCAACCACGACGAAGGCGCGCGGCAGTTCTGCGACCTCGCGTTCGGCGACATCCAGGTGCGCGGCGAGGCCTTTCACACGACGCTCGCGGGCAAACGCCTGTGGATCGTGCACGGCGACCTGTTCGACGGCGTGATCCAGCACGCGAAATGGCTCGCGTATCTCGGCGACACGCTCTACACGCTGATCCTCGTGCTGAACCGCTGGTTCAACCGGATCCGCAGCCGGCTGGGCTTCCAGTACTGGTCGCTGTCGCAATACCTGAAGCACCAGGTGAAGAACGCGGTGAACTTCATCTCGCAGTTCGAGACCGTGATGACCGATGAAGCGCGCCGCCGCGGCTGCGACGGCGTCGTGTGCGGACACATCCACAAGGCGGAGATCCGCGACATCGACGGCGTGCTGTACTGCAACGACGGCGACTGGGTCGAGAGCCTGTCCGCGCTCGTCGAAACGATGGAAGGCGAACTGAAGATCGTCTACTGGACGGCGATGCGCACCGCGCCGTCCGCTGCCCCGTCGCGCAAGGCCAAGGCCACCGCCTGACACAACTCCACTTACAGGACACATGCCGCGATGAAGATCATGATCGTCACCGACGCGTGGGAACCGCAGGTCAACGGCGTCGTGCGCACGCTGAAGAGCACCACCCGCGAACTCACCGCGCTCGGCCACCGGGTCGAAATGCTGACGCCGCTGGAATTCCGCACGGTGCCCTGCCCGACCTACCCCGAGATTCGCCTGTCGATCCTGCCGTACCGCAAGCTGCGCGCCCGGATCGATGCGTTCGCACCCGACGCGCTGCACATCGCGACCGAAGGCCCGCTCGGCCTCGCCGCGCGACGCTATGCACGCTCGCGCAAGCTGCCGTACACGACCGCGTATCACACGCGCTTTCCGGAATACGTGCAGGCGCGCTTCGGCATTCCGCTGTCGGCGACCTACAAGTTCCTGCACTGGTTCCACGGACCGTCGCTCGCGGTGATGGCGCCAACCCTGGTCGTGAAGCAGGACCTCGAGAAGTTCGGCTTCACGAACGTCGTGCTGTGGACGCGCGGCGTCGATCTCGACATCTTCCGGCCGATGGAGTCGAAGGTGCTCAATACCGCGCGGCCGATCTTCCTGTACGTGGGCCGCGTCGCGATCGAGAAGAATGTCGAGGCGTTCCTGCGCCTCGACCTGCCCGGCTCGAAGTGGGTCGCGGGCGAAGGTCCGGCGCTCGCCGAGTTGAAGTCGCGCTATCCGGAAGCAAACTATCTCGGCGTCCTGTCGCAAGCCGAGCTCGCCAAGGTGTATGCTGCGGCCGACGTGTTCGTGTTCCCGAGTCGCACCGACACGTTCGGCCTCGTGCTGCTGGAGGCGCTTGCGTGCGGCACGCCGGTCGCCGCGTACCCCGTCACGGGCCCGATCGACGTGCTCGGCGGGGGCGATGCCGGCGCGATGCACGAAGACCTGCAGGAAGCCTGCCTCGAGGCGCTCAAGATCGAACGCGAGACGGCCCGCGCGTGGGCCGAGCGCTTCTCGTGGCGCGCGGCGTCCGAGCAGTTCGCGTCGCATCTGAAGCCGCTGCCGAAGACCGCGTACTCGCCCGCCGAAGGTGCCGCCGTTTGAAACGAGACCTGAACGACAAGACCCCGCCCCCTGCCGCGACGGAACGAGCGCATCGTCCGTTCGACGAAGAAGAGCCGCACGCCGACGCGGACGTGCACACGCACGAACCGCTCGGCCCCGACGATCGGCTGGCGCCGCTGCCGCCGAACCCGTACAAGCGCCACCGAGGCATCACGCGTGCGTGGTACGCGCTCAAGCATTCGCTGAACGGGTTTCGCGTCGCGATCCGCGAGGAGAGCGCGTTTCGCCAGGAGCTCACGCTCGCCGCGCTGATGCTGCCGATCGGTGCGTTCTCACCGGTCCCCGCCGCCTCGCGCGCGCTGCTGATCGCGTCGGTGCTGCTGGTGCTGATCGTCGAGCTGCTGAACTCGAGCGTCGAGGCCGCGATCGACCGCATCTCGCTCGAGCGCCACGAATTGTCGAAGCGCGCGAAGGACCTCGGCAGCGCGGCGGTCACGGTCGCGCTGTTCGCGTGCGTGACGACGTGGGGCTTCGTGCTCGGCCCGGTGATCGCACGCTGGCTCGGCTTCTAGCAGCCTCCGCGGCATCGCCTGCGTGCGGCGGTGCACCATGCGTCGAACGCATCGCGATCACGAAATGCGCCCGTTGTAAGGAAACAGCGGTTTATAATCGTCCGCCAGACTTAGAACAGCAACCCGCGCCGGACGAATCTCGCAGCATCGATTGCAGCGCCCGCCAGTCCGGCACACACAGGGCCGGACGACATGGAAGCGAAACCTCCCCGCCGCACCCGCGAACGGATTCTCGAGTTGTCGTTGAAACTCTTCAACGAGATCGGCGAGCCGAACGTCACGACCACGACGATCGCCGAGGAAATGGAAATCAGTCCAGGCAACCTGTACTACCATTTCCGCAACAAGGACGACATCATCAACAGCATCTTCGCGCAGTTCGAGCAGCAGATCGAACGGCGGCTGCGCTTCCCCGACGATCACCGTCCGACGATCGACGAGACCTGGTCGTACCTGCAGTACATGGCCGACTTCATGTGGACCTACCGGTTCCTGTATCGCGACCTCAACGACCTGCTCGCGCGCAACCGCACGCTCGAGACGCACTTCAAGCAGATCATCAGCCACAAGGTGCGCTTCGCGCACGACATGTGCGAGCTGCTCGTGTCGGATGCCGAAATGGTCGCGACGCCCGCCGAGATCGAAGTCATCGCCACCAACATGGCCGTGATCTCGACGTACTGGCTGTCGTATCAGTACGTGATGCACCCGCGCAAGTACAACGACCAGGACGCGATCCGCGAGGAGCTGCACCAGGTGAGCATGCACGTGATCTCGGTCATGGCCCCGTACCTGCGCGGCCGTTCGCGCCAGCTGTTCGACGATCTCGTCTCCGGCAAGCTGCCCAAGCGCCAGTTCACCGACTACCTGCCGCCGCGCGACGGTTCCCCGCGCCCCGCCGGCAGCCCGGTCACCGCCAGGCCCGCCGCGAAGGATACGAAACAATGAAGGCAGTCTGTGTTTACTGCGGCTCGTCACCCGGCGTGCGGCCCGTCTATGCGGACGCCGCGCGCGCATTCGGCCGCGCACTCGTCGATGCGGGCCTCACGCTCGTCTACGGCGGCGGCCGCGTCGGCCTGATGGGCGTGATCGCCGATGAAGTGATGGCGGCCGGCGGCCGCGCGGTCGGCGTGATCCCCGAGCTGCTCGTCGACAAGGAAGTCGGCCATACCGGGCTGTCCGAGCTGCACGTCGTGCCCGACATGCACCACCGCAAGAAGATGATGGCCGACCTCTCGGACGCCTTCGTCGCGATGCCCGGCGGCGCCGGCACGCTCGAGGAACTGTTCGAGGTCTATACGTGGGCGCAGCTCGGCTATCACCGCAAGCCCGTCGCGGTGTACAACATCGATTCGTTCTACGATCCGCTGATCGCGCTGCTGCGCCATACGGTCGACGAAGGCTTCATGCGCCCGGCCTACTTCGACGCGCTGTGCATCGACTCCGATCCGGTCGCACTGATCGAACAGCTGCGCCGCTACCAGCCGCCCGTCCGCGACAAGTGGGCGTCCGACGCGGCCAAGTAACACTCATCGGGAGCCGCACGCGATGCCAGCACAGTCCGAGCGCCGGGTCGTCCTCATTACCGGCGCGAGTCGCGGCATCGGCCGCGCGACCGCCGTGCTCGCGGCCGAGCGCGGCTGGGACGTCGGCATCAACTACGCGCGCGACGCGGCGGCTGCCGAACTGACCGCGCAAGGCGTTCGCGACGCCGGCGCACGCGCGTGCGTCGTCGCCGGCGACGTCGCGAACGAAGCGGACGTCATCGCGATGTTCGACACCGTCGCGGCGGCGTTCGGTCGCCTCGACGCGCTCGTCAACAACGCGGGGATCGTCGCGCCATCGATGCCGCTCGCCGACATGCCGGTCGACCGGCTGCGGCGGATGTTCGATACCAACGTGCTCGGCGCCTACCTGTGCGCGCGCGAAGCCGCGCGCCGGCTGTCCACCGATCGCGGCGGGCGCGGCGGCACGATCGTCAACGTGTCGTCGATCGCGTCCCGGCTCGGTTCGCCGAACGAATACGTCGACTACGCAGGCTCAAAAGGCGCGGTCGATTCGCTGACGATCGGCCTCGCGAAGGAACTCGGCCCGCACGGCGTGCGCGTCAACGCGGTGCGCCCCGGCCTGATCGAGACCGAAATCCATGCGAGCGGCGGCCAGCCGGGCCGCGCGGCGCGCCTCGGCGCGCAGACACCGCTCGGCCGCGCGGGCGAAGCGCAGGAGATCGCCGAAGCGATCGTCTGGCTGCTGGGCGACGCGGCGTCATATACGACGGGCGCCCTGCTCGACGTCGGCGGGGGCCGGTAATCGCGCCGCAAAAGGCGGCAAAACGGACCGACTGAAGCAGTCCATGGTCACGACACCACAAATCTCCACAATATCGTGACCATTTCTGTAAACATCCGTAACAGTTCCGTGCTCTACTAGCGCCAGCCAAAACAGCCGGTCATCCGACTGTCATTTCGCCTCGATGCGACCCTTAATGGTCCCGGCCCATGTCGCCGGACCGGCTTGACCCGACCGAGATCTTTTCCATGCCAGGAACCGCAGCGCCCGGCCGGCGACGCACGTCCGTGCCCGCTTCGGCCACGCCCGCCCGATCAGCCGCCGATCCCGACCTCAGCGCGGCGCTCAATGCCGCCGGCACGCCCGCCGCGGCCGGCGCCACCGCGACGAACGCCGCCCGCGATCGCGCCCTCCGGCTCGGCTGGCGCGTCTGGCTGCTGGTTGCCGCGCTGGTCTGTGCGTATACGCTGCCGGGCGTGCTCGGCCACGATCCGTGGAAGCAGGACGAAACCTATACGTTCGGCATCATCCAGCACATGCTCGAGACCGGCGACTTCGTCGTGCCGACCAATGCCGGCCTGCCGTTCATGGAAAAGCCCCCGCTCTACGCGTGGGTCGCGACGAGCCTCGCATGGCTGCTGCAGCGGGTGATGCCGCTACACGACGCGGCACGGCTCGCGAGCGCGTTGTTCGCGGCGCTCGCGTTCGGTTTCATCGCTCGCGCGGCACGCAGCGCCAGCCGGGCCGACAGCTGGCTCGACCTGCGCGTGATCGGCCCCGTCGTCCTGAGCGCGGGCACGCTCGTCGTGATCAAGCACCTGCACGACATGATGACGGACGTCGCGCTGTTCGCCGGCACCGCGATGGGCTTCTGCGGCCTGCTCGAACTCGTGATCCAGCACGTCGCGCGCGCGCGGCAGATGCGGCACGGGCTGCCGGTGCGGCCGTCCGGCCGCTGGGCCGCGCCGATCTTCGGCGCGGGCGTCGGCATCGCGCTGATGGCGAAGGGGCTGTTCGTACCGCTCGTGTTCGCGGCCACGCTCACGGGCGCGCTGGTGCTCTACCCCGCCTGCCGGACGCGCGCGTTCGCACGCTCGCTCGGCGTCGCCGCGCTGGTGTTCGCACCGTTCGCGCTCATCTGGCCGACCGCGCTGTTCCTGCGTTCCGAGACGCTGTTCATGACGTGGTTCTGGGACAACAACGTCGGCCGCTTCTTCGGTTTCTCGGTGCCCGAGCTCGGCGCGGAAAACGACAAGCCGTTCTTTATCCTGCGTGCGTTCCTGCTGCTCGGTTTCCCGGTCGCGCCGCTCGCGATCGTCGCGCTGGCGCGCGGCGCATGGCGCGACTGGCGCACGCCGCGCATCGCGCTGCCCGTGCTGTTCGCCGGAATCGGCCTCGCGGTGCTGCAAGTGTCCGCGACCTCGCGCCAGCTCTACATCCTGCCGTTCTTCGCGCCGCTCGCGCTGGTCGCCGCGCAGGCGATCGAGCGCCTGCCGCGCGGGCTGCATCTCGCATGGGACTACCTGAGCCGCCTGCTGTTCGGCGCCGTCGTCGCACTCGCGTGGGTGATCTGGGCGGTGATGGCCGATCCGGGTGCATCGCGTGCGAATCTCGCGCCGCTTGGCCGCTGGCTGCCGCTCGACTGGACGATGCCGATCGTGCCCGGGTTCGTGATCGGCGCACTCGCGCTGACGGCCGGCTGGCTGTGGCTGCTGCCGAAGCTGCGCACGACCGGCCGGTGGCGCGGCGCGCTGTCGTGGGGCGCTGGCGGCTTGGTCGCATGGGGTCTCGTGTATACGCTGCTGCTGCCGTGGCTCGACGTCGCGAAGAGCTACCGGTCGGTGTTCGACGACCTGAACGCGCATCTCGCGCTCGAATGGAGCGACGGCGACTGCATGGCGAGCCTGCACGGGCTCGGCGAATCGGAAGCGCCGATGCTGTACTACTTCTCCGGTATCCAGCACACGCCGATCGACGATGCGAAGACCACGCGCTGCACGTGGATGATCGTCCAGGGCGTGCGGGCCGTCGATCCGGCGCCGGGCAGCGAATGGAAACTGTTCTGGACCGGCGCGCGCCCGGGCGACGACGAGGAACTGCTGCGCGTCTACGTGCGCACGCCCGACGAGCACGAAGCGCAGTAATGCAAGGCGGCGCCGCGAAACGGCGCCGCCGTCATCTCCGGAAGGCCGGGCAAGCGGCGCGCGAGCGCGGCTTCACGCCGCACCTCACCCCACGGGTCAAAACGACGAACCCGGCTCGCGCAGGAATGCCGCCTCCTCGTCGGTCGACGCACGGCCGAGAATCGCGTTCCGGTGCGGGAAACGGCCGAAGCGCTCGACCACGGCCGCATGACGCAACGCGAAGTCGTGATAGCTCGCACACCCGGCCTCGCCGCGAATGCCCACGCACAGCCGCACGGCCTCGCGCTGGCTCTCGTCCGACTCGTCATGCTCGAACGGCAGGTATGCAAACGCGCGGTGATGGCCGCTCGGCAATTGCGCGTCCCACCCGGCCGCGACGACGCGCCGCGCGATCGCCAGCGCCTTCGGATCGGCGGCGAACGCACGTGGCGTGCCGCGATGAATGTTGCGCGAGAACTGGTCGAGGACCACGATCAGCGCGAGCGCGCCGAGCGGCGTGCCGGCCCAGCGATCGTGGGCGCCGTCGCACGCGGCGTCGAGCAAGGCGCCGTAGCGCACACGCAGCACGTCGTCGAACGCCGCACCGCCGTTGAACCACACCTTGCGCGCGCGGCCGAACTCCGCCGAATCCGGCTCGCCGAACCAGAAATCGAGAATCTCGCGTGCTTGCGGATCGAGCGCCGCGGCGCTGTCCGTCAGGTTGTCGATCGTCATGCAAACTCCAGTACGAGGCGCCGTGTCCGCGCGCTCTTCTTTTCAAGTCTGGCGACCCGCAGGTCGCCGATTTCCGACGTATTGCGCACGTGCGTGCCGCCGCACGGCTGCAGATCGACGCCTTCGATGCGCAGCAGCCGCACACGGCCCAGCCCGAGCGGCGGCTTCACGCTCATCGTGCGCACGAGTTCGGGCCGCTCGGCCATCTCCGCGTCGGTGATCCATTCGGTCGTGACCGCATGCGCGCCGTGAACCAGCGCCGCGAGACGGCGCTCGACGTCGACACGGTCGATCGCGTCCGACGTCGCGAAATCGAGCCGTACGTAGTCGGTCGTCACGCTGCAGCCGTCGACCGGGTACGGCAGCACCGCGCACATCAGGTGCGCGGCCGTATGCAGCCGCATGCGCCGGTAGCGGCGCAGCCAGTCGATGTCCGCCACCACGCGCGCGCCGGGTGCGAGCGCCGCGACGCGCGCGTCCTGGCCCGCCTCGGGCACGTGCACGGCATCGTCGGGCGTCGCGCCTTCGAACTTCGCCTTGCGTGTGTCGGCGATCGCGATCGTGCTGCCGTCGGGCAGCGTCAGCGTGCCGCTGTCGCCGGCCTGCCCGCCGCCGAGCGGATAGAACACGGTGCGGTCGAGCCGGATGCCGTCATCGCCGACGGCCGCGACGACGGCCTCGCATTGCGTCAGATAGGCATCTTCGCGAAACAGGGCCTGGGTGGTCATCATCGGGCGAGCCTCGTATCGGTGGGGAAACGATGAGTGTCGCGCCGCACCGGACCGGCCGCCCAGACGCAGTTCGTCCGGCGTCCGGACAGCGGCGTACCGGTCGATCAACCGGGCCGGTTGCGCATCCAGTCGGCCGTGTCGTAAAACGAATGCATGAGCCGCTCGCGTAACGGCTCGGGCAACCCGATGTCCTCCATCGCCCACGCCATGCAGCGCAGCCACTGATCGCGCCCGGCCGACGCGATCGGGAACGGCAGGTGCCGTGCGCGCAGCCGCGGATGACCGAACCGGCTGATGTAGTGATCGGGGCCGCCGAGCCAGCCGCACAGGAACCAGAACAGCTTGTCGCGCGAGCCGTCGAGCGACGCCGGATGCAGCGCGCGAATCTCCGCGAACTCGGGCTCGAGGTCCATCAGGTCGTAAAAGCGGTCCACCATTTCGCGCACACGGGCTTCGCCGCCCACGAGCTCGAACGCCGTCGGCTGCGACGGCGCATCATCATTCACATCGGTCATACGGATAATCGGAAACGGGATAGTCGGGGCCGCCGGCGACGCTCAGGCGTCGCGCAGCGACTGCAGCGCCGGGCGCCGCAACACATTATGCAGGCTCAGCCAGCCGGCCGCACCGGCACACGCGACGCCGGCCGCGATGCCGGCCGGCACGAGCCACGGATCGACGGCGAGCCGGAACTCGAACACGCGCGACGCGAGCACCCAGCCGACCGCGATCGCGCCCGCCGACGCCAGTGCGCCGGCCAGCGCGCCGACGACGATGAATTCCGCGCGCTGCACCGCATTGACCTGCGCGCGCGACGCACCGAGTGCGCGCAGCAGCGCGGCCTCGCGCACACGCTCGTCGCGCGAACCGGCGAGCGCCGTATACAGCACGAGCACGCCCGCCGCGAGCGTGAACGCAAACAGGAACTGCACCGCGCCGACCACCTGCAGCATCATCCGCTGCAGCTGCGCGAGGATCGGCGCGACGTCGATCGCGGTCAGGTTCGGGTAGCGCGCGATCAGCGGATCGAGCAGCGCGGCGTCCGATGCCGGCAAATGAAAGCTCGTCAGGTACACGGACGGGAAATCCTTCAGCACCGGCGGCGGCATCAGCACGAAGAAGTTGACGCGGAACGAGCCCCAGTCGAGCTTGCGCACGCTGGTGATCGGCGCGTCGACCGTCAGCCCGGTCACGTCGAAGCGCAGCGTATCGCCTGGCTTCACGTTCAGCGTCTTGGCGAGACCGGCCTCGATCGAGATCTGCGGCGTGGCCGCGGTGCCGAACCAGTCGCCGTCGACGATCCGGTTGTCGGACGGCAGCTCGGTCGTATATGACAGGTTGAACTCGCGGTCGACGAGCCGGCGCGCCTCGTCGGACGGATACGCGTCGGGGTTCACGGGCTTGCCGTTGATCGAGACGAGCCGGCCGCGCACCATCGGCGCGGGCACCGCGTCGCGCACGCCGTGTGCGGCCAGATAGGCCGCGACGTCGTCGCGCTGGTCGGGCTGGATGTCGATCAGGAACTGGTTCGGCGCATCAGGCGGCGTCGACTGCCGCCAGCCGGCGACGAGGTCGTTGCGCGTGATCGCGATCAGCAGCAGGCACATCAGCCCCAGCGCGAGCGCGGTGATCTGCAGCGCGCTCGCCGTGCCGCGCCGGTGCAGCGACGCGAGCGCGTAACGCCAGCCGATGCCCGCCGCCACGCGCGCATTGCGCACCGCACGCGCCGCCGCGTACAGCACGAGCCGCGCGATCAGCGAGAAACCGACCAGCGCGCCCGCGAACCCGCCCGCGACGATCAGCCCCAGCTTCAGGTTGCCCGCCGCGACGATCAGCAGCCCGGCGAACAGCACGACGCCGACCGCATACGCGGCCCACGCGATGCGCGACGCATCACCCCAGTCGCGCCGCAGCACGCGTACCGGCGGCACGCGGGTGAGCGGCGCGAGCGGCGGCAGCGCGAAGCCGAGCAGCAGCACGAGCGCGGCGCCGATACCGACGAGCGCGGGCCAAAGCGTCGGCGGCGGCAGCACGACGTCGATCAGGCCGCCGAGCGCCGCGAGGAGCGCCCAGTGGCCGCCGTAGCCGAGCACCGCGCCGGCGACGCCCGAGACGATGCCGATGCCGGCGAATTCGAGCGCGAACAGCGCACCGAGCGTGCGGCGGCTCACGCCGAGGCAACGCATCGTCGCGCAGCCGTCCAGATGGCGCCGCATGTAGCGCTGCGCGGCCATCGCGATCGCGACCGCCGCGAGCAGCGCGGTCAGGAGCGCGACGAGCGTCAGGAAATGGCGCGCGCGATCGAGCGTCTGGCGCACCTGCGGCTGGCCTTCCTGCAGCGATTCGAGGCCGACGCCGCGCAGCTTGCCGCCATCGACGCGCCCGTGCGCGTAGGTCTCGAAGCGCGCGACGGCCGGTGTGTCGCCGGCGACCAGCAGCCGGTACGTGACGCGGCTGCCGTAACCGGTGAGCCCCGTCGCGGCGAGCTCGTCCGCGCGCATCATCAGCCGCGGCGAGAAATTGACGAACGAGAACCCGCGATCGAGTTCGCGGGAGATCGACGCGGCGACCGTGAACGTGCGCAACCCGACGCGCACGGTGTCCCCCGCTTTCAGATGCAAGGCATCGAGCAGCACGGGATCGGCCCACACGGTGCCGGGCGCGGGAATCGCGGCCGCCTTGTGCGCGGCGGTCGCGCCGGCCGGTACGATCTCGACCGCGCCGCGCAGCGGATACCCGGGCGACACGGCCTTCACGGCCGCGAGGCGCGCGGGCGCCGCGTCGCTCGCCTGCCCGCCGGCGGCCGACGCGATCATGCTCGGGAAGATCGCGGTGGTTGCGGTGCGCAGCCCGAGTGCGCGCGCCTCGCGGTCGAACGACGGATCGACGGGATGGTCGGCACGCACGACGAAATCGGCACCCAGCATCTGGCGCGCGTCGCGCTCGAGCCCCTGGCGCAACCGGTCGGCGAGAAAACCGACGCTCGTCAGCGCGGCGACCGCGAGCACCAGCGCCAGCACCAGCAGCGTCAGTTCGCCGGCACGCCAGTCGCGCGCGGTCATCCGCGCGGCCTGGCGGATCAGGTCGTGCCAGCCGAAGCGGCCGGCATGGCCGGGCCGCCCGGCCGGCGACGGGTCAGCGTGCTGCCGCTCGGCGGGTGACGGCGCCTTCAATCGCGCTTGCCCCCGATCGAGTTGAGTCGCGACACCATGTGGTTCGCCATCCCGCGGAACCCGCCCGACACGCCGCGCCACAGCCGCGGCAGCGCCCAGGCCGACGCCGCGATGAAGGCCGCGAGCAGCACGAGGAACGCGAGCGGAACGAAGAACGCGAGTGCGAGGCCGCCGAACACGAGCCCGTCCTCGGTGGACGAGGCGACCCAGTTCGAGATCGGTTCGGGAGACAGGTTGATCAGCGCGCGCGTGCCGGCCTTCGCGACGTGCGCGGCACCGGCGAGCGAACCGCCGGCCAGCCCGGCGACCGCGAGCACGGTCGGATCGGCATGGCCGAGCGCACCGGCGGCCAGCACCGCGCCGGCCGGAATGCGGATGAAGGTGTGCACGGCGTCCCACAGCGAATCGAACGCGGGAATCTTGTCGGCAAGGAATTCGGTGACGGCGAGCACGCCGGCGGCGCCGATGACCCACGGCGAGGTCAGGACGGCCAGCGTGTCCGGCAGATGGAGCCAGCCGACCCGCGCGAGCACGCCGGCGATCAGCACCGTCAGATAAAGGCGCAGCCCGCTCGCCCACGCGAGCCCCGCGCCGAGCGAAATGGCTTCGATCATGGCCCTCTCCTTGCACTTTCCGTGCGCTTTGCCGATTGATCGGATCGAGTCGGTATGACCGGCCGCGCGGCGCGTGGCGACCGGCGCCGCCTGCCGCGAACGGCACAACGGCATTCAGGCCCGAATGCGTTCCATTATAGACAGGCTGGCAAGCGGGCCGGCGCAATTCCGCAGTGCGTCACGGCCGGGCGCGGACGCCGGCCGGCGCCCGGCGCGTCGGCGTCAGGCGGCCGACGACAGCTTCAGGCCGATCAGCCCGAGCACGATCAGCGACGCGCTCGCGACGCGGGCGGCGGTGAGCGCCTCGCCCATCATCACGATCCCGAACACGAACGCGCCGACCGCGCCGATGCCCGTCCACACCGCATACGCGGTGCCGAGCGGCAACTGGCGCATCGCGACCGCGAGCAACCCGAAGCTGGCGAGCGCCGTCACGATCGTAAACACCGACGGTCCGAGCTTCGTGAAACCCTCGGACGATTTCATGCCGGCCGCCCAGGCCACCTCCAGCAAACCGGCGATCGACAACCATATCCACGCCATCTCGACGTACTCCGTATCGGATGGGGCCGTCCCCGTTGAAGCGAATGACCCGGGGTCGTCCCCGGGCGGCGCCGAGTATAACAAGATGCTTACGGGCATGCCTGATGCGGGGGGCCGGATGCCGGATGCCGGATGCCGGATGCCGGGGGCCGGGGGCCGGGGTGATCGGGTGATCGGGCGATCGGGCGATCAGGCGATCAGGCCGAAGCATCATGGCTCGGCCGCGCCCACCCTGCCGCGCGCGGTGTCAGTTCGACACGCGCTTCGCGCCGACGTCGCCGACGCAGCGGTCGTCACGGTACAGCGCCCATTCGTCGCACACGCGGCCGTCCTTGAACATGCACATGCCGACCTGCCCGCGCGGCAGGTTGCGGATCACGTGGCGGCCGCCGAGCTTCTCGCAATTGACCGATGCGGGATTGGCGAGCGCCTGCTGCGGCGCGGAAGGCTGCTGCCCGGGCGGCAGCGGCTGCGCAAACGCGCCGGGCGCAGCAAGCGCCAGCGCACAGATGACGACCAGACGGACGGACATTGCACGCTCCTCGATTTCGTTCGCGGAACGGTCAGCATAGCGGGGAATCCGCGGCCGGTGTACGCGGCCGGCGCATGCGGCGGCAATGTCGCGCCGTTGCAACTTCACCGGCGTGCGGCCTTGCATTCCGACCGCATCGCGCGGCACGCCGCGGACGTCACGCAGCGCCGACGAGCCGATAGCCGACGCCCGTTTCGGTGACGATGTGCTCGGGCTGCGCGGGATCGCGCTCGAGCTTCTGGCGCAGATGCGCCATGTAGATGCGCAGATAGTGATGGCTCTCGACGTGCGACGGCCCCCACACGTCGCGCAGCAGCTGGCGGTGCGTGAGCACGCGCCCCGCGTGCCGCACGAGCGTCGCGAGCAGCCGGTACTCGAGCGGCGTCAGGTGCACGATCTCGCCGTCGCGCCACACCTGGCGGAGCGCGAGATCGACGGTCACCGTGCCGAAGCTCACCTTCGGCGACTCGTTCGCGCCGCCCTGGTTGCGCCGGCGCAGTTGCGCGCGGATCCGCGCGCGCAGCTCGGACACGCCGAACGGCTTGGTCAGGTAGTCGTCGGCGCCGGCATCGAGCGCGGCGACCTTCTCCTCTTCCTGCGTGCGCGCGGACAGCACGATCACCGGCACCTCGGACCAGCCGCGCAGCTCGCGGATCACGTCGAGGCCGTCGGTATCGGGCAGGCCGAGGTCGACGATCACGAGATCGGGCTTGCGGGTCGCCGCGTCGATCAGCCCCTGCTTGCCCGTCTCCGCCTCGAACACGGCGATGTCCTCCTCTTCGAGCGCGGCGCGCACGAAACGGCGGATCTGTTTTTCGTCCTCGATCAGGACGACGGTCAGGCTCGGTTCACTCATGGTCTGGCAATGGCTCTGAGGGTGACGACGCGCCGGACACGTCGATTTCGTCGTCGGGTACGGCAGGCACGGCCGGCGGCGTGTCGACCGGCAGCGTGAACCAGAAGCGCGCGCCCGTCACGCGGCCGTCGGGCCCGGTACGGTTGAGCGCGCCGATTCTACCGCCATGCGCCTCGACGATCGCGCGGCAGATCGCGAGGCCGAGCCCGATGCCCGGCGTCGCCGACTCCTTCTCGCCGCGCGTGAACTTGTCGAAGATCCGCGTTTCCATCCCGGCCGGCAGGCCCGGGCCGTGATCGTCGACGTGCACGCGCACGAACGGCTGACCGTCGTCGGTCACGCGTTCGGCGCCGATGTCGATCGGCGCGTCGGCCGGCGTGTACTTCGCCGCGTTCTCGAACAGGTTGGTGAACAGGCGCTCCATCAGCACCGCGTCCATCTGCAGGAGCGGCAGGTCGGCCGGCAGCGACACGCGCGCGGGATGGCGCGCGAGCACGCGCTTGCACGCGGCGAGCGCGGCGCCGACGGTTTCCTCGAGCAGCGACCACTGGCGCTTGAGCTGCAGGCTGCCGGCCTGCAGCCGCGCCATGTCGAGCAGGTTGGTGACGATGCCCGTCATGCGCAGCGCCTCGTCGTGGATCGCGTCGACCAGTTCGCCTTCGCGCTGCGCGGACCGTTCGGTCGCCGGCGTGTGCGCTTCGGCCGCGCGCGCGTTCGCGAGCATCGACGAAAAGCCGACGATCGTCGTGAGCGGCGTGCGCAGGTCGTGCGAGATCGCCGACAGCAGCGAGTTGCGCAGCCGCTCGGACTCCATGTTGACGAGCGCGTCGCGCGCGATCTCGACGTAGTGCACGCGCTCGAGCGCGAGCGCGATCTGCGCGGCGAACGCGTCGAGCATCCGCTGCTGCTCGGGCACCTCGAGCTCGCGCGGCTCGCGCGACGCGACCGCGAGCACGCCGCGCGTGCGCATCGGGGCCTTCAGCGGCAGGTACAGCGCGGCGGTCGCGGGCAGCGTTTCGGTGCCGCGGCCGGCCGGCTTCTGCTGGTCGTACACCCACTGGCCGACGTCGCTGTCGAGATCCGCGCCCGTCAGCGTGACGGCCGCGTCGGGCTCCTCGATCTTCTGCCGCACCTGGTCGGCGCTGTCGGGCAGCAGGAACGCGACGCGCGCGCGGAACACCTCGCCCACGTGACGGCTGCCGATCTCGACGATCTGCTCGGTCGTCAGCGCCGCGCCGAGCTCGCGCGCCATCGCGTAGATCGCGCCGGTGCGGCGCTCGCGGCGCTGCGCGATGCTCGCCTGGCGCGTCAGCGTCGACGTCAGGTGGCTGATCACGAGCGACGTCAGCAGCATCCCGAAGAAGGTCAGCAGGTACTGCGTGTCGCTGACCGAGAACGACATGCGCGGCGGCACGAAGAAGTAATCGAACGCGGCGACCGACAGGAACGACTGCAGCACGCCCGGGCCGCGCCCGAGCCGCACGGCCGAGAACACGACGCCGAGCAGGTACAGCATCACGAGGTTCGTGAGGTCGAGCCGCTCGGACACGAGGTTCGCGACGCCGGTGATCGCCGCGCAGATCGCGGCCGCGTACAGGTAGTGCCGCGGCGGCGAACGCCGCATGCCGAATTGCGCGAACGCGTCGCGCCAGTCGCGCGCGCGCGCATCGAGCGGCGTCGCGCGCACCTCGTCGCTCGCCGACGCGCGGATCAGCATCAGGTCGACGTCGCCCGCGCGTTCGGCCAGCTTTTCGCCGAACGGCCGCGCGAAGCGGCGCACCAGCCCGACCTTCGGCGAGCCGCCCGCGACGAGCTTCGATACGTTGCGCACCTTCGCATAGCCGATCAGCGCGGCGACCGCGTCGTCGCCGGCGAGCGTGGCCGTCTCCGCGCCGAGCTCGGCCGCGAGCTTCAGCGCATCGAGCGTGCGCTGCCGCCGCGCGTCGGGCAGCCGCTGCAGCCGCGGCGTCTCGACGTACACGGCGATCCAGTCGGCCTTCAGGCTCGCGGCGAGCCGCGCGGCCGCGCGCACGAGCGTCGGCGCCTCGGGGCCGGGCCCGACGCACACGAGCAGCCGTTCGCGCGCCTGCCAGATGCGCTGGATCGAACGGTCGGCCCGGTACTCGCGCATCTGCGCGTCGACGCGGTCGGCCGTGCGGCGCAGCGCCAGTTCGCGCAGCGCGATCAGGTTGCCCTTGCGGAAGAAGTTGCGCACCGCGCGCTCGGCCTGCTGCGCGAGATAGACCTTGCCGTCGCGCATCCGCTCGAGCAGTTCCTCGGCCGGCAGGTCGACCAGCGTGACCTCGTCGGCCGCGTCGAACACGCGGTCGGGCACGGTCTCCCACACGCGAATGCCGGTGATCGCGCCGACCACGTCGTTCAGGCTCTCGAGATGCTGGACGTTGACGGTGGTGTACACGTCGATGCCCGCGTCGAGCAGTTCGTAGACGTCCTGCCAGCGCTTCAGGTGGCGCGCGCCCTGCACGTTCGAATGCGCGAGCTCGTCGACGAGGATCAGCTGCGGCGCACGGGCGAGCCCGCCGTCGAGATCGAATTCGGCGAGCGTGCGGCCGCGATACTCGATGTGTGCGAGCGGCAGCACGTCGAGACCGTCGAGCAGCGCGGCGGTTTCGCTGCGGCCGTGGGTCTCGACGATGCCGACGACGACGTCGACACCGTCCTGCAGCCGCTGGCGCGCGGCCTGCAGCATCGCGTAGGTCTTGCCGACGCCGGCGGACGCGCCGAAGAAGATCTTGAGCTGGCCGCGCCGCTGCTTTTCTTCGTCTCGCTGCAGCTTGTCGAGGAGTTGGTCGGGATCGGGACGGTTCATGCGTCAGGAAGGCGAAGCGCGGGATGGCGAACGAGTACTGTCATTGTTGTTCCAAATCGCCGCAAAAGGCAAAGACGGCGCATGCGCCGTCGGGAAAGCGCGTCCGGCGCGGATCGGGCCGCGCCGGACGCCGGTTGCCGCGCCGGGAGCCCGGCCGCGCGTTCAGTGCGCGGCCTGCGCCGCGTCGAGCGCGAGGTTCAGCTTCAGCACGTTCACGCGCGGCTCGCCGAGCACGCCGAACTGGCGGCCCGTCGTGTTCGCGGCGACCAGTTGCGCCACCGCGTCGGCCGTCAGGTTGCGCGCCTTCGCGACGCGCCCGACCTGGTATGCGGCGGCGGCCGGCGTGATCTCCGGATCGAGGCCGCTCGCCGACGCCGTCACGAGGTCGGCCGGAACGGGCTTCGACATGTCGGTGCCCGCGTCGCGCAGCGCGGCGATGCGCGCCTTCATCTGGTCGGCGAGCGACGGGTTCAGCGGACCGAGGTTCGAGCCGCCGGAGCCGGTCGCGTTGTACGGCATCGGCGACGTGGCCGACAGCCGGCCCCAGAAATACTTCGGCGCATCGAACGGCTGGCCGATCAGCGCGGAGCCGACCGCCTTGCCGTCCTTCTCGATCAGGCTGCCGTTCGCCTGCGACGGGAACACGGCCTGGCCGAACACGGTCATCACGGCCGGGTAGGCGAGCCCCGTCACGACGGTCAGGACGACAAAGATCACGACGAGCGGGCGAATCAACGTTTTCATGATGGTTCCTTCAAATGCGGCACATCAGGCCCAGCCGAGCGCGGCGAGCGTCATGTCGATCAGCTTGATGAACGGGAACGGCAGCAGCACGCCGCCGAGGCCGTACACCAGCAGGTTGCGGCGCAGCAGCGACGCGGCGCCAAGCGGCCGGTAGGTGACGCCCTTCAGCGCGAGCGGGATCAGCGCGACGATGATCAGCGCGTTGAAGATCACCGCCGACAGGATCGCGGATGCCGGCGACGTCAGGTGCATGATGTCGAGCACGCGCAGTTGCGGGTAGGTCGTCACGAACGCGGCCGGGATGATCGCGAAGTACTTCGCGATGTCGTTCGCGATCGAGAACGTCGTCAGCGAGCCGCGCGTCATCAGCATCTGCTTGCCGATCTCGACGATCTCGATCAGCTTGGTCGGGTTCGAATCGAGGTCGACCATGTTGCCGGCTTCCTTCGCCGCCTGCGTGCCGGTGTTCATCGCCACCGCCACGTCGGCCTGCGCGAGCGCCGGCGCGTCGTTGGTGCCGTCGCCGGTCATTGCGACGAGCCGGCCGGCCGCCTGGTGTTCGCGGATCGTCGCGAGCTTGGTTTCCGGCGTCGCTTCCGCGAGGAAATCGTCGACGCCCGCTTCCGCCGCGATCGCCGCGGCCGTCAGCCGGTTGTCGCCCGTCACCATCACGGTCTTGATGCCCATCTTGCGCAGCTCCGCGAAGCGCTCCTTGATGCCGCCCTTCACGATGTCCTTCAGCTCGATCACGCCCAGCACGCGCGCGACGCCGTCATGCAGGTCGGCCACGACGAGCGGCGTGCTGCCGCGGCGCGCGACGTCGTCGACCGCGCGACGCACGTCTTCCGGGAAGCGGCTGCCGTGCGTCTCGACGTAGCGGCGGATCGCATCGGCCGCGCCCTTGCGGATCTCGCGGCCGGGCAGATCGACGCCGCTCATCCGCGTCTGCGCGGAGAAACCGAGGAACGTCGCATGCAGTTGCGCCATGTCGCGCTGGCGGATGTTGAAGCGCTCCTTCGCGAGCACGACGATGCTGCGGCCTTCCGGCGTTTCGTCGGCGAGCGACGACAGCTGCGCGGCGTCGGCCAGCGCTTCCTCGCTCACGCCCGGCGCGGGCACGAACATCGACGCCTGGCGGTTGCCGAGCGTGATCGTGCCGGTCTTGTCGAGCAGCAGCACGTCGACGTCGCCGGCCGCTTCCACCGCGCGGCCCGACGTCGCGATCACGTTCGCCTGCATCATCCGGCTCATCCCGGCCACGCCGATCGCGGACAGGAGCCCGCCGATCGTCGTCGGGATCAGGCACACCAGCAGCGCGACGAGCGCGGTGATCGTCACCACGTGGCCGGCCTTCATCGCTTCGACCGAGAACATCGAGAACGGCAGCAGCGTCGCCGTTGCAAGCAGCATCACGATCGTCAGCGCGACGAGCAGGATCGTCAGCGCAACCTCGTTCGGCGTCTTCTTGCGCTTCGCGCCTTCGACCATCGCGATCATCCGGTCGAGGAACGCCTCGCCGGGGTTCGCGGTGACCTTCACGACGATCCAGTCGGACAGCACGCGCGTGCCGCCCGTCACCGACGAGAAGTCGCCGCCCGATTCGCGGATCACCGGCGCGGATTCGCCGGTGATCGCCGATTCGTCGACCGATGCGACGCCGTCGACGACTTCGCCGTCGGCCGGGATCACGTCGCCGGCCTCGACCAGCACGACGTCGCCCTTGCGCAGGTCGGAGGCGGTCGTGACGCGGATCGGCGACTTCGGATGCGGCTCGTTGAGCTTCTTCGCCATCACGTCCTTCTTCGCGCTGCGCAGCGATGCGGCCTGCGCCTTCGAACGCCCTTCGGCGAGCGCTTCGGCGAAGTTCGCGAACAGCACGGTGAACCACAGCCACAGCGCGATCGCGAGGATGAAGCCGGCCGGCGCCTCGGCCTGGCCGGCGAGCGCCGCGATCCACAGGATCGTGGTCAGGATGCTGCCGACGTACACGCAGAACATCACCGGGTTGCGGAACTGCGTGCGCGGCGTGAGTTTCTTGAACGAGTCCACGATCGCCGGACGCAGCAGCGCCGGATCGAACATGGACCGTGTTGCGGAATGTTGAGTCATTGCGATCTCTTCAATCTCTTCAGTCTTTGCAAGGTGTCGCCATGCGGGCACGCGTCACGCGCCCAGCCACATCATCAGATGCTCGACGCCCGGGCCGAGCGCGAGCGCCGGCACGTAGGTCAGCGCGCCCACCAGCAGCACGGTGCCGAGCAGCAGCACGACGAACAGCGGGCCGTGCGTCGGCAGCGTGCCGCTCGTCACCGCGATGCGCTTCTTCGCGGCGAGCGAGCCGGCGATCGCCAGCACCGGCACGATCGTGCCGAAGCGGCCGAACCACATCGCGATCGCGGTCATCCAGTTGTAGAACGGCGTGCCGACCGTCAGGCCCGCGAACGCGCTGCCGTTGTTGTTCGCCGCCGAGCTGAACGCGTACAGGATTTCCGAGAAGCCGTGCGGGCCCGGGTTCGCGATGCCGGCCTTGCCCGCGTCCGCCAGCACCGCGATCGACGTGCCGACCAGCACGAGCAGCGGCGTGAGCAGCACGACGATCGACACCATCTTCATCTCGTACGACTCGATCTTCTTGCCGACGTATTCCGGCGTGCGGCCGATCATCAGGCCGGCGACGAACACCGCGAGCAGCGCGAACACGAGCATCCCGTAGAGACCGGAACCGACACCGCCGTAGATCACCTCGCCGAGCTGCATCAGCAGCATCGGCACGAGACCGCCGAGCGGGGTCAGCGAATCGTGCATCGTGTCGACCGCGCCGCACGACGCGGCGGTCGTCGCGACCGTGAAGATGCCGGTCTGTGCGATGCCGAAGCGGGTTTCCTTGCCTTCCATGTTGCCGCCCGGCTGCAGCGCGCTCGCCGACTGGTCGACGTGCAGCGCGGCGAGCGTCGGGTTGCCGGCCTGCTCCGCGTTCACCTCGACGCCGACCGCGATCACGAATGCGACCGTCATCGCCGCCAGCACCGCGATGCCCTGCCGGCGATCGCCGATCACGCGGCCGAACACGAGACACAGCGCGGCCGGGATGATCAGGATCGAGAAGATCTGCAGGAAGTTCGCGAACGGCGTCGGGTTCTCGTACGGGTGCGCCGAGTTCGCGTTGAAGAAGCCGCCACCGTTGGTGCCGAGCATCTTGATCGCTTCCTGCGACGCGACCGGGCCCATCGCGAGCGTCTGCTTCACGAGCTGCGTCGGCACCGTCACCGGGTTGCCCTTGTCGTCCTTCACCGGGTTGCCCTGCGCATCGAGCTTCGGCGCGGCATACGTGCTCGCCTGCAGCACCGGCACGTCCTGATACGCCTTCATGTTCTGGATCACGCCCTGGCTCATCAGCAGCGCGGCGATGACCACCGACATCGGCACGAGCACGTACATCGTCACGCGCGTGAGGTCGACCCAGAAGTTGCCGATCGTCTGCGCGGTATGACGCGCGAAGCCGCGGATCAGCGCGATCACGACGACGATGCCGGTCGCCGCCGACAGGAAGTTCTGCACGGTCAGGCCGAGCATCTGCGTCAGGTAGCTGACGGTCTGTTCGGGCGAGTAGTCCTGCCAGTTGGTGTTGGTGACGAAGCTGACGGCCGTGTTGAATGCGCCGTCGGCCGTCATCGCGCCGAATTGCTGCGGGTTGCCGGGCAGGAAGCCCTGCAGGCGCAGCAGGCCGTACAGGAACAGCGCGCCGAGCGCGTTGAACGCGATCGTGGCGATCGCATACTGCTTCCAGTTCATTTCGGTGCCGGCGTCGACGCCGGCCATGCGGTACAGCGCGCGCTCGAGCGGTCCGAACACGCGCACGACGCGCGAACTGCCGTCCATCACGCCCGTCAGGTAGCGCGCGACCGGCACGGCCGCCGCGAGCAGCACGACGATGAACAGCAGCGTCTGCAACAGGTTGTTCGCGTTCATTCGATGTCCTCCGCGCGCAGCAGCGCAAAGACGAGATACGCGAACAGCAGGGCCGTCGAGGCACCCGCCAGCCAAAGCATCCAGGTCATGCGCGTCCCCCGCGGCCGTATTGCACGAGCTTCTCGCAACCGGCAAGCAAACCGAGGATCAGCGCGGTGAACAGCACCAGTACGCCGATGAAAACCCCATCCATTTTTGTGTTCTCCGTCGTCGGAATCAGACGACTAGAACCTTATGGGAACGCGCGTAAAGGACGGGTCAAAGGTAATCGGGCCGGTATAAAAAACGCGTAAACGCGCGTGGCGGGGAATGGCGGGCGGGGAATGGCGGGCGGGGAACGGCGGGCGGGGAACGGCGGGCGGCGGCCGGCGCCGCCCGCGAGGGTGCGTGCCGGCGTGTGCCGGCACGCAGGGATGCGTCAGGGAACGAGGATCGTCGAGCCGGTCGTCTTGCGCGACTCGAGGTCGGCATGCGCGCGGCCGACTTCCGCGAGCGGATAGCGCTGGTTGATGCTCGTCTTCACCTTGCCCGACTGGATCACGTCGAACAGCTCGGCCGCCGCGGATTCGAGATCCGCACGCTTCGCGATATACGAGAACAGCGTCGGCCGCGTGAAGAACAGCGAGCCGCGCGACGAAAACTCCTTCGAGTCGATCGCCGGCAGCGGGCCCGACGCATTGCCGAAGCTGACAAAGTAGCCGAGCGGCGCGAGGCAGTCGAGCGACCCGATGTAGGTGTCCTTGCCGATCGAATCGTAGACGACCGGCACGCCCGCGCCGTTCGTGATCTCCTTCACGCGCTGCGTGAAGTTCTCGCGCGTATAGACGATCGGATGATCGCAGCCGTGCGCCTTCGCGAGCGCGGCCTTCTCGTCGGAGCCGACCGTCCCGATCACGGTCGCGCCGAGCGCCTTCGCCCACTGGCACACGAGCAGGCCGACACCGCCGGCCGCCGCGTGGATCAGGATCGTGTCGCCGGCCTTCACGGGGTACGTGCGGCGCAGCAGGTAGTGCGCGGTCAGCCCCTGCAGCATCACCGATGCCGCGTCGTCGTAGCTGATCCCGTCCGGCAGCTTCACGAGCCGCTCGGCCGGCATCACGCGCTCCTGCGCATACGCGCCCGGCGGCTGCCCGACATACGCGACGCGGTCGCCCGCCTTGAGCGCGGTCACGCCGTCGCCGACGGCCGTCACCTCGCCCGCCGCCTCCATCCCGAGGCCGCCCGGCAGCGGCTGCGGATAAAGGCCCGTGCGGAAATACACGTCGATGTAGTTGAGCCCGACCGCGTGCTGCCGGATGCGGACTTCGCCCGCCTTCGGCTCGCCGACCTCGACATCGACCCACTTCATCACGTCCGGGCCGCCCGGCTGGTCGTATCGGATTGCTTTCGGCATCGTTTCGCTCCTCGTTTCTGAATCGGTCAGGGGGATAGTCGGGTCGCCGACGCGCGGGCCAGTGCCGACCGGTGCAGGCCGGGACCGGCGGCCGATGCGCGTCGCGACGCCCGATTCTCGCGCGTCGCCGCCGCGCGTGCATGGCCCTGCCACCAGCAGGGACAATCGGGCTGGCAGACGGCTGGCGGATGGCAGCCAAACGCCTAGCAGACGTCCTGCATGTTCTTCGCCAGATCGTCGAGCAGCATCCGCGCGGTCGCGACATTCGTCGCGACCGGCACGTCGTGCACGTCGCACGCGCGCACCAGCGCGGTGATGTCCGGATCGTGCGGCTGCGCGGTCATCGGGTCGCGCAGGAACACGACGATGTCGACGCGGCCCTCGGCCAGTTCCGCACCGATCTGCAGGTCGCCGCCGAGCGGCCCCGACAGCTTGCGCTCGACCTCGAGCCCGTGCGCGGCGGCGATCCGGCCGCCCGTCGTGCCCGTCGCGACCAGCCGGCATTGCGCGAGCGTCGCGCGGTACTGGCCCGCGAGCGCGACGATCTCGTCCTTCTTCGCGTCGTGCGCAATCAGTGCGATGCGGGGTTTGCTCATCTCCGGTTCCTTCGTGATTCGATTGTCGTCGTAGTCGTGAATGGCGCTGCCCGCGTCAGAACGTGCCTGGATAAGCGCCGCCGTCGAGCAGCCAGTTCTGCCCGGTGATATAGCCGGCATGCACGCTGCAGAGGAACGCGCACGCCGCGCCGAATTCGGCACGCGTGCCGAGGCGCCCGGCCGGGATTTCCTTCGTGCGCCGCGCGCGCATCTCGTCGACCGTCACGCCCTGCGCCTGCGCCGACGCGGTGAGCGTCGTCGCGATCCGGTCGGTGTCGAACAGCCCGGGCAGCAGGTTGTTGATCGTCACGCCCTGCCCCGCGACCTTGCGCGACAGCCCCGCGACGAAGCCGGTCAGCCCCGAGCGCGCGCCGTTCGACAGCGCGAGCACGTCGATCGGCGCCTTCACGGCCGAACTCGTGATGTTGACGATCCGGCCGAAGCCGCGGCCGATCATCCCGTCGACGGTCGCGCGGATCAGCTCGATCGGCGTCAGCATGTTCGACTCGAGCGCGCGGATCCAGTCGTCGTGCGAGAAATCGCGGAAGTCGCCGGGCGGCGGCCCGCCGGCATTCGTCACGAGAATGTCCGGCTGCGGGCAGGCGGCGAGCGCGGCCGCGCGCCCGTCGGGCGTGGTGATGTCGCAGGCGACGGCGGTGATCGACACGTTCGACTCGGCGCGGATCTCCTCCGCGGTTTCCTCCAGCGTGTCGCGCGTGCGCGCGACGATCACGAGATTCACGCCCTCGGCGGCCAGCGCTTCCGCGCAGCCGCGCCCGAGCCCCTTGCTCGCCGCGCACACGAGCGCGGTCTTTCCTGCGATGCCGAGATCCATCGTCGATTCCTTTATGGCGACGCGCGCCGGCGCGGCCCGGCCGCGTCGCCGGACGGGCGGACGGTTGCGAACCAGCGGACACGGCACGCGGATTGTCGTGAGACGTCGATAATATCCGGATCACGCGGCGCGCCTTGGTAAAATTGCGGCCATAAGCGGCGGCCGGCCTGACGCCATCGCCGCCCCCGATCCCCTTTTGCCGCCAAGGCACCCCGTCATGAAACAGGACAGCCGTTTCCCGAATCTCTTCATCACCGATCACCCGCTGATCCAGCACAAGCTGACCCACATGCGCGACAAGGACACGTCGACGCGCACGTTCCGCGAACTGCTGCGCGAGATCACGCTGCTGATGGGCTATGAGATCACCCGCAACCTGCCGATCACGACCAAGCGGGTCGAAACTCCGCTGGTGGCGGTCGACGCACCGGTGATCGCGGGCAAGAAGCTCGCGATCGTGCCCGTGCTGCGCGCCGGCATCGGGATGTCGGACGGCCTGCTCGACCTGGTGCCGTCCGCCCGCGTCGGCCACATCGGCGTGTACCGCGCCGAAGATCACCGCCCGGTCGAATACCTGGTGCGCCTGCCCGACCTCGAGGATCGCATCTTCATCCTGTGCGACCCGATGGTCGCGACCGGCTATTCGGCCGTGCACGCGGTCGACGTGCTCAAGCGCCGCAACGTGCCGGCCGCGAACATCATGTTCGTCGCGCTGGTCGCCGCGCCCGAGGGCGTGCAGGTGTTCCAGGACGCGCACCCGGACGTGAAGCTGTTCGTCGCGTCGCTCGACTCGCACCTGAACGAGCACGCCTACATCGTGCCGGGCCTGGGCGACGCGGGCGACCGCCTGTTCGGCACCAAGAACTGACGCACGGCGCCGCCGGGCCGCGCGGCGCGGCATGCCGCGACGGCCCGTCCGGCCGTTCGGCCATGCGCGGCGGCCCCGAAGCGACGGTCGCCGCGTGATAAAATCACGCTCCACTCGACACGCGCGGCCCCGCGGCATCACGCCCGCCCAGACGGCCGCCGATTCAACGACACATTGGCACAATCGCCCGCGCAACGCGCCCGGGCACGGAGAAAGGTATGGCTGGTCATTCGAAATGGGCCAACATCAAGCATAAGAAGGCAGCAGCCGACGCGAAGCGCGGCAAGATCTGGACCCGCCTGATCAAGGAAATCCAGGTCGCGGCCCGCCTGGGCGGCGGCGACGCGAACTCGAACCCGCGCCTGCGTCTCGCGGTCGACAAGGCAGCCGACGCGAACATGCCGAAGGACAACGTCAAGCGCGCGATCGACCGTGGCGTCGGCGGCGCGGACGGCGCGAACTACGAAGAAATCCGTTACGAAGGCTACGGCATCAGCGGCGCGGCGATCATCGTCGACACGCTGACCGACAACCGCACCCGCACGGTCGCGGAAGTCCGTCACGCATTCTCGAAGTTCGGCGGCAACATGGGCACCGACGGTTCGGTCGCGTTCATGTTCGATCACGTCGGCCAGTTCCTGTTCGCGCCCGGCACGTCGGAAGACGCGCTGATGGAAGCCGCGCTCGAAGCCGGCGCGGACGACGTCAGCACGAACGACGACGGCTCGATCGAAGTGCTGTGCGACTGGCAGGCATTCTCGGCGGTGAAGGACGCGCTCGAAGCCGCGGGCTTCAAGGCCGAACTCGCCGAAGTGACGATGAAGCCGCAGAACGAAGTCGAATTCACCGGCGACGATGCGGCGAAGATGCAGAAACTCCTGGACGCGCTCGAGAACCTCGACGACGTGCAGGAGGTGTATACGAACGCCGTCATCGTCGAGGAATGAGATGCCGGCCGCCGTGTGCATCGTCGCGGCGGCGGCCCGACCGATTTCGCGGCCGGCGCGCCTGAGCGTGCCGGCCGCCCTGTTTTCTAGTCTGCGGGGAATCCCATGAAACTACTCGTCGTCGGTTCCGGCGGCCGCGAACATGCGCTGGCGTGGAAGCTCGCGCAATCGCCGCGCGTCCAGATGGTCTACGTCGCGCCCGGCAATGGCGGCACGGCGCAGGACGAGCGTCTGAAGAATGTCGACATCACGTCGCTCGACGCACTGGCCGACTTCGCGGAAAGCGAAGGCGTCGCGTTCACGCTCGTCGGGCCGGAAGCGCCGCTCGCGGCCGGCATCGTCAACCTGTTCCGCGCACGCGGCCTGAAGGTGTTCGGCCCGACCCGCGAAGCCGCGCAGCTCGAAAGCTCGAAGGATTTCGCGAAGGCGTTCATGAAGCGCCACGGCATCCCGACCGCCGACTACGAAACCTTCTCCGACGTCGCCGCCGCGCATGCGTACCTCGACGCGAAGGGTGCGCCGATCGTCGTGAAGGCCGACGGCCTCGCGGCCGGCAAGGGCGTCGTCGTCGCGATGACGCTGGAAGAAGCGCACGCCGCGGTCGACATGATGCTGTCGGGCAACAAGCTGGGAGACGCCGGCGCGCGCGTCGTGATCGAGGAATTCCTCGACGGCGAGGAAGCGAGCTTCATCGTGATGGTCGACGGCAAGCACGCGCTGGCACTGGCCTCGAGCCAGGACCACAAGCGCCTGCTCGACGAGGACCGCGGCCCGAACACGGGCGGCATGGGCGCGTATTCGCCCGCGCCGATCGTCACGCCGCAGATGCACGCACGCGTGATGCGCGAAATCATCATGCCGACGGTGCGCGGGATGGAGAAGGACGGCATCCGCTTCACGGGCTTCCTGTACGCGGGCCTGATGATCGACAAGGAAGGCAATCCGCGCACGCTCGAGTTCAACTGCCGGATGGGCGACCCCGAGACGCAGCCGATCATGGCGCGCCTGAAGAGCGATTTCTCGAAGGTCGTCGAACAGGCAATCGCGGGCACGCTCGACACGGTCGAGCTCGACTGGGACCGCCGCACCGCGCTCGGCGTCGTGCTGGCCGCGCACGGTTATCCGGACGCGCCGCGCAAGGGCGACCGCATCAACGGGATCCCGGCCGAGACCGCGCAGGCCGTCACGTTCCATGCGGGCACGACGCTCGCCGAAGGCGACAAGCTGGTCACGTCGGGCGGCCGCGTGCTGTGCGTGGTCGGCCTCGCCGATTCGGTGCGCGAAGCGCAGCAGCATGCGTACGAGACGATCAACCAGATCAATTTCGAAGGCATGCAGTACCGCCGCGACATCGGTTTCCGCGCGCTGAATCGCAAGAGCACGTAACGCGCTGACCGCCGCCTTGCCGTCGCAAACGGCGGCCTCCTCTGCCGGGGTTCGATAGAATGCCCGGCAGATGCCTTTTTTACGGCCCCCGCTTCGTGCGGGCGCACCCAGTCCAGACATGACCGATTCGACCTACGACGTGACGCGCGTGCGCACGTACCTCCAGGGCCTGCAGACACGCATCGCCGACGCGCTCGGCGCGCTCGACGGCACGCCGCTCGCGACCGACACGTGGCAGCGCGGGCCCGAGGAGCGCCTGCGCGGCGGCGGCTGCACGCGGATTCTCGAAGGCGGCCGCGTGTTCGAGCGCGCGGGGATCGGTTTTTCCGACGTCGCGGGCGATGCGCTGCCGCCGTCGGCGAGCGCCGCGCGCCCGCAGTTGGCCGGCCGCGGCTTCGAGGCGCTCGGCGTGTCGCTCGTGCTGCACCCGCGCAACCCGTACTGCCCGACCGTGCACATGAACGTGCGGATGCTGATCGCGACGAAGCCGGGCGAGGCGCCGATCTTCTGGTTCGGCGGCGGCATGGATCTGACACCGGTTTATCCGTTCGAGGACGACGCGCGGCATTTCCACCAGACTTGCAAGGACGCGCTCGATCCGTTCGGCGCCGAGCTCTACCCGCGTTTCAAGACGTGGTGCGACGAGTATTTCTTCCTGAAGCACCGCGACGAGACGCGCGGCATCGGCGGGATCTTCTTCGACGATTTCTCCGAGCCCGGATTCGAACGCTCGTTTGAGATGATGCAGAGCGTCGGCGACGCGTTCCTGAACGCGTATTTGCCGATCGTCGAACGCCGTGTCGCGCTGCCGTACGGCGAGCGCGAACGCGACTTCCAGGCTTACCGGCGCGGCCGCTATGTCGAATTCAACCTCGTGTTCGACCGCGGCACGCTGTTCGGGCTGCAAAGCGGCGGCCGCACCGAGTCGATCCTGATGTCGATGCCGCCGGTCGCGAACTGGCGCTACAACTGGCAGCCCGAGCCGGGCTCGCCGGAAGCGCGCCTGAGCGAATTCCTCGTGCCGCGCGACTGGGTCTGAGCCCGCCGCCCCCGCCGCCCCAAGAACAGGACACGTTTTTCTGAACACCACCGCCCGCCCCGCCCCGCAGCCGCGCCCGCCGTTACGTCGCATCGGCCTGCTGGGCGGCACGTTCGACCCGATCCACGACGGCCACCTCGCGCTCGCACGCCGGTTCGCCGACGTGCTCGGCCTGACCGAGCTCGCACTGCTGCCCGCCGGGCAGCCGTACCAGAAGCGCGACGTGTCGGCCGCCGAGCATCGGCTCGCGATGACGCGCGCCGCTGCCGGCGCGCTGTCCCTGCCCGGCGTGACGGTCACCGTCGCAACCGACGAGATCGAGCACGCGGGGCCGACCTATACGGTCGAGACGCTCGCGCGCTGGCGCGAGCGGATCGGCCCCGATGCGTCGCTGTCGCTGCTGATCGGCGCCGACCAGCTGGTGCGGCTCGACACCTGGCGCGACTGGCGCAAGCTGTTCGACTACGCGCACGTGTGCGCGTCGACGCGCCCGGGCTTCGACCTCGGCGCGGCGCCGCCGGACGTCGCGCGGGAAATCGCGCGGCGGCAGGCCGGCGCCGACGTGCTGAAAACCACGCCGGCCGGCCACCTGCTGATCGACACGACGCTGGCGTTCGATATCGCCGCAACCGACATCCGCGCACACCTGCGCGAATGCATCGCGCGTCACGCGCAAATGCCCGATGCGTCGGCCGAGCATGTGCCGGCCGCCGTCTGGGCCTATATTCTTCAACATCGTCTCTACCATTCCTGATTCCATGGATATTCGCAAACTGCAGCGCGTGATCGTCGACGCTCTCGAAGACATCAAGGCGCAAGACATCAAGGTGTTCAACACCAGCCACCTGACCGAACTGTTCGACCGCGTGATCGTCGCGTCGGGCACGTCGAACCGCCAGACCAAGGCGCTCGCGTCGAGCGTGCGCGACAAGGTCAAGGAAGCCGGCGGCGACATCGTCAGCTCCGAAGGCGAAGACACCGGCGAATGGGTGCTGGTCGACTGCGGCGACGCAATCGTGCACATCCTGCAGCCGGCGCTGCGCCAGTACTACAACCTCGAGGAAATCTGGGGCGACAAGCCCGTGCGGATGAAGCTCGGCGGCGGCAAGGGCCCGAACGGTTTCGCGACCGCCAGCGAAGACGAGGACGACGAGGAAGAAGCGCCCGCACGCCCGGCGCGCAAGACGGCGGCCCGCCGCCGCTGAGTCGCAGCGAGTCGTCCCGATGAAGCTTTTCATCCTCGCGGTCGGCCACAAGATGCCCGGCTGGATCGCGTCCGGTTTCGACGAATACACGAAGCGGATGCCGCCCGAGCTGCGCATCGAGCTGCGCGAGATCAAGCCCGAACTGCGTTCGGGCGGCCGCAGCGCGGAAAGCGTGATGGCGGCCGAGCGGCAGAAGATCGAGGCCGCGCTGCCGAAGGGCGCGCGCATCGTCGCGCTCGACGAGCGCGGCCGCGACTGGACCACCATGCAGCTCGCGCAGGCGCTGCCCGGCTGGCAGCAGGACGGCCGTGACGTCGCGTTCGTGATCGGCGGCGCCGACGGGCTCGATCCGGAACTCAAGGCGCGCGCCGACCTGCTGCTGCGCATCTCGAGCATGACGCTGCCGCACGGGATGGTGCGCGTGCTGCTTGCCGAACAGCTTTACCGGGCGTGGAGCATCACGCAGAATCACCCCTATCACCGCGCATGACGTGTCGTCCTCGGGACGCGCGCCGCGCGCGCTCAACGAGAAAACGACACCATGCCGTCCAGCACGCCCCCTGCCCTTTTTCCGACCCTTTACCTCGCTTCGCAAAGCCCGCGCCGCCAGGAGCTGCTGCAGCAGATCGGCGTGCGCTTCGAATTGCTGCTGCCGCGCCCCGACGAGGACGCCGAGGCGCTCGAAGCCGAACGGCCCGGCGAAGCCGCCGATGCATATGTGCAGCGCGTGACCGTCGCGAAGGCCGAGGCCGCGCGTGCGCGCCTCGTCGCGAGCGGCAAGCCGGCCGCACCGGTGCTCGTCGCCGATACCACGGTGACGATCGACGGTGCGATCCTCGGCAAGCCGGCCGATGCCGACGACGCGCTCGCGATGCTGACCCGCCTCGCGGGCCGCGAACACGAGGTGCTGACTGCCGTCGCGGTGATCGGCGCCGACGGCGAACTGCTGCCGCCCGCGCTGTCGCGCTCGTCGGTGCGCTTTTCGGCCGCGCCGCGCGACGCGTTCGAGCGCTACGTCGACACCCGCGAGCCGTTCGGCAAAGCCGGCGCCTACGCGATCCAGGGACGCGCGGCCGAATTCATCGAACGAATCGACGGTTCCCATTCGGGTATCATGGGTCTGCCCCTTTTTGAGACTGCCGCGCTGCTGCGCACCGCGCGCGTCGCCTTCTGAATCCCACCATGAACGAAGAAATCCTGATCAACCTCACGCCGCAGGAAACGCGGGTCGCACTCGTCCAGCAAGGCGCGGTGCAGGAGCTTCACGTCGAGCGCACGCTGTCGCGCGGGCGGGTCGGCAACATTTACCTCGGCAAGGTCGTGCGCGTGCTGCCCGGCATGCAGTCGGCGTTCATCGACATCGGCCTCGAGCGCGCGGCGTTCCTGCACGTCGCGGACATCTGGCATCCGCGCCTCGCGGGCGAGCCGCAGTCGGGCGCGCCGCACCAGCCGATCGAGAAGACCGTGTTCGAAGGCCAGACGCTGATGGTCCAGGTGATCAAGGATCCGATCGGCACGAAGGGCGCGCGACTGTCGACGCAGGTCAGCATCGCGGGCCGCACGCTCGTCTACCTGCCGCAGGAGCCGCACATCGGCATCTCGCAGAAGATCGAGAGCGAGGCCGAACGCGAGGCCGTGCGTGCGCGGCTGACCGCCGTGATCCCGCCGGACGAGAAAGGCGGCTACATCGTGCGCACGATCGCCGAGGATGCGACCTCCGACGAACTGGGCGGCGACGTCGCCTACCTGCGCAAGACCTGGGCGACCATCGTCGCGCAAGCGCAGCGGCTGCCGGCGACGAGCCTGCTGTACCAGGATCTCGATCTCGCGCAGCGCGTGCTGCGCGATTTCGCGAACGACGACACGACGCGCATCCAGGTCGATTCGCGCGAGACGTACCAGCGCCTCGCGGAATTCGCGGGCGAGTTCACGCCGGCGGTGAGCCCGAAGCTGCATCACTACACCGGCGAGCGACCGCTGTTCGACCTGTACAACATCGAGACGGAGATCCAGCGCGCGCTGTCGCGCCGCGTCGACCTGAAGTCGGGCGGCTACCTGATGATCGACCAGACCGAGGCGATGACGACGATCGACGTGAACACCGGCGGCTACGTCGGTGCGCGCAACTTCGACGACACGATCTTCAAGACCAACCTCGAGGCCGCGCATACGATCGCGCGGCAGCTGCGGCTGCGCAACCTCGGCGGGATCATCATCATCGACTTCATCGACATGGAGAACGCCGAGCATCGCGACGCGGTGCTGTCCGAGCTGAAGAAGGCACTGTCGCGCGATCGCACGCGCGTGACCGTCAACGGCTTCTCGCAGCTCGGGCTCGTCGAGATGACGCGCAAGCGCACGCGCGAATCGCTCGCGCACGTGCTGTGCGAGCCGTGCCCGACCTGCCAGGGCAAGGGCCAGGTGAAGACGTCGCGCACCGTGTGCTACGACATCCTGCGCGAGATCCTGCGCGAGTCGCGCCAGTTCAATCCGCGCGAATTCCGCGTGATCGCCGCGCAGCAGGTGATCGACCTGTTTCTCGACGAGGAATCGCAGCATCTCGCGATGCTGATCGACTTCATCGGCAAGCCGGTGTCCCTGCAGGTCGAGTCGAACCTGAGCCAGGAACAGTACGACATCGTGCTGATGTAGGGTGATCCGCGGCGATCTCCGAACCGGGAGAGCGCCGCCAACCCTTGCCGCCGGTGTCGAGCAAGAATATCGGCAAGAATTTCGACTATCGCGCCGATCTTCGAGGGCTCAGGCAACGTAAGCGCCCCCCCCTGGCGGGCGAAGCAGGGTCGCTCGAATTCAACATGGCTCACTAACCGTTTGACGCACCGCAGCAGTGCCACTATAATTCGCGCCGCGGGGTGGAGCAGTCTGGCAGCTCGTCGGGCTCATAACCCGAAGGTCATAGGTTCAAATCCTATCCCCGCAACCAATATCGAAGCCCGCTTCGCGACAGCAAGCGGGCTTTTTGCATTTCGCCGATTCGTTTGCTCATTTCCCGCGGGCGGCCTGGTCTCGTGCAGCGCGCTCGATCGCGTCCGTATTTCATCGGCCGATGCGCGTCGCTTCTGTCAGCATGCCGAGCGTCAGGGGCACGCGCGGTGGCTTGCGGTCACGCTCGGAAGACAGTGCGAGAAACGTCGACACCCTCTCCTGCCCTTCAGGGCCGAAGCTGCTGCAAGATCGTCGAACCCGACGCGCCGCTGGATCTCGTCGACCGCGATCCAGAAACCCAGCCCCCGGCCTGAGATCGACACGACCCTTGTACGATTGGCGAGGGTCCGACATACGGCCGTCGCCGTGGTTCGAATAGCCGCCGACCTTGGCAAGGCCGACGAGACTCGCCATCCCTGTATCATTCGGTCATGCGTGCGATCAGCCGCCGGGCCAGGCCGCACCGCGAACCCCGGTCGATCGATTGTTCAACAATGGTTTCATGAGCAACCGCACGTCAACCGCCTATCGCGACGGCGCAACGCTCGCCCCACTCGCTGCGGGCCGGGCTGCGCGGCACGTCGGCATCGTGCCCGCACCAGCCGCCGCGCGATCCTTTCCCACCTCTCATTCACTCGTTACACACCATGAGCCAACGCCACAACCGCCGCCAGCGCAAGAAACTCCACATCGCCGAGTTCCAGGAACTCGCGTTCAACGCGACCGCGCAATACCGCAACGAACTGTCCGACCTCGAACGCGGCCAGCTGATCGATGCGTTCATCGATTTCGTCGAAGCGAACGGGCTGCTGACCGTCGCATCCGCTGACGAAGGGATCGGCGCCTATGTGATCTCCGGCGCGCCGCGCGGCACGACGACCGACACCGACCGCGAGACCGTGCGCGCATGGCTGGCCGCACGTCCGGAGCTGAGCGACGTCCGGGTCAGCGAATTCACCGACGCGTGGTATCCGGACGCCTGACGCACGCGTTACGTCCCGCCCCTCGGGCAGCGCCCGCGCCTGCCCGCCTGACCGCCTGCCTGCCGTTACGGCGGGCCAGGCAGGGGCCGCCGCCTCCCTCCTTCCCCCTTCCCTCCCGCCTCCCATCACACGGCTCGCCTCGTGTCGACCGTGATTACCCCGATTTCGGCAGTGAATCGGACGCTTACTTCAATTTAACGATCATTAAAAGACGTCTCGCATCGACGGACCTACTCTGATTGCACGAATCCGGTGATTCCCGGCACGATCAGCAAGCAAGACGAAAGAATGCAAACGATTCGTCCTGCAAGCGCTCCGGATTCCGACTCAGGCGAATACGCGACACGGCGACAGGTCAATCAGGGAGACAACAACGATGCGCCCGCCGCTTCCCTTCCGCAGCGACGCCACGTCGGCGCACACGAAGGGCGCCTGATCCATTTCCATAATCGAGACGAGGACGACATGAATACGCCCACCCTTCATCAAGCAGGACTCCGAATGATTATGATCGCGGCCGGCGCCGCGGCGCTGATGTCGCTGTCCGCGTGCGGCGGCTCCGGCTCGCTGAGCCAGGGCACCGGCGGTTCCGGATCGGGGGCCGCCAACACGACGGCGTCGACCGGCGGCACGGACGGCAGCTCCAGCGGCACGTCGGCCAATGGCGTCGGCCAGACGACCGCGGCGTCGAGCAACATCGTGACGGCCGGCGGCGGCGCCGTATCGGGCGTCGGCACGGCGATCGCCGCGCAGTCGGTGCCCGGCACGAGCCCGGCGACGACGCAGGGGCTCGGTGCGGTCGTGCAGGATGTCGGCGCGGCCGTCACGACGCTCGGCACCGGCCTCGGGTCGGGTCTCGGCCAACTCGGCGCGTCGTCGAATCCGGTCGGCACGACGGTCGCGAGCACGGGGGGCGTGGTCACGAATCTCGGTCAGGCGGTCGCCGCAACCGGCGGCGTCGTGTCGAGCCTCGGCGCCAGCGGTTCGGCCCTGGCGCCGCTCGCGCCCGTCACGTCGCCCGTCGGCGGTGCCGTGACGACGCTCGGCAATACGATCGCGGGCGGCGGCGCGACGCTCGGCACGCAGCTGTCGACCGGCCCGGTCGCCCAGGTGACGGGTACTGCCAGTTCGGTGATCACGCCGATCACGACGACGGTCGGCTCGGTCACGCAGACGGTCGCGGCGAGCACGCCGCTCGGCGCGCCGCTGACGAACCTGGTGACGACCGTCGGCAATGGCGTCGCGAACGCCGGCACGACGCTCGCGAAGACCGGCAACAATCCGGTCACGACCGGCGTCGGCAACGTCGTGACCGCGACCGGCAACACGGTCGCCACCGCGGGCACGGCGCTGCTCGGCGGCGGCGGCGCCGCGACGAATCCGCTCGCCCCGGTGACGGGGCTCCTGTCGACCGGCGCACTCGGCGGCACGACGGGCGGCAGCAACCCCGCAGGCGCGCTCACGTCGGCGGTCGGCAGCTCGCCGGTCGGCGGCCTGACGGGCGGCAGCGGCACCGGCGCGCTGTCGAAGACCGGCGGCGGCCTGCTCACCCCGGTGACGACGACGCTCGGCGCGCTGGCCAAGTAACGCCACACCGGCAGCCCGTGCGGCGCCCGACCCGTCGTCGACGGTCGGGCGCCGTGCTCATTGGAGCGCCCGATGCCGCACGTCCTGCGATCGATCCCCGTCCTTTCCCCGTCATCCCGCGCCCAATCCTCCGCATAAATCGGTCCTGAAAGGAAGACACGTTAAACTCTCACCTCGCGTGGTGCGCCGCCCGCACCCGCCATCCATCGCCAGCCGCGAGCCTCCGGGCCCGCCCCCGACCCATGGAGTGAGTGTCAATGAGCGGCGGACTCCCGTTTCCCGCATCCCGCATGTCGTTCCCGTCCTCGACGGTCTTCCTCGTTCTCGCGACCGCCGCGCTGCTGTCCGGCTGCGGGCTGCTGCCGACGCAGAATCCGCCCGCGCCGATCAGCGAGGCGCTCGTCGAACCCGTCGAGGAAACCGCCGGCGAACCGCTGACGATGCCGCCCGTGCCCGCGCCGACGCAGCCGGAGGAACCGGAAGCGCCGAAGAAGCCGCACCGCGAGGTGGTGCGGCCGAAGCCCGTGCAGCGCCCCGAAACACCGACGCCGCCCCCGCCGCCGCCTGCGCCGCTCGTCGCGACGCGCACGCTCGACCGAACCCAGATCCATGCGCTGCTCGACAGCGAAGTCGCGCGCCGCAACGGCAAGGTGATCGGCCGCGCGGTCGACATGGTGGCCGACGCGAGCGGCAAGCCGCGTGAGATGATCGTCAACCTGCAGGGCTTCATGGGCATCGGCGACCGCAAGGTCATCTTCCCGTGGAACGTGTTCCGCTTCACGCCGGGCGGCAAACAGGAGCCGATCGTGCTCGACGTGCCGTCGGGCGACCTGCCGCCGGCCGCGCGGCCCAGGGCCGTGCCGCTGTCGGGTTCGGCCGCGGCGTCGCCCGCGACGCGGCTGCCGTTGCTCGACAGCGACGTCGAGCGCCCGAACGGCACGAAGATCGGCCGCATCGTCGACGTGCTGATCGACCGCGCCGCGCAGCCGCAGGCTGTCGTGCTCGACCTCGGCGGGCTCGTCAATACCGACCGCCGCTCGATCGCCGCGAGCTGGGGCGCGCTGCGCTTCGTCACGCGCGACAAGGCGCTGCGTCCGCAGCTCGACCTGAACGATGCGCAGATCAAGGCGTCGCCGCCCTACGCGGCCGACAAGCCGATCGTCGCGGTCTACCCGCCCGTTGCCCCTGCACCGGTGCCGGCTTCATCTGCGAGTGCGACCCGATGACGATCAAGCATTCCGTCAGCGTGCGCAGTCTGCGGGCCCTCGACTGGCTCAACTTCTTCGTTGCAAACGTTCAAACCGGGTTCGGTCCGTTCATCGCGTCCTACCTCGCGTCGCACAAGTGGACGCAGGGCGAGATCGGCATGGTGCTGTCGATCGGCACGATCAGCGCAATGGTCAGCCAGGTGCCGGGCGGCGCCGCCGTCGACGCGCTGAAGAACAAGAAAGGCGCGGCCGCATGGGCGATCGCGGCGATCATCCTGTCCGCGGTGCTGCTCGCGTCGAGCCCGACCATCGTGCCGGTGATCGCGGCCGAAGTGTTCCACGGCTTCGCGAGCTGCATGCTCGTGCCGGCGATGGCCGCGATCTCGTTCTCGCTGGTCGGCCGCGCCGACCTCGGCGACCGGCTCGGCCGCAATGCGCGCTGGGCGTCGATCGGCAGCGCGGTCGCGGCGGGCCTGATGGGGCTCACCGGCGAGTATTTCTCCGCGCGCGCGGTGTTCTGGCTGACTGCCGTGCTGGCGCTGCCCGCGCTGTTCGCGCTCGCGATGATCCAGCCGACGCACGAAGTGATCCCGCAATCGTCGCAACCCGACGATCACGACGAAGGCGAGGAGCGCGAGACGCTGCTCGAGCTGCTGCGCGATCGCCGGATGCTGATCTTCGCGGCATGCGTCGTGCTGTTCCACCTGTCGAACGCGGCGATGCTCAACCTCGCGGCCGGCGAAGTGACGGCCGGGATGGGCGAGAACGTGCAGCTCGTGATCGCGGCGTGCATCATCGTGCCGCAGGCGATCGTCGCGATGCTGTCGCCGTGGGTCGGCCGCTCCGCGCAACGCTGGGGACGCCGGCCGATCCTGCTGCTCGGCTTCTCGGCGCTGCCGGTGCGCGCGCTGCTGTTCGCCGGCGTGAGCAGCCCGTACCTGCTCGTGCCCGTGCAGATGCTCGACGGCATCAGCGCGGCCGTGTTCGGCGTGATGCTGCCGCTGATCGCGGCCGACGTCGCGGGCGGCAAGGGCCGCTACAACCTGTGCATCGGGCTGTTCGGGCTCGCGGCCGGGATCGGCGCGACGCTCAGCACGGCCGTGGCCGGCTATGTCGCCGATCACTTCGGCAACGCGATCAGCTTCTTCGGGCTCGCCGCTGCCGGCACGCTCGCGGTGCTGCTGGTCTGGCTCGCGATGCCCGAAACGCGCGTCGAAAACGGCGACGCGAGCGCCGGAGAACCGGCTGCCGCGCCGTCCGAACAGGCGCACTGACGCGCTCGCACCACGCCCGCTTCTTGGCCCGACACGATGGATACGATCAGGACACTCAACGAAGCCCGTCAGCAGATCCAGCAGTCGATCTTCGATCTGTTCAAGGGGCTGACGTTCGGCGAACGGCTCACGCAGGGCGCGCTGATGGCGCTGCAGGCGGTCTGCGGCGCTTGCCTCGCGTATGCGATCGGCCGTGCGCTGCACACCGAGCAGGCCGTGTGGGCGGCGGTCACCGCGATCGCCGTCACGCAGCACAACTATTCGGACACGATGTCGCTGTCGCGCGACCAGTTCATCGGCGCGATGATCGGGGGGTTGGTCGGGTTCGCGGGTGCCGCGCTCGGTGGCGACCGCCTCGTCGCCTATGCGCTTGCGGTCGCGATCACGATCGTCAGCTGCTGGTGCCTGAACATCGGCAGCGCGGCACGGCTCGGCGGCGTGACCGCGACGATCGTGCTGCTGTTTCCGGGCAACGGCCCGTTATGGGACATTCCGCTGATGCGGCTCGGGGAAGTCGCGCTCGGCACCGTCTGTGCGCTGGCCGTGTGCTGGGCGATGGCGCGGATCGAGCGACGCTGGTTCCGCCGGGCGGCGAACAAGGGCAAGGGCGAGAGCAAGGACAAGTGACGCGGCTGCCGGGACGCACGCCCCGGCAGCCGGATGAATCGATAATCGACGGTGCGTTACGGGCCGACCCGCAGCACGATGCCCGAGCCGATCTGCACGAGCAGATAGTCGCCGCCGACGCCGACCCATTGATAGCCGCGCGGCGGCGCGCTCAGGCGGTAGCCGCGCCAGTCGTCGACCACGTACTGGCGATCACGGAATTCGTTCGGGAGGCGATCGCCCTTGTGCCAGTCGCGGCGCGGCTGATCGGCCCAGCGCTGCGGCATGTCGTCGTCGCGATGCATCGCCTGGCCGGGCGGCATGTGCTTCGGACCGTGGCCGCGCTGCATGCCGTGGTTGCCGTGGTCCTTGTGGTTGTCGTCATTGCCGTGATCCTGCGCCATCGCGACCGGCACCGCGAAACCCGCCGCGATCAGCGCGGCGAGCATCATCCCGTGCACCTTCCTCATTGTCCTTCCCTCCGTGTTGTCACGTCGAACCGGAAACAACTGGACCTGCGCGGTCAAGACTAGCACACCGGCATGACCCGACGTCAGGCCGCCTGCTGCTGGTACTGGATCCGATGGAGGTGGGCGTACAGCCCGCCGTGGCGCAGCAGTTCGTCGTGACTGCCCTCTTCGACGATCTTGCCGGCCTCGAGCACGAGGATCCGGTCCGCGCGCTCGATGGTCGACAGCCGGTGCGCGATCACGAGCGTCGTGCGTCCTTCCATCAGCCGCTCGAGCGCGGCCTGCACGTGACGCTCGGATTCCGAATCGAGCGCGGAGGTCGCCTCGTCGAGGATCAGGATCGGCGCGTCCTTGTAGATCGCGCGCGCGATCGCGAGCCGCTGCCGCTGGCCGCCCGACAGACGCATCCCGTTGCCGCCGACCAGCGTGTCGAGCCCGTCGGGCATCGCGGCGACCGCGTCGGCGAGGTTCGCGGCCTCGAGCGCCGCCTGCACGCGTGCGCGGTCGGGCGTCTGCCCGTACGCGACGTTCGCGGCGATCGTGTCGTTGAACAGCACGACGTCCTGGCTGACCATCGCCATCTGGCCGCGCAGCGCGTGGAGGTCGTAGTCGGCCACCGGCACGCCGTCGACCAGGATCGCGCCGTCGGTCGGGTCGAAGAAGCGCGGCAGCAGGTTCACGAGGGTCGTCTTGCCGCTGCCCGACGGCCCCGCGAGCGCGATCATCTCGCCCGGCGCGACCTTGAACGAAATGCGGTCGAGCGTCGGACGCTCGGAGGCGCCGTAGTCGAACGACACGTTGCGGAACTCGATCTCGCCGCGTGCGTGCGGCAGTGCGCGACCGCCGCCCTGCGGCTCGGCCGGCTCGTCGATCAGCCCGAAGATCAGCTCCGCGGCCGTCATCCCGCGCTGCAGCGGCTGGTTGACGTCGATCAGGTGCTTGAGCGGCGAGATCACCAGCAGCATCGACGTGACGAACGCGACGAAGCCGCCGACCGTCGTCTGGTCGTTGGTCGACTGCACGACCGCGATCGTGATCACGACCGCGAGCGCGATCGACGCGAGGAACTGCGTCAGCGGCTGCGCGAGCCCGCCCGAGATCGTCATGCGCATCGCATAGCCGCGCAGGCGCTTGCTCATCGTCGTGAAGCGGTCCAGCTCGTACGATTCGCCGTTGTGCACCTTGACGACCTTGTAGCCGCCGACCGTCTCCTCGACGATGTACGACAGCTCGTTGGTCAGCGTCTGGTGCTCGCGGTTCAGGCGGCGCAGGCGGCGGTTGATCTTGCTGACGAGCCAGCCGATGCCCGGCAGGATCACCGCGACGATCAGCGTGAGGCGCCAGTTCAGGTAGAACAGGTAGCCGAGCAGGAACATCACGGTCAGCGAATCGCGCACGAGCGTGACCATCACGCCGGTCAGCACCGACAGGATCTGGTTGACCTCGAACACGATCGCGTTGATCACGGTGCTCGCGGTCTCGCGCTGGAAGAACGACGCGCCCGTGTGGATCATCCGCTGGAACATCTCGAGCCGAAGCTGCAGCAGGATGCGGTTCGACACGTAGTTGAGCAGGTAGTTGGACGTGTACTGCGACACGCCGCGCACAAGCGCCAGGCCGATCACCGCCATCGGCACGTACCATTTCGCGCGGTCGCTGCCGTGCGAGCCGAAGCCGTGGTCGAGCAGCGGCTTGAGCAGCGCCGGAATCCCGGCTTCCGTGGCCGCGACGACGCCCATCGTCATCACGGCAAGCAGCACGATGCCGATGAGCGGCCGGATGTACGGCCACAGGCGCTTGAGGACCGTGACCGGCGACGTACCGGTGCCGTCCATCGGTTTGCGAAGAGTGTTCTGGGTTTCCAAGGCAATCCTTCTTGAGCCGCGACGCGGCGCCCGGGGCATGGCTGCCCGGGATTCGCCCCCGTCCGGCGAGTGCCGAAAAAGGCCCAACATTATAGCCGCACCGCCCCCGCCGGCACGGCCGGTGCGGAAGCGGCCGCCGGCCGGCGCGCGGGTATACTGCCGCTCACCGTTTTCTCCGCCCTTTCGACGATTTCATGGCAGAACCCACCCTCGGCGTCGCCCTCATCGCCCTCAACGCGGCCGCGCGGCTCGCGCAGTGCCTCGACGCGCTGACCTTCGCCGACGACGTCGTCGTGATCGACGGCGGCAGCACCGACGATACGGTCGAAATCGCCCGCGCACACGGCGCTCGTGTGATCGTCGAGCGCGACTGGCCGGGCTTCGGCCCGCAGAAGAATCGCGCGCTCGACGCGCTCGACACCGACTGGATCCTGTCGCTCGACACCGACGAGGTGGTCAGCCCGGAACTCGCGCAGTCGATCCGCGCGGCCATCCGCACGCCGGCCGCGCAGGTCTACGCGCTCGACCGGCTGTCGAGCTTCTGCGGCCAGTGGATTCGCCACGGCGGCTGGTATCCTGACTGGGTGCCGCGCCTGTTCCGGCGCGGCACCGCCCGCTTCTCCGACGACCTGGTGCACGAACGGCTCGTGTTCGACACGCCCGCGCAGCGGCTGCCGGGCAAGCTGATGCACTATTCGTACGAGGATTTCGAAACCGTCGTGCGCAAGCTCGATGCCTATTCGACGGCCGGCGCCCGCCAGCGCCGTGCGGCCGGCCAGCGCGGCGGCTTCGGCAAGGCGCTCGCGCGCGGCGCGTGGGCGTTCGTGCGGACCTACGTGCTGCGGCGCGGGTTCCTCGACGGCCGTGCGGGCTTCATGATCGCCGTGTTCAACGCGGAAACGGTGTACTACCGGTTCCTGAAGCTCGGCCACGAGCCGACCCGCTGAGCGCACCCCGCCCTGCCCCCACCCCGACGACGCCGGCATGCGGCCGGCCCGGCGTTACAATGCCGGGCTGCCCGCGCGCCATGCGCGCCCGAGCGCGGCGCCGCGCCATACGCCACGCGCCGCCGACACGACGACCACCGAATCCGACCGCCATGTTCTCCATCATCATTCCGACCTGGAACAACCTGCCGTACCTCAAGCTCGTCGTCGACAGCCTGCGCCGTCATTCGGCGTACGACCACCAGATCATCGTCCACGTCAACGACGGCTCGGACGGCACGCTCGACTGGGTGCGCAGCGAAGGCATCGAGCACACCGCGTCGCCGGCCAACATCGGCATCTGCCACGCGGTGAACCTGGCCGCGGCGCGCGCGACGCGCGACTACGTCGTCTACATGAACGACGACATGGTCTGCTGCCCGGGCTGGGACGCGGCGCTCGTGCGGCGCATCGAGCAGATGCCGACCGACCTCTTCATGCTGTCCGGCACGATGGTCGAACCGGTCGACACGCGCAACCCGTGCGTCGTCGTCAGCAATTTCGGCCGCGACGCCGACCAGTTCGATGCGGCCGGACTCGTCGCGGCCACGCCGCGGCTCGCGCGCGCGGACTGGCTCGGCTCGACCTGGCCGCCGACGCTCGTGCACCGCGACTGGTGGAACCGCATCGGCGGCTACAGCAGCGAGCTGTCGCCGGGGATGAGCAGCGACAACGACTTCTCGATGAAATTCTGGGACGCCGGCTGCCGGATCTTCCTCGGCGTCGGCGACAGCCTCGTCTATCACTTCCAGCAGAAGAGCACCGGCAAGATCGTCAAGAACGACGGCCGCCGCCAGTTCCTCAACAAATGGGGCATGACGCAGGCCACGTTCGACCGCTATTACCTGCATCGCGGCGAGCCGGCCGGCTCGCGTCTCGCGCTCGACACGCCGGCCGTCGAAGGGCGCCTCAAGCGCGCCCTGCTGCGCTCGCGGATCAAGCGCGCATTCAGCTGATCGGACCCCGGAAACGCCACGGAAACGCCCGCGGCTTCGCGTATACTGCGCGCTTCGTCCCGCGCGGTGCAGCCGGGACGCGCGGCGCGCAGCACGGTGCCCGCATGCCGCATTCGTCCATTCGACAGGTTCCGATGCTTTCGTTTTCCGCTCCCGCCACGCGGCGCCTGACCGCCGCCCGCGCCTTCGCCGTCATCGCGCTCTGCATGGTGCCGGTCTCGACCGCGCTGACCAACGTGTTTTGCGGGCTGTTCGCGGCCGCGCTCGTCATCTCCCCCGAATTCTGGCGCGACCTGCGCACGTTCGTCACCGAACCGGCGTCGCTCGCGGCGCTCCTGATCCTCGCGGCGCTGACCGCGAGCGTCGCCTATACGGTCGCGCCGCACCCGAAGGCATGGAACTGGGTCGCCAAGTACGACAAGCTGCTGCTGCTGCCGTTTGCCGTGCTCGCGTTCCGCCATTCGAACTGGGCGCCGATCGTACGCCGCGCGTGGTTCGGCACGCTGTGCGTGATCCTGCTGCTGTCGACCACCAACTACCTCGGGCTGACCGCGATCGGGCCCGCGCATGCGTCCGAGCTGCCGCTGTCGCGCGCGTGGGTGTTCAAGAACCATATCGCGGCCGGCATGTTCGGCGCGCTGCTGTTCTACCAGGCGGCCGACCTCGCGCTGTCGGCCCGCACCGTGCTGTCGCGCGCCGCGTATGCCGGCGTCGCCGCGTGGTCGCTGATCAACGTGTTCGTGATGCTGCAGGGACGCACCGGGCAAGTCATCGCGCTGCTGCTGATGCTCGTCGTCGCGGTGCGTTTCGTGCTGCTGCTGCGCCGCCAGTCGGCGCTGCGCGCGGGGCTCGCCGCCGGGGCGCTGGTCCTGGCCGGCGCCGCGCTCGTCGTCGCCGCATGCACGGTGCACAACGGCCGGCTCGTGAAAGTCGTGTCGGAAGTGCAGCAGTATCGGCAGAGCGACGCGATCACGTCGACCGGGCTGCGTCTCGAGTGGTACAGGAAGGGGCTCGAGCTGTATCGCCAGCGCCCCGTGATCGGCTACGGCGCGGGCGGCCTCGAGTTCGAGTTCCAGAAACTCACGGCCGGCAAGACGGCTGCCGAAGGCCAGCTCACGTCGAATCCGCATAACGAATACCTGCTGATGGCCGTGCAGCTCGGCACGCTCGGCGTACTGCTGTTCGTGAACCTGATCGTGCAGATCGCGCGCGGCAGCCGCGCACTCGATCCGCGCTCGCGGCATGTGCTGCTCGCGTGGCTCGCGATCTTCACGATCGGCAGTCTCGCGAATTCGCTGCTGCTCGATTTCGCCGAAGGTCACCTGCTGGTGCTGCTCGCCGGCATCCTGCTCGGCTGCGGCGCGCGCAGCGAAGCGCTGCCGCGCGAAACGTCGGCGATCCGGCGCAGCGCATAACGCATCATGCGCCGGGGCGGCGGGCGCGACGCGGCCGCCCGTCGCCGGTTCGGCCCAAGGGCGGCGCACCCGCGCCGCCGACGCATCGTGCCGCGCCCCCTCCCCGCTTTTCAAATCAGGATACGTACGGCTTTCGCGCGCGTCAGTCCGAGCGCGCGCGATGCAGCCGCGACGTGTCGACGACCGCGTCGGCGGCGCCCGGCGGATTCAGCCCGAGCATCTCGGCCGCCGCCGCCTTGACGCGCTGCGTGCCGAGATTGACGAGACAGTCGCTATGGCTGTCGACATGGCGCTCGCAGCCTTCGTGCCGGCACGGCACGCAATCGCCCTCACCCTGCAGCAGCCACACGTTGCCGTGCCGCGCGGAGCCGCGCAGCGCCCACGGGTTCTCGGTCGCCGGCCAGTGCTGCGGCCACGGCCCCCAGCGCACCGGGTCGGACGGACCGAACAGCGCGATCGTGTCGGTGCCGGTCGCGGCCGCAACGTGCGTCGCGCCCGTATCGGGCCCGATGAACAGCCGCGCACGCCGCACGAGCTCCGCGCTTTCGCCGAACGTGAGGCGGCCGACCAGGTTCAGCACGTCGCCGCCCGCCTCGGCCGCGACCTGCTCCGCGTACTCGCGCTCGCGATCGGCCGGGCCGCCCGACAGCGCGATCGCAAACCCCTGCGCGCGCAGCCATTCGATCATCTCGACCCAGCCTTCGAGCCGCCATTGCTTGTAGCGAAACATCGGATACGGATGCAGCACGACGAGCGGCTTGCCGTCGCGGATCGCCGGCGATTCGGCGAGCCACGCATCGAAACGCGCGCGCCGCGCGGGATCGTCGCCGATGCCCGGCGCGACAACCTCGGATACCGGCTCGATGCCGATCACCGGTGCGAGCGCGAGCGTGCTGACGACCGTATGCGCGGATTCGTGATGATTGATCGCAATGCCGTTCAGCATCATTCGAGTCAGCCACGTGACGCGGTTCGGATCGACAAGGCCGACGCGCTTGCGGCCGGCGAACCAGCTGTAGAAGCGCGGCCGGTCGGAACTCAGCGCCGCGCACGCGAGATCGTAGCGGCGCCACATCGACAGCGCGTCGCGCAGCCGCTCGCGGAACCCCGCACGCTGCGCGACGACGATCACTTGCCGCACGTCGGGGTTGTGCTCCAGCACGCCCTCGGTGCCGCGAAACACCAGCATGTCGATCTGCGCATCGGGCCAGCGCGCCTTCAGCGAACGCACGAGCGGCGTCGTCAGCAGCACGTCGCCGATACGGCGCGGTGCGGCGACGAGGATGGTTCTGGGCGGGCGGGCGGAAGAAAACAGGGCCACGGCGATCGTTCCGTCTAGCTGGCTGGACAAGGCTCGCAATGTACAGGATTTTGCGGCCGGTGGCGTGGCATGGCGTCGGGCGCGGGCGTCCGGGGACACGCCGCGGCCGGCAGCCGGTGTCGCCCGTCCGGCAACGCGGCAGGCAACAACGCACCGCGCACGGCGAGGCTTGCGGCCACCCTGGCTCCCGTTTGCCCGCCCAGTGGCAGTGCCGGCGCCGCCGGCCTTCAGGCGCTACGAAACGATCACGCCGACCGCCGGTGCCGCCGGCGTGGCGGCCGGGAACGGCAGCGCGCCGTCCAGCGCGTCGCCGGGCTGTCCTGCCTGCGTCAACAGATGAAGCACCGCACGTTCGAGCGCGTCGACGCCGATCGCGTCGACCGTCGCGCCGGCCCGCAGGATCATGTGCGGCACGCCGAGCGCCGACGCGAGATGCACGGGCGCGCTGTCGGCCGACACGATCGCGTCGAGCAGGCTTGTGGCGGCCACCAGTTCGGGGATCGACGACGGCGTGACATGCCGGGCGTTCACGTCCCGCCACGCGTCGCGGTCGGCCTCGGCCTCGGCCGACACGGCGGGATCGCGGAACACGATCACGTCGGCGAACGGTGCGAGCCGCCGGCCGAGGTCGCGCCATCGATCGGCCGGCCAGCGCCGCTCGGCCGCCTTGTTCGACACGAACAGCCCGACGCGCGGTTTCGTGCGCGGCCCGAGCAGCCGATACCACGTGTCCTGCAGCGCGCGGTCCGGGTGGACGGACAGCGCCAGACCGTCGAGATCGAGGCGGCCGAGTTCGGGCACGAGCCGAAACCCCGACAGCGCTTCATGGCACATCGGCCGCGACGCGATGTGTTCGGGCTTGCGATCGTCGAATTCGGAATCGGCATCGTGCCAGCGGCAATCCTTCACGCCGAGCTGCCGCGCGAACTGGATGCTGCTGCGATGCATGCCGCCGTTCGGCACGACCACGAGGTCGAACCGCAGGCGGCGCAGCCGCCGCACGAGCCACAGCCGGTCGAAGAACGCGCGCATCCGTCCCGGGTGGTCGTTGCGCTCGCACTGACGGCTGTACACGTAGGTATGGACCGCGTGCACGTCCGGGTTGCCGGCCAGCGCGGCCGCGTTGTAGCGGTTCGCGACCACATGCAGTTCCGCACCGGGCCAGCGCTGTTTCAGCGCGCCGAGAAAAGCGGTCGTGCACAGCATGTCGCCCAGAAAATCAATCCGGATCACGAGGATCCGCCCCGCCGGTTTCCCGTTGGCCATTGTTTTGGTGGTGCTGTCGGTTTTTTTATCGTCCGTACCGGCCGGCAATCTGGTGTTTCCGATGCTCTTCCCCATGCCGGCCTCGTCGCGCGGTCGCTAGCGGCACCGCGCCGCATCCCGTGCCGCGCGGAACTGTCCCCGTTTTCCTCACACGCATGACGTCGCCGCCGGCCGGCGGACCGCAGCCGGCGCCGCATCAGCGTCGCGCGCGACGGATTGTATAGCGTCCGGATGACGGCCCCAAGCACCCGCCGAAATGAAAACGGCCCGCCGCACCGCACGATGGCGATGCGACGGGCCGCGCAGGCGACGACCGTCCGGGCGGGGACCCGGTCAGTACGTGATTTCGACGATGCTGCCGTCGAACGTCGCGCGCAACTCCGCGAGCAGCGTGTCGCTCGGTTTCACGCGCCACGCGTCGCCGAGACGCATTTCACCCTGCGCGCGTGCGTTGCTGTAGTGAACCTGGACCGCGAGCCCGTTCGGCAGCGGTGCCTGCGGGCGACGGCCGCCGTCGCGTCCGCCGCCGCGCGGCGCGGGCACCTCGACCGCGGGCGCGGCCGCCGGATCGTCCTTCGACACGTGCAGCTCGAGCACGCGGCGCAGCGCCGCCGCATCGGCATTGCCGTTCATCGTGAGCCGCACCGCCTGCGCATAGCGGCTGCGCGCGCGTTCGAGATCCATCACCGTGTCGGCCGTGAAGCGGATGCCGCCGGTGAATGCGTCGTTGCGCGCCTGCCCCTGCACGATCAGCAGTTCGTCTTCCTTGAACAGCGCCTTGTTCGCCTCGAACTGCTCGTTGAAGATCGTGATCTCGCACTGGCCCGAACCGTCGTCGAGCAGCGCGATCAGCATCTTGCCGCGTTGGGTCATCTGCGTGCGCAGCGACGCGATGATGCCCGCGACGAGCTTGTCGCGCCCTTCCTTCAGGTCGCCGACCTTCTGCCGCACGAACCGGCGCACTTCGTCGCGATACGCATCGAACAGGTGGCCGGACAGGTAGAAGCCGAGCGCGCCCTTCTCTTCCTGCAGGCGGCGCTTGTCGTCCCACGCGGGTTCGTCGACGAGCGCATGCGCGTGCGGCGACTCGGCGCCCATGTCGAACAGGCCGGCCTGCATCGCGTTCGCCGCGGCCTGGTCGGCTGCTTCCATCGCGAGCGGCACCGACGCGAGCATCTGCGCGCGGTTTGCGTTGAGCGAATCGAACGCGCCGGCGCGGATCAGTGCCTCGACCGTGCGGCGGTTGACGACGCGCCGGTCGATCCGCTCGCAGAAGTCGAACAGGTCGGTGAACGGCTTTTCCTCGCGCGCGCGCAGGATTTCCTCGATCGCGTTCTGGCCGCTGCCCTTCACCGCGCCGAGACCGTAGCGGATCGTGCGCGAGCGCTTGCCGTCGGCTTCGGCCACCGGCTCGAACCGGTAATGCGATGCGTTGATGTCGGGCGGCAGCACGGCGAGGTTGTTCGCGACGCAGTCGTCGAACAGGATCTTCACCTTGTCGGTGTCGTCCATCGCGAGCGTCATGTTGGCCGCCATGAATTCGGCCGGATGGTGCGCCTTCAGCCACGCGGTGTAATACGCGAGCAGTGCGTAGGCCGCCGCGTGCGACTTGTTGAAGCCGTAGCCCGCGAACTTCTCCATCAAGTCGAAGATCTCGTCGGACTTCTCGCGCGTGAGGCCGTTCTTGGCCGCACCCTCGGCGAAGATCTCGCGGTGCTGGGCCATCTCCTCGGGCTTCTTCTTGCCCATCGCGCGACGCAGCAAGTCGGCGCCGCCGAGCGAGTAGCCGCCGATGATCTGCGCCATCTGCATCACCTGCTCCTGATAGACCATGATGCCGTAGGTCTCTTTCAGGACGGGTTCGACGCGCGGATCCGGATAGTCGACCTTCTCGCGGCCGTGCTTCCGTGCGCAGAAGCTCGGGATCAGGTCCATCGGGCCCGGACGGTACAACGACACGAGCGCGATGATGTCCTCGAAGCGGTCGGGCTGCGCATCCTTCAGCATGCCCTGCATCCCGCGGCTTTCCAGCTGGAACACGGCGACCGTGTTGGCCTTCTTCAGGATCTGGAACGATGCCGGATCGTCGAGCGGCACCTGCGCGAGCGACCAGTCGGCCTTCGACGCATCGAGGCGGCGAATGTAGCGCTCGGCCCAGTCGAGGATCGTCAGCGTCGTGAGACCCAGAAAGTCGAACTTCACGAGGCCGACGGCTTCGACGTCGTCCTTGTCGTACTGGCTGACGACGCCGCCGTCGTCGCCCTGCGTGTACAGCGGGCAGAAATCGGTCAGCTTGCCGGGCGCGATCAGCACGCCGCCCGCGTGCATCCCGACGTTACGCGTCAGGCCCTCGACGCGCTGCGCGAGGTCGAGCAACTGGTGCACTTCGTCCTCGTGGTCGTAGCGCTCCTGCAGTTGCGGCTCTTCCTTCATCGCGTCGGCGATCGTCACGTGCTTGCCCGGCTTGAACGGGATCAGCTTCGCGACGCCGTCGGTGAACATGTAGCCGAGATCGAGCACGCGGCCGATGTCGCGCACGGCCGCCTTCGCGGCCATCGTGCCGAAGGTGGCAATCTGCGACACGGCGTCCGCGCCGTATTTTTCCTTCACGTACTGGATCACGCGATCGCGGCCGTGCTGGCAGAAGTCGATGTCGAAGTCGGGCATCGACACGCGTTCCGGATTCAGGAATCGCTCGAACAGCAGGTTGTAGCGCAGCGGGTCCAGGTCGGTAATGCCGAGTGCGTACGCGACCAGCGATCCGGCACCCGAGCCGCGGCCCGGGCCGACCGGCACGCCGTTGTTCTTCGCCCAGTTGATGAAGTCGGCAACGATCAGGAAGTAGCCCGGGAAGCCCATCTTCGTGATGGTCCCGCACTCGAATTCGAGCCGCTTGTAGTACGTGTCGCGCTGCGCATCGCGCTCCGCGGCATCCGGATACAGCTGTTCGAGGCGCTTCTCGAGCCCCTCCTTCGACAGCTGGACCAGGTAGTCGTCGAGCGACATGCCGTCAGGCGTCGGGAACAGCGGCAGCTTCGGCTTGCCGAGCTCGAGCTTCAGGTTGCAGCGCTTCGCGATCTCGACCGTGTTCGCGATCGCCGACGGCAGGTCGGCGAACAACGCGGCCATCTCCTCCTGCGTGCGGAAGTACTGATCGGTCGTGAAGCGCTTCTGACGCCGCGGATTCGCGAGCATGTCGCCTTCCGAGATGCACACGCGCGCTTCGTGCGCGGTGAAATCGTCGTCGGTCATGAACTGCGTCGGGTGCGTCGCGACGACCGGCAGCTTCAGCGACGCGGCGAGCGTCGCGGCCTGCTGGATGTACGCCTCGGCGCCCGGCTGGCCGTAACGCTGCAGCTCGATGTAGAAGCCGCCCGGGAACACCTTCGCCCAGCGCTCGGCATGACGGCGCGCGGCTTCCTCGTTACCGGCCGCGAACGCGAGCCCGATATCGCCCTGCTGCGCGCCCGACAGCGCGAGCAGCCCTTGCGAGAGCTCGCCGTCGAGCCAGCTCGCGTCGAGCTCCGCGCGGCCGCGGTACTGGTTCGTGAGCCAGGCCTTCGACAGCAGCTCGCACAGGTTCAGGTAACCGACCTTGTCCTTCACCAGCAGCAACAGGCGCGACGGTTTGTCGCGATCGTCCGGATTGGTGATCCAGACGTCGCAGCCGGCGATCGGCTTGATGCCCTTGCCGCGGGCTTCCTGGTAGAAACGGACGAGGCCGAATGCGTTGCCGAGATCGGTCAGGGCGAGCGCGCCCTGGCCGTCTGCGGCCGCCGCCTTGACGATGTCGTCGAGACGCACGATGCCGTCGGCAATCGAGAATTCGGAGTGAACGCGAAGATGGACGAAGCGGGGATCTGACATGGGCGTTATTGTAGCCGCGTCGTCGCGCAGGCTGCCCAAAAAATCCCCGCGCCCGGCCGTTCGGCCGATGCGCGCGGCGCCGGCCGAACGGTCGGGTGCCGGCGCATGCGCAGTTTGCGGGATAATACGGGTTTTCGAATCATCGCCCCGGCTTCGCACCCTTTTTTGCGGGGCCGCCGTGCGCCCGCCGCACGGCCGCGGCCGTTTTCCCGTCGGATCATCATGACCATCGTCAACCTCGCCGCCTACCACTTCGTGTCGCTCGACGCGACCGAGCAATGGCGCCCGCTCGTCACCGCCCGCTGCAACGAACTCGGCCTGCGCGGCACGATCCTGCTCGCGCCGGAAGGCATCAACCTGTTCATCGCCGGCCCGCGCGAAGCGACCGACGCATTCATCGACTACCTCCGCCACGATCCGCTGTTCGAAGGCAAGTTCGCGACGCTACAGTTCAAGGAGAGCCTGTCCGACTCGCAGCCGTTCCGCCGGATGCTCGTGCGCCTGAAGCGCGAGATCATCACGATGAAGAAGCCCGCGATCCAGCCGGAGCTCGGCCGCGCGCCGGCGGTCGACGCGCGCACGCTGAAGGCGTGGCTCGACCGCGGCCACGACGATGCCGGCCGCCCGGTCGTGATGCTCGACACGCGCAACGCGTTCGAAGTGGACGTCGGCACGTTCGACGACGCGCTCGACTACCGGATCGACAAGTTCAGCGAGTTCCCGGCAGTGATCGATGCGAACCGCGCCGATCTCGAGGGCAAGACGGTCGTGTCGTTCTGCACCGGCGGCATCCGTTGCGAGAAGGCGGCGATCCACATGAAGGAAATCGGCATCGAGAACGTCTACCAGCTCGAGGGCGGGATCCTGAAGTATTTCGAGGAAGTCGGCGGCGCGCACTATCACGGCGACTGCTTCGTGTTCGACTACCGCACCGCGCTGAACCCGCAACTGCAGCCGACCGAGAACGTCACGTGCTTCGCGTGCCGCGCGGTCGTCACGCCGGAAGCCCAGCAATCGCCGAGCTACGTGCCCGGCAAGTCGTGCCCGGCCTGCGCGCAGGCCGCCGCCAGCGCCGCGTAAGCGCGCGTCGCTCCGCGCCCCGATGAACGGCTACCGCGGCCGCTTCGCGCCGTCGCCCACCGGCCCGCTGCATTTCGGCTCGCTGGTCGGTGCGCTCGCGAGCTGGCTCGATGCGCGCGCGCACGGCGGCGCGTGGCTCGTGCGGATCGAGGACATCGACGGCCCGCGCACGGTGCCCGGCGCCGCCGACGAGATTCTCGCGACGCTCACGCATTTCGGCATGACGCCCGACGAGCCGCCCGTCTGGCAAAGCACGCGCGAGGCCGACTATGCGGGCGCGCTCGAACGGCTCGTCGCCGCCGGGCTCGTCTATCCGTGCGGCTGCACGCGCAAGGAAATCGCCGATTCGCTGCGTGCCGCGCACGAACGCCACACGACGCTCGCATACCCGGGCACCTGCCGCACCGGCCTGCACGGCAAGCCCGCGCGTGCATGGCGGCTGCGCGTGCCGGACGGCGACGCCGCGATCGTCACGTTCGACGACCGCTGGCAGCACACGCAAGCGCAGAACCTCGCGACCGAGGTCGGCGATTTCGTGCTGAAGCGCGCGGACGGCCAATGGGCGTATCAGCTCGCGGTCGTGGTCGACGATGCCGACGCGGGCATCACGCACGTCGTGCGCGGCGCCGACCTGCTCGACTCGACCGCGCGCCAGATCTACCTGCAGCGCTGTCTCGGCGTGCCCACGCCCGACTACCTGCACGTCCCCGTCGTCGTCGATGCGAACGGCGAAAAGCTCAGCAAGCAGACCGGTGCGATCGCGCTCGAACGCGACGATCCGCTGCCGGCGCTGCGGGCCGCCGCCGCGCACCTCGGCCTTTTGGCCGATGGCGATCCATCGGTCGATACGATGGATGCGTTCTACGCGGCCGCGACCGCAGCGTGGGCGCGTCGCTTCGGGCCACGCGCCGGTTGAGTCGCTCGCGGGACGCCGGTTTGTACCGACCGCGTTCCTGCATCCATCAGCGTCGAGCCGATCGGAACGGCTCGCCCGCCGACGGCACGGCATCGAAATGCCCCCTCGACCATCCCTGCGGCAAGTCGTCGCCCGTCTCGCACGCCCCTTCACGAATCGTCTCGCCCAATGAAAAACGGGCACATGCTCATCGCATGCACCCGTTTCCGCGGCGGCGCTCGCGCGCCGCACCGATCGCCTGAACCGTCCGCTTACGCCGACGGCTTGCGCGGCATCCCGAAGCCGCCGAGCAGCGCGGCGACCTGACGCTTGGGCCCCTTCTTCTCGGGCTGTTGCGCGGACTTCGTCTCTTCCGGCTGCTTCGCCGGCGCCGACGGCTCGTACGGCTTCAGGAAGAAATCGTCGACCGGCGCCTCGTGACGACGGTGATGGCCGCCACGCTCGGAACCGCCCGAACGGCGCCCCGACGCACCGCGATGCTCGTCGCGCTCGCGACGGCCGCCGCGTTCGCCGCCGCGCTCCCCACGCTCGCCGCCACGCTCGTCGTGACGATGGCGCGCCGGCTTGTCGAGCGCGAGCATCTGCACCTCGAGCGGACGCTTGATCAGCTTTTCGATATCGGCGAGCTGCTTGCGCTCGTTCGGGCTGCACAGCGACAGCGCATCGCCCGTCGCGCCCGCGCGGCCCGTGCGGCCGATCCGGTGCACATAGTCTTCCGCGTTGAACGGCAGGTCGAAGTTGATCACGGCCGGCAGTTCGGCGATGTCGAGACCGCGCGCGGCCACGTCGGTCGCGACCAGCGCCTCGATCTCGCCGCGCTTGAACGCGTCGAGCGCCTGCATCCGCTCGATCTGCGTCTTGTCGCCGTGGATCGCCGATGCGACGACGCCGTCGCGCTCGAGATTGCGCGCGAGCCGGCTCGCACCGATCTTGCTGTTGCAGAACACGATCACCTGCTTGAGCCCGCGATCGCGCAGCAGTTGCACGACGGCCGCCTGCTTGTCGCCTTCGGCGACGTCGTAGACGATCTGCGTGACGTTCGCGTTCGTCGAGTTGCTGCGCGCGACTTCGATCGTCTGCGGGTTGCGCAGGTAGGTCGATGCGAGCTTCTTGATTTCCGGCGAGAAGGTGGCCGAGAACAGCAGCGTCTGACGTTCCTTCGGCAGCAGGTTCAGGATGCGCTGCAGGTCCGGCAGGAAGCCCATGTCGAGCATCCGGTCGGCCTCGTCGAGCACGAGCATCTGCACCTGCCCGAGGTTCGCGGTCTTCTGCTGCACGTGGTCGAGCAGGCGGCCCGGCGTCGCGATCAGGATCTCGACGCCGCGGCGCAACTCGGCCATCTGCGGGTTCATGTCGACGCCGCCGAACACGACCGCACTGCGCAGCGGCGTGTGCTTCCCGTACGCATGCACGTTCGCGGCGACCTGGTCGGCGAGTTCGCGGGTCGGCGTGAGGATCAGCGCGCGCACCGGGTGGCGCGCTGGCGATGCGCTCGTGTTGGCCTGCGGCAGCAGGCGCTGGAGGATCGGCAGCGAGAAACTCGCGGTCTTGCCGGTGCCCGTTTGCGCGGCGCCCATGACGTCGCGGCCGGCGAGCACGACCGGAATGGCCTGCGCCTGGATCGGCGTCGGCGTCGTATAGCCCTGCTCCGCAATGGCTTTCAGGATATCGGCGGCAAGGCCGAATTGATCGAAGGTTGCGTCGGCTGGCTTGGCGACAGAATCGGACATGGTGGCGTTTCGCTCAAAAGGCGCGGCGGGGACATCGTGCGTCAGGCCGGCCGGGCCTGCGCTCATCACATTTCGGAAGTAGACGGAGCCGCGGCGCGCCGCGCGGCGCCGCTCTGGCGCTTGGGACCGGTTCAATTCGAACATCGGGCGCCACAGGCCGTGCGGACTCCGTTCGGCGCGAATGCCGGCGGAAAGGGCCGTATTGTAGCACTGCGCAGCAATCTGTCTGTGACAACGCCGCGAACGGCCCCCGGTGAACGCCGCGAACGGCCCCGGTGGCGGTTCGCGGCGTGCGCGGGCAGGCCGGGCGCGGGCGATGCGTCGAGCGATCGGGCTATCCCGATCGGCTGATGATCTAAATTAGGGGTCGAATCCCGACCACATCCTTCGGGAAATCGGCAGGCAGCCGACGAAACCGAGCGCCGCCCGCCCCGCCGTCCAGCCCAGGGGCGAACCCGGCTGCCCGCACCGATCGCGGCAATCGGCACGCCCGCCCGGCGTATCCGATCGCGCGCGGCGCTCAGCCCTTCTTCTTTTTCTTCTTCTCGACCTGCACGCAGTCGCCGAGCAGCGGCGCCGCATTCTGATCGGCGATCTCGTCGCGCAGCGTCCCTTCCTTGCCCTTCGTCCACCACGTATAGCGTCCGGCCTGGTAACGCGCGCCCGACGCCGAAACGGTATCGACGAACAGCATCTGCTGCCCGTTGACCGGCACCAGCGCGAAGCTCTGGCCGTTGCCCGCGCGCCAGTACGACACGCGTACCGGCTGCTTCTGGTTCGCGCACTGATAGAGGGTCTGCACGCGCGAATCGGCGTCGATCTCCTCGACGGTCAGTTGCGCGGCATGCACGACGGAAACGGCGGTACCGGCCAGCGCGAGCGCGGCGAAGGTTTGGCGAATCATGCAGGTCCTCTCACGAGACGGGTGGAAGCGCCCCCTCGCGGGACGCGCGATTATCGTTGCTTATGGATCGAGGGTTCGCCGGTCAGGGATCGATGACGTCGGCGCACGCGTCGGTCGGCGCGGCCGCGACATGGCCGACGAGCGGCACGATCTTCAGCCCGGCCGATGCGACCCGGCACGGCGCGGCCGCAAGGCCGCACCCCGCGAGACTCGCGACCAGCGCCAGCGCGGCGCCCAGCTTGCCGATACGTCCGATCCGCCGCCATGTCGACGCCATCGTGCTCTCCTGGTCCGGTCAGCGCGCCGACACGGGCCGCACGGCGGCCGCGGCGCGTTTCGCGCGTTCGCGGGCTTCGTCGACGGTCGCGCCGGTCGCGAGTGCGACACCCATGCGCCGCTTCGCGAAGCTTTCCGGTTTGCCGAACAGGCGCAGGTCGGTGCCCGGCACGGCCAGCGCGTCGCGCACGCCCTCGAACGCGATGCCGCGCTCGTCGAGCCCGCCGTAGATCACCGCCGACGCGGCCGGCGAGCCGAGCGTCGGATCGACCGGCAGCCCGAGAATCGCGCGCGCGTGCAGTTCGAACTCCGACTGGCGCTGCGACGCGAGCGTCACGAGGCCGGTGTCGTGCGGCCGCGGGCTCACCTCGGAGAACCAGACTTCGTCGCCGCGCACGAACAGCTCGACGCCGAACATCCCGCGCCCGCCGAGCGCCTCGGTCACCTTGTGCGCGATCTCGCGCGACTTTTCCAGCGCGACGGCGCTCATCGGCTGCGGCTGCCACGATTCGACGTAGTCGCCCGCCACCTGCACGTGCCCGACCGGCTCGCAGAAGTAGGTGCGCGTCTCGAGCGTCGCCGGGTCGATCGCGCGCACGGTCAGCTGCGTGATCTCGTAGTCGAAATCGATGAAGCCCTCGACGATCACGCGGCCGTGGTTCACGCGGCCGCCCGCCATCGCGTAGTCCCAGGCGGGCTTCACGTCGGCCTCGGTCCGCACGACCGACTGTCCCTTGCCCGACGACGACATCACCGGCTTCACGACGCACGGCATGCCGATCTTCGCGACGGCCGCGCTGAACGCGTCGAACGACTCCGCGAACGCGTACGGCGAAGTCGCCAGCCCGAGCTCCTCGGCCGCGAGGCGGCGGATGCCCTCGCGGTTCATCGTGAGCTGCGTCGCGCGCGCGGTCGGGATCACCTCGGCCAGGCCGGCCGCCTCGATCGCCGCGAGCGCATCGGTCGCGATCGCCTCGATCTCCGGCACGATCAGGTGCGGACGCTCGGCCTCGACGACCGCGCGCAGCGCGGCGGCGTCGGTCATGTCGATCACGTGCGCGCGATGCGCGACCTGGTGGCCCGGTGCGTCCGGATAGCGGTCGACCGCGACGACTTCGACGCCGAGCCGCTGCAACGCGATGATGACTTCCTTGCCGAGTTCGCCCGCGCCGAGCAGCATGACGCGCGTGGCCGAGGGTGAAAGCGGCGTACCGAGCCGCTGACCGATCTGCATGTGATTTCCCGCTGGTTCTGTTGGAGGACGAAAACGGCTTCGATGTTAACACGCGCACCCCACGCGCACCCGCGCCGGTCCGGCCGGTTTCGTCGCGTCGCCGCCCGCCGCGCGCGGCCCGCGGGCGGGTTGCGAACGTTTTCACGCGCGAAGTGTCGGCTCGCCTCGCGCGGGGCGGGTGCGTTACTCTTACGCCTTGATCAGAATCCGATGAGGAACGAGGCTCATGTCCCACCTGTCCGCCGCCGCACGCGCACGCACCGGCCTGCTTCGCCCGTTGCGAGCGCCGCTCTGCGCGTTGACGCTTGCCACGCTTCTCGCCGCCTGCGCGATGCCGACCCACCCCGATTCCGCCGCCCCCGCACCCGACCCGTACAACCCCGCCGCCGTCCAGCTGCTCGACGACACGAGCTGGGAGCTCACGAGCTGGGTGAACGCCGACGGCACGCCACGCACGATTCCGCACGGCGACAACGGCGAGCCGATCAAGCTCGCGCTGTCCACCGAGTCGGGCGTCCGGCGCGCCAGCGGCTTTTCGGGCTGCAACCGCTACATGGGGACCTACGCGCTCAAGAACGGCCTGCTGAGCTTCGGGCCGCTCGCCGGCACGCGCATGGCATGCCCGAACGCGCTCGGCGGCCAGCTCGAACACGCATACCTCGATGCGCTCGCGCACATCGACAAGACCGGCGTGCAGATGCGCGAGCCGCAGCAATTGCAGATCGTGACCGAAGCCGGCGCGACGCTGACCTTCACGCGCCGGAGCCCCTGATGCAGCGCGCGGGCGAAGGCCGACCGGCCGCCTTCGCCACGCGCGGATCCCGGACGCATGCGTCCCGCGGCCTGGAAGCGCTTCGACGCCTTCATGCCGCCTTAGAGTCCTGTTCGTCGGCCGGTTAAACTCGGCGGGTCGCGCACCGCGCTCCCCGCCCTCTTCCTGTTTCATCAAAGCATGCACACGGTTGTCTTCGGCTGGTTCGGCATCTCCGCCGTCTGGTTCCTCCTTCTCATCTGGCGCCTCGTCCAGGCGATGCTGCCCGGCGGCGGCGGACTCGCCGGCCGCGGCTCGATTCGCCTGTGGCTCGGCTTCGCGGCCGTGTTCATCGCAAGCTGCGCGTTGACGAGCCCGCTGTCGGGCCCCGACACGAATGCGCTCGGCCACGCGTTCTCGAACGGCTTCGCGCACGTGCTCGGCCCGATCGGCACGCCGGTCGCGATGGTCGTGCTGTTCTTCGCGGGCCTGCCGTGGCTGACCGGCATCGGCTGGCGGCAGTTCGCCGCGTGGGTCGACACGTCGTTCGGCGTCAAGCTCGCGCGCGACGTCGACGACGACGATGTGCGCGGCGTCGCCGACCTGCCGCGCAGCGCGCTGCATCGCGACGACGACATCGTGCAGCCGACCACCGCCCATACCGTCAACTCGATGGCGCCACGGCAGAACGGCCGGTATTCGCGCCCGACGCTGTGGAAACCCGATCCGCAGGCCCGGCCGAAGCCGCGCAGCCAGGCCGCGCCGCGTCCGCTCGCGGAGCCGGTCGCGCCGTCGGGCTGGCTGAAGCCGACGGCGGCCAACCGGATGCCCGCGCCACCCGCGCCGGGCACGACGAGCGCCATGCCGCCGCCGACGACGGGCAGCACCGCCAGCCTCGCGCGCGCCGCCGCGAACGCACAAGTGCCGCGCCCCAACCCTGCCCCGCTTCCGGCCGGTTTCGAGCCCGTTCGGCCGCAACCGACCACCGCGCGACCGGCCGCTGCCGCACTGAAGCAGCCGGCCGCGCCGCGCACCGCGGTCACGCCGCGCCCGGCCGCCACGACGCCGCCGCGCACGCCCGCGCGCCCGGGGACGGGCGCCGGCGCCGCCGGCCAGTCGCCGGATGCGGCACGACGCCGCCCCGCGCCGCCGGCCCCCGCACGCGCGCCGCTCTACGCGTGGGTACAACAGCCCGCGGAGCCGATCACGCCGGCGCCGAGCGTGCACGACACGCTGCGCTCGATCGAAGCCAGTACCGCGCAGTGGGCAGCGATGGACGGTGCGCGGTCGGCCGATGGGTCGCCGGCGGCGGCCGCCGCAGCGACCGTCGCAGGCGCGGTTGCAGCAGCAGGCAGCGTCGCCGCGTCGGCATCGACGGCCGCACCGGCCGGGATCGTTCCGGGTGCGCACCAGGCCGCGCCTCACGACGCAGGCCATCCGGGTGCGCACGAAGCTGTGCCCGCCTACGACGACGACGACGACGACGCACCGATCGTGCTGGATGCGTTCATGCCGGCCGAGCCGAGCGTGCGCGCGCCTGCTGTTGATACGCGCGCCTCGGCGTTCGGCGAGGCTGGGCGGCATGCCATGCCGGAGCTCGGCGTCGAGACCGATGCGCCGACGCGTCTCACGGACGGCGAGCATCGGCATGACGCCGATGCCCCCGCCGCGCCGGCATTCGATGCCCCGATCGACTTCGCGCCGTGGGAAGACATCGTCGGCCAGCCGGTTTCCGGACGCGTCGCGTCGCGTGAACACCCGATTGCCGCGCCGCTGTCGGACGCGGATGAGTCGGTGGCCGCGAGCACGGCTGTCGACGCGCATTCGGCCGCTGCCACGTCGACGGCAAGCGACATGAGCCGCGCCGTCGATGCAAAGGATGCGGCAACGGCCGCCGGGATCGTCAGTCAAGTCCAATCGCAATCCACGGCTTTTGCCGATACCGCGCCATCGGTCGATGCGAAACAAGACGCGCACGCGACTCAGGACGTCGTAAAACCTGTCCTGCAGGCCACGCCGACCACTCCCCTCTCCCCTTCGTCGATCGCGGCAACGCCGACGCAGCTGCTTGCCGATGCGATGCCCGTCGCAGCAGGGACGACGGCGGTCTCGGTCGCGTCGAATCCGGCACCAGCCGGCGCCGTGACGGAAACGGTCCGGCACACGGCAACACAGCACGCTGCCGAAACCGCACCGTTGCCCGCCGGCATGCAACACGCCACGCCGCCGGCACCGGCGCCTGTGGCGTCAACCTCCGCGATCGCGGAATCCGCTCCCGTCAATGCCGCGGCATCCTCTGCACCGTGGTCGAGGCCGTTGTCCGCGGAGCCCTTCTCTGCTGCGCGGACAACCTCGGCCGCCGACACGTCATCGCCCGTCGGCAGCGCGCCCGCTTCTACTGCGCCGGCACCGGCGAACACATCGAGCGGCACGCCTGTCGCCGCGACACCTGCGTTCGCCGGCATGACGAACACGGCCTCCGGTTCGCTGTCGCAACCGGCCGCATCGGCAGCGCCCGTTGCATCGGTTGCGCCGTCCGCGCCGGCGGGTGCCACGGGCACCGCTTACGGTTCCAGCGGTCGCGTGCCGGCTTCGGCAGCGTCGGCGATCGGCGCCACGGGCCCGGCATCCGGCACGGTCACGACGGCACCCGCACCGACGACGCCGGCCCACGCGCCTTCGACGGGGGCGTCCGTCCTGCCCGCCGGGCAGCCTGCCGCACCTGCGGCAACGGCTGCCCCGACGCTTGCGACCGGCGCCTCCGGTCTGACGACGGCACAACCTTTTGCGTCCGCGCCGAGCGCAGCGGCGGCCTCCGTCCCGACGTCTGCGACCAGCGCGTCCGGTCCGGCCACCGTACAACCGTTCGGGTCGACACCGATCGCAGCAGCCGCAACATCTGTCCCGACATCCGCAGCAGGCGCTGCCAGCCCGACTGAGGTGCAGCCTCTCGCACCCGCGCCGTTCGCCGCGACGTCAGCGACGTCCGCGACGGGCGCCTCGGGCATGACCGCCACGCAGCCGTCCGCGACCGCGCCGACCGCGGCCCACCCCGCATCGACCGGCATGTCCTTCAGCGCAACCGCATCGCAACCGGTGCCAAGCACGCCGGCGTCGCCTGCCGCCGCGTCTTCCGTCCCGTCGGGCAGCGCATTTGCCGCAGCGTCGACCGCATCGGCGACGCCTTCGGCAGCACCGACGAACCGCACGCCCGACGCTTCGTCGATCGGTCAACCGGCCGCGCCGAGCGGAGCAGCGCAGACGGCAACCGGCATCGCGCCTCCCGCTGCCGCCGTCCCGGCGCCGTCTTCCGGCGCAGTCGTCCCGCCGAGCACGGTCGCCGCTGCCGCACCCGCCGCGTTCGGCGGCACGCCTGCCGCGACAAGTGGCGCGCTCGCCTCCTTCGCCGCAACCACCGTCGCGACGGCGTCGGCCGCGTCCCCGACTTCCGCGCCCCCGTCGGGGTCGGCAATGCCGACCTTCTCCACACCGGGCGGATCCTTCGACACGGCGACACCGGCGCAACCCGTCGCGTCCGCACCGGCACCGCAGGTCCCGTCGTTCACCACCCCGCCGGCTCCCGCTGCTTCGCCGGCGAGCTGGTCCCTGCCCGGCGCCGGCGCGACACCCGAGACGCCCGCGACACCCGACACAACCGCGACCGCCGTCCCGGCCGTCACGACCGCGCCGCTTCCGGCTGCAACGCCTCCCGATTCCGCCGTGCCGCCGGCACCGGTGGAATCGAGCGCCACTGCCGCCGACGCATCGGCCGCTGCCGCGCGCCAGCCGCGTCCGAATGCGTTCGAATTCCATGCACCCGCGTCGTTCAACGTCGAACTGCCGACGCTCGACCTGCTCGAGCCCGCCTCCGGCGACGTCGAGACGATCACCGAGGAACACCTCGCACAGACCGCCCAGGTGATCGAACAGCGCCTGCAGGAGTTCAAGGTGCCGGTGACGGTGGTCGGCGCATCGGCGGGCCCGGTGATCACGCGCTTCGAGATCGAACCCGCGCTCGGTGTGCGCGGCAGCCAGATCGTCGGCCTGATGAAGGACCTGTCGCGCGGCCTCGGCCTCACGTCGATCCGCGTCGTCGAGACGATTCCCGGCAAGACCTGCATGGGCCTCGAGCTGCCGAACGCGAAACGCCAGACGATCCGCCTGTCGGAGATCCTCGAATCGCGCCAGTACCAGCATTCGACGTCGCAGCTGACGATCGCGATGGGCAAGGACATCACCGGCCACCCGATCGTCACCGATCTCGCGAAGGCGCCGCACATGCTGGTCGCCGGCACGACGGGTTCGGGCAAGTCGGTCGCGATCAACGCGATGATCCTGTCGCTGCTGTACAAGGCGACGCCCGAGGACGTGCGGCTGATCATGATCGACCCGAAGATGCTCGAGCTGTCGGTCTACGAAGGGATCCCGCACCTGCTCGCGCCGGTCGTCACCGACATGAAGCTCGCGGCGAACGCACTGAACTGGTGCGTCGGCGAAATGGAGAAGCGCTACCGGCTGATGTCGGCCGTCGGCGTGCGCAACCTCGCGGGCTTCAACCAGAAGATCCGCGACGCGGAGGCGAAGGAAAAGAAGATCGGCAACCCGTTCTCGCTGACGCCCGACGATCCCGAGCCGCTGTCGAAGCTGCCGCTGATCGTCGTCGTGATCGACGAGCTGGCGGACCTGATGATGGTCGCCGGCAAGAAGATCGAGGAGCTGATCGCCCGTCTCGCGCAGAAGGCGCGCGCGGCCGGCATCCACCTGATCCTCGCGACCCAGCGCCCGTCCGTCGACGTGATCACCGGCCTCATCAAGGCGAACATCCCGACCCGCGTTGCGTTCCAGGTGTCGTCGAAGATCGACTCGCGCACGATCCTCGACCAGATGGGTGCCGAATCGCTGCTCGGCCAGGGCGACATGCTGTTCCTGCCGCCGGGAACCGGCTACCCGCAGCGCGTGCACGGCGCGTTCGTCGCGGACGAGGAAGTGCACCGGATCGTCGAATACCTGAAGCAGTTCGGCGAGCCGCAGTACGAGGAAGGGATTCTCGACGGCCCGGCCGCCGACGGTGCGACGCAGGACCTGTTCGGCGACACGCCGGATGCGGAAGCCGATCCGCTGTACGACGAAGCGGTCGCGTTCGTCGTGCGCACGCGGCGCGCGTCGATCTCGTCGGTGCAGCGCCAGTTGCGCATCGGCTACAACCGCGCCGCGCGCCTCGTCGAGCAGATGGAAGCGGCCGGACTCGTGTCGCCGATGGGCATCAACGGCAGCCGCGAGGTGCTCGTGCCGGCCGCGGCCGACTGAGCATGGCGGCCGCACGGCCGCCGACGACCGATCCGAGCGCCCCGCGCAAGCGGCCGCCGGAACGAAAAAGGGCGCTGCCTCACTCGGCAGCGCCCTTTTTGCATCGGCCGCGATTTACTGCGCCACCGGCACCAGCTTGAAGTCGACCGGGCTGCCGACCGCCACCTTCTGCGGATTCGCCCCGAGCTGCCCCGTTTCGACATCGCGGCTGAACACGTAGAACGTGTCGCTGTCCTGGTTGCCGACGATCAGCCACTTGCCGGTCGGATCGATCAGGAATTCACGCGGCGTCTTGCCGAGACTCGACTGGCGGCCGACGGTCTTCAGCCGGCCGTCGGCCTTGTTCACCGCGTAGATCACGAGGTCGTTCACGTCGCCGCGGTTGCTCACGTACAGGAAGCGGCCGTCCGGCGACAGGTGGATCGCGCCGCCGCCGACCTTGCCCTTGAAGCCCGGCACCGTCATCGGCAGCGTCTCGATCGGCGTCAGCTTGCCGTCGTGGTAGCCGAACACCTCGACCGACGCGTTGAGTTCGCTCGTCACGTACGCGAACCGGCCGTCGGCGCTGAATACCATGTGACGCGGGCCGGAGCCGGCCTTCACCGGCGTGTAGCGCGTGTCGGTCGGGCTGATCAGCCCGCGGCTGCCGTCCACCGTGTAGCGGTAGCCGTAGAGCTTGTCCGCGCCGAGATCCTGCACGAACAGGTAGCGGCCGTCCGGCGAGAACACCGTCGAGTGCACGTGCGCGCCGTCCTGGCGCCCCTTCACGGGCCCGGTGCCTTCGTGATGCACCGTCAGCACGGCCGGGCCGACCGCGCCGCCGTCGCGGATCGGGAGCACCGCGAAGCTGCCGCCCGGATCGGCCGCGACCGAGTAGTTGGCCGTGACGAGGTACTTGCCGTCCGGCGACAGCGCGAGATAGCAAGGATCGTTCCCTTCCGACGACACGCGGTCGATGAACGTGAGCGCGCCCGACTTCGCATCGAAGCCGAACGCGCTGATGCCGCCGCGCTGCGACGCCGGCCCGTTGTCGCCGGGCAGTTCGTTGACCGCGTAGACGGTGCGACCGTCGCGGCTCGGCAACAGGTAGGACGGGTTCACGGTCTTCGCCGACGACACGGGCGCGACGCTGCCCGTTTTCGTATCGAAGCGGTACACGTAGATCCCGTCGCTGCCGTGCCCCGTATAGGTTCCGACGAGCAGGTTGTAGACGCCGTCGGCCGGTGCCGGCGATTGTTGTGCGAAGGCGTGGGTCGCGGACAAGGAAAGCACGATCGCGAAACCTTTCATCCAGTGAGCGAGCCTAAGCGGGAACCCTCGTGTCGAAGCGCGCGCGTCATGCGCGCGTAAACGGTTGGGCATTGAATCCTCCTTGCATCGAGTCGCTTCAAGTGTTGAGATAGGACGAAACGCCGGCCGTTCATGCGCTCCGCCGCCCGGCCGAGTATACGGGGCGCGACGCCGGCGCGTGTAGTCCGGGCCGCCGCAGCCTGCATTGTGAACTCGAATACCCAAGGACCGCTTGCCCATGCCCGCCCTGATCGAAGACTACGCCCTCGTCGGCGACGGCCACACCGCCGCGCTGATCTCGAAAGACGGCTCCGTCGACTGGCTGTGCTGGCCCCGCTTCGATTCGGGCGCCTGTTTCGCGGCGCTGGTCGGCACCCCCGAGCACGGCCGCTGGCTGCTCGCGCCGGCCGCCAACGCCGCGATCACGCACACGACGCGCCGCTATCGCGGCGACACGCTGATCCTCGAAACCGACTACGAAAGCGCCGACGGCGCCGTCACCGTGATCGACTTCATGCCGCCCGGCAACGGCTGGTCCGAACTGGTGCGGATCGTCGTCGGCCGCCACGGCACGATGAAGATGCGCATGGAACTGGTGTTGCGCTTCGACTACGGTTTCTCGATCCCGTGGGTCACGCAGCTGACGCGCGAGGATGGCATGAAGGCGATCGCCGGCCCCGATACCGTCGTGCTGCGCACGCCGGTGCCGCTCACCGGCAAGAACCTGCACACGCTCGCGGAATTCACGGTGAGCGCCGACGAACGCGTGCCGTTCTCGCTCAGCTATGCGGCGTCGCACCTGCGGCTGCCGCCCGCGCGCGACCCGCTGTCGATGCTCGCGCGCACCGAGAACTACTGGCTCGAATGGTCGGGCCGCTGCCAGGTGCAGGGCCGCTACGCGGCCGCCGTGCGCCGTTCGCTGATCACGCTGAAGGCGCTCGCGTACGAGCCGACCGGCGGCATCGTCGCGGCGCCGACCACGTCGCTGCCCGAGAAGATCGGCGGCAACCGCAACTGGGACTACCGCTACTGCTGGCTGCGCGACGCGACGATCACGCTGCTCGCGCTGATGCGCGGCGGCTACTACGACGAGGCGCGCGCGTGGCGCACGTGGCTCGGCCGCGTGATGGCGGGCTCGCCCGAGCAGATCCAGATCATGTACGGGATCGCGGGCGAGCGCCGGCTGCCGGAAATGGAGCTCGACTGGCTGCCCGGCTACCAGGATTCGAAACCGGTGCGCGTCGGCAACGGCGCCGCGAACCAGCTCCAGCTCGACGTGTTCGGCGAAGTGATGGCCGCGCTGCACCTCGCACGCGTGGGCGGCCTGCAGGCCGACGACACGGTGTGGTCCGTCCAGTGTTCGCTGCTCGACCATCTCGAGAAGATCTGGCAGGAGCCCGACGAGGGCATCTGGGAGACGCGCGGCGGCCGCCGCCATTTCACGTTCTCGAAGGTGATGGCGTGGGTCGCGTTCGACCGCGCGATCAAGTCGGCCGAGATGTTCCGGCTGCCCGCGTCGCTCGACCGCTGGCGCGCGCTGCGCGACCGGATCCACGCGGACGTGTGCGACAACGCATGGCATGAAGGCAAACGGGCGTTTACACAGAGCTACGGCAGCGACGAACTCGACGCGAGCGTGCTGCTGCTGCCGCTGCTCGGCTTCCTGCCGCCGGAAGACCCGCGCATCGTCGGCACGGTCGACGCGGTCGAGCGGGAATTGCTGCACGACGGGCTCGTGATGCGCTACCGCACGACCGACTACGACGACGGCCTGCCGCCCGGCGAAGGCACCTTTCTCGCGTGCAGCTTCTGGCTGGTCGACAACTACGCGCTGCTCGGCCGGATCGACGACGCGCACCGGCTGTTCAGCCGGCTGCTCGCGCTGTCCAACGACCTCGGGCTGCTCGCCGAGGAATACGACCCGGTCGAGGGCCGGCTCGTCGGCAACTTCCCGCAGGCGTTCTCGCACGTGGCGCTGGTGCATACCGCGATGAACCTGATGCACCACGAAGAGGCCATGGCGCGTGCGGCCGGCCAGCCCGCGCCAGCCGTGGCGACGGGGCGCTGACCGGTACCCGGGCGGCTTCTTCAGAGATCGTCAATTCGCAAAACTTTGATGAAAAATCGGGGAAATGTTGCATTGCAACACCGATCGTTGTCCGATATGATCGACTCGATTGTCCGGCCGCACTGCACCATGGCCGGTCGCTGACCCACACGGCACGCCGCGACGCCTCACGCCGCCCTTGCGCACCGTCCCCCACGCGGGAGTAGTCTGCATGCTTTACCAACTGCACGAATTCCAGCGGGCGATGCTGAGCCCGCTCACGGCCTGGGCCCAGGCCGCTTCCAAGTCGTTCGCCAATCCGTCCAGCCCGTTCTCGCTGATGCCCGGCGCGACGCGGATGGCCGCCGCGTACGAACTGATGTACCGGCTCGGCAAGGATTACGAGAAGCCCGAATTCAACATTCACCAGATCGTCAAGGACGGCCACAACATCCCGATCGTCGAGCAGACGATCGTCGAGAAGCCGTTCTGCCGGCTGCTGCGCTTCAAACGCTATTCGGACGACGCCGATGCCGTCACGCAGCTGAAGGACGAGCCGGTCGTGCTGGTCTGCGCGCCGCTGTCGGGCCATCACTCGACGCTGCTGCGCGACACCGTGCGCACGCTGCTGCAGGATCACAAGGTGTACATCACCGACTGGATCGACGCACGGATGGTGCCGGTCGAGGTCGGCCCGTTCCACCTGCACGACTACATCGCGTATATCCAGGAATTCATCCGCCGCATCGGCGCGCGCAACCTGCACGTGATCTCCGTGTGCCAGCCGACCGTGCCGGTGCTCGCGGCGATCTCGCTGATGGCGAGCCGCGGCGAGGACACGCCGCTCACGATGACGATGATGGGCGGCCCGATCGACGCGCGCCGCAGCCCGACGTCGGTGAACTCGCTCGCGACGCAGCACTCGACCGCGTGGTTCGAGAACAACGTGATCCACACCGTGCCCGCGAACTATCCGGGCGAAGGCCGTCACGTGTATCCGGGCTTCCTGCAGCACACGGGCTTCGTCGCGATGAACCCGGAACGTCACGCGCAATCGCACTGGGACTTCTACCAGAGCCTGCTGCGCGGCGACGAGGACGACGCCGAGGCGCACCGCCGCTTCTACGACGAGTACAACGCGGTGCTCGACATGGCGGCCGAGTACTACCTCGAGACGATCCGCGTCGTGTTCCAGGAATTCCGGCTCGCGGAAGGCACGTGGGATGTCGAAGGCGAGCGCGTGCGTCCGCAGGACATCAAGCACACCGCACTGATGACGATCGAAGGTGAACTCGACGACATCTCGGGCAGCGGCCAGACGCACGTCGCGCACGAGCTGTGCACGGGCATCCCGCAGGACGATCGCCGCAGCCTGACCGCCGAGAAGTGCGGTCACTACGGGATTTTCTCGGGCCGCCGCTGGCGCACGATCATCTACCCGCAGCTGCGCGACTTCATCCGCGAGCATGCGCCGGAGCCGAAGAACGGCGCGACGCAGGCGCCCGCCGATGCACCGGCTGCGCCGGTTGCGCCGACGCTCGCCGCCGTGCCGACCGCCAAGCCGCAGCCTGAAGCGACGGCGCGAGCGACCGCCGCAAAGCGCACGCGCGCGAAGGCACCGGCCGCGACGGTTGCGCCCGCCAAGACGGCAGCCGCGAAGGCTGCACCGGCCGCACCTGCTGCAAAACGCGCGGGCAGCACGCGCGCCAAACCCGTTCGCGCGCGCAAGGCCGCCTGACGCGCCGCGTTCCGATGCAAAAACGCCGCCGTTGCTTGCGCACGGCGGCGTTTTTTTATCCGGCGGCCGCGGGTGGGCCGCTCGTCGGCGCGTCGGCTCAGCGTCGCAACAGATACGCGAGCAGCACCTCGGTGTTCATCCTGACCATCTCCGCGCGCTCGTCGGTTTCGCTGAAGTCGCGGCCGAGCGTCGCGGCGAGCGTGAAGCGGTTCGACACGATGTAGTAGCCGAGCCCCGACAGCGTCACGTAGAAGCGCAGCGGATCGACGTCGCGGCGGAACAGCCCGGCCTTCTGGCCGCGCATCAGCACGTTGCCGAGCTTCGCGACGATCGGCGACATCATCTCGCGGATCCGTGTCGACTTGTGCAGGTAGCGCGCTTCGTGCAGGTTCTCGTTGTTGATGAGCCGCAGCAGCTCCGGATGATCGCGGTAGTAGTCCCACACGAAATGCGCGAGCCGCGTGACGGCCTCGACGGGCGCGACGCCATCGAGATCGAGCACGCGCTCGGCCTCGGTCAGCGCGGAGAACGCGTGCTCGAGTACGGCCGTAAACAGCTGCTCCTTGCTGCCGAAGTAGTAATAGAGCATGCGCTCGTTGGTTTCGGCCCGGCGCGCGATCTGGTCGACGCGTGCGCCGAACAGCCCTCCACTCGCGAACTCTTCGGCTGCCGCCATCAGGATGCGGCGGCGTGTACCTTCAGGATCTCTTTTGATTTTTGGCTGATTCATGGTGGCGTTTTGCTATGTGAGCCGCGTGATCCGGACCGGCACCCCCATCGCCTCGGCGCCGGCTGCCCTGGAACGAGCGCGCCGCGTACGGCCGCCCTCCTGCTGAGCCCCTGCAAAAAAGCGGTTCGATTATGCGCACAGACAGCGTTCAGCGCAATGCGGGAAATCGGCGATAATCAAGGTTTGGCAAACCTTTCCGGCCGCGCCAGACGCGGCCGAGAGCCATTCGGCGCTGCTGCGCCCGTTGTCACCGTGACCGATTCCAAGACCCTCGCGGATCGCATCGAAGATCTGCTGCCCCAGACGCAATGCACGAAGTGCGGCTATAACGGCTGTCGTCCTTACGCCGACGCCATCGCCGCCGGCGACGCGAACTACAACCAGTGCCCGCCCGGCGGCGCCGAAGGCATCGCACGCCTCGCGAACCTGCTCGGCAAGCCCGTGATCCCGCTGAACCCCGTCAACGGCACCGAGCATCCGCGCGCCGTCGCGTTCATCGACGAAAGCCTGTGCATCGGCTGCACGCTGTGCATGCAGGCGTGCCCGGTCGACGCGATCATCGGTGCACCGAAACAGATGCACACGATCATCGAATCGCTGTGCACGGGCTGCGACCTGTGCGTGCCGCCCTGCCCGGTCGACTGCATCGCGATGGTCCCCGTGACCGACGAGCGCACCGGCTGGGACGCGTGGTCGCAGGAACAGGCGGACGCCGCACGCGAACGCCACGACCGCCGGCTCGCGCGCCAGCGTCGCGACCGAGAGGCCGCCGAAGCGCGCGCCGCCGCCCGCCGCGCGGCCAGCGCCGGTGCGTCCAAGGCTGCGCCGGCCGAGGAGCAGCCGAGCGCGCCGAGCGCCGCCCCGGCCGACGACGCCGACGCGAAGAAACGCGCGATCATCGCCGCCGCGCTCGAACGCGCACGCAAGAAGAAGGAAGAACTGTCCGAGCAAGGCGCTGGGCCGAAGAACACCGAAGGCGTGAGCGCGGCCGTGCAGGCGCAGATCGACGCGGCCGAAGCCCGCCGCAAGCGGCTCGCCGAGCAGCAGGCGCAGCGCGATGCCGGGGCCGCCGGCGACGACCATGACGATCAAAACGGCAACGACGACCGGAACGCCCCGTCCGCGCCGCCCGACAAGAACCGTCCATGAACGCCACCAAACGACGCGCGATCTACGAAACGCTGCAAAGCCTCAATCCGCATCCGACCACCGAACTCGAATACACGACGCCGTTCGAGTTGCTGATCGCGGTGATGCTGTCCGCGCAGGCGACCGACGTGTCGGTCAACAAGGCGATGCGCAAGATGTTCCCGGTCGCGAACACTCCGCGACAAATCGTCGCACTCGGTGAAGAAGGCGTCGCCGACTACATCAAGACGATCGGCCTGTACCGCACCAAGGCGAAGAACGTGATCGCGACGTGCAACCTCCTGCTCGAGCGCTACGACGGCGAGGTGCCGGCCGATCGCGAGGCGCTCGAGAGCCTGCCGGGCGTCGGCCGCAAGACCGCGAACGTCGTGCTGAACACCGCGTTCGGCCAGCCGACGATCGCGGTCGACACGCACATCTTCCGCGTCGCGAACCGCACGGGGCTCGCACCGGGCAAGGACGTGCGAGCCGTCGAGGCCGCGCTCGAGAAGTTCACGCCGAAGGAATTCCTGCAGGACGCGCATCACTGGCTGATCCTGCACGGGCGCTACGTGTGCAAGGCCCGCAAGCCCGAATGCTGGCACTGCGCGATCGAGCCGCTGTGCGAATTCCGGCCGAAGACGCCGCCGCCGAACGAGTGAGCGTCAGCCGCGGCTGACTCGCCGCGCCGGCCGCTCGGGCCGCGCGCGGTACAACCGGCTGGCCCCGTCGCGGCGCCGGCTGCGTTCCCCTTCCCCATCAAGCATTGGACGTGGCCGTCGCGTCGTCGGCCGCCGCGCCGCCCGCGCGCACGAGCGCCAGCACGGCTGCGAGGATCGCGGCGCCGCCGAGCCACTGCAGCGGCGACAGCGCCTCACCGAACAGCAGCGCCGCGAGCGCGACCGTCACGACCGGTTCGAGCGTCGACAGCATCGACGTGCGCGCGGCCCCCAGCCGCTCGAGCCCGGCGAAGAACGCGAGCATCGCGGCAACCGTCGATACCAGCGCGATCGCGAGCATCGACGCCCAGCCGGCGGCCGACGCCGGCCAGCGCGGCGGCGCGCCGAACGCCACGGTCCGCACGATCGCGATCGCGACGAGGGTCGCGGTCGCCGACAGGCAGATGATCGCGGTGGTCGCGAGCGGATCGACACCGCGTGTCGCCTTCGTGCCGCCGACGATGTACAGCGAATAGATCACCGCGGCGGCCAGCGCGAGTGCGATGCCGAGCGGCTCGCCGTGGCCGCCGCCGACCATCAGCGCGGAGCCCGCGACACAGAGCACGAGCGCGACCGCCTTCGCGCGCGTGAGGCGCTCGCCGAGCCACCATGCGGCCAGCAGCGTGACGAAGGCCGGATACAGGTAGAGCAGCAGTGCGACGAGGCTCGCCTGCGCATGCTGGAGCGCGCTGAAATAGCAGAACGACTGCCCGACGTAGCCGAGCGCGCCCATCGCCACGAGCGGCGCGAGCGTGCGGCCGCGCGGCCATGCGACGCGGCGGTGCCGGGCGATCGCGGCGAGGATCGCGCCGCCGATCGCGAAGCGCACGATCAGCAACCCGAGCACGTCGACGCCGGCCGCATACGCGTAGCGGCCGAAGATCGCCATCGCGCCGAAGGCGGCGGCGGACAGCGCGACATAGAGCGCGCCCTGCAGCGCGGCGGACGATGAGCGGGCGGTGGCGGACATGACGGAACGGTGCGAGCGCGACGACGGGAATCGTCGGAGTGTAGCGGCGCGGCGGCCGGCAGCCTAGCCCGCGCTTACCCGTTGGGACCGCGCCGCCGCCAGCACCGGCTGGCTCCGCCCGACGTCGCCGCGATACGCCACGGTGCGCGCCCCGCCCGCGCGCCACCCGCCGCCAGCACCGTGCGCCGTCCCGGCGTACAATGCGCGACGCGGCATGAGGCCGCCCGAATCACGACGTTTCCCCACCATGTTCAATCCGAGTCGCGACGAAGTCCGTCGCTTTTTCACCGAGACCTGGCGCAAGCAGCGCGCCGGCGAGATCCTGACGCCGCTGGAAGCGATGGCAGCCGACTGGATCGTCGAGCACCCCGAATACCACGACGACCTCGCGGACGCCGACGGCGCCGCCGCGCGCAACTACACGCCCGAGGAAGGCCGCACGAACCCGTTCCTGCACCTGTCGATGCACCTCGCGATCAGCGAGCAGCTGTCGATCGACCAGCCGCCCGGCATCCGCGCCGCGCACGACAAGCTGGCCGCGAAGCTCGACTCGACCCACGAAGCGCAGCACATCATCATGGAATGCCTCGGCGAGACGATCTGGGAAGCGCAGCGCACCGGCACGCCGCCCGATACCGACGCGTACCTGCAGCGCATCCTGCGCCGCGCGTCGCGCGACTGATCCCGCGGACAAAAAAATACCCCGCTACGGCGGGGTATCCTGGCTGCACGGACCGGCAAGGCCCGGCGCACTTACTTCTTGAAGACGAGATCCGTCTCCTTCAGCGACTCGATGTAGGCCGCGATGTCCTTCATGTCGCTGACCGACAGGTTCTGCACCTGCGCCTGCATGATCGCGTTGTTGCGACCGAGCAGCGGGTTCGTCAGCCCCATCTGGTACTGGCGCATCGCCCACACGAGGTAGTCGGCGTGCTGGCCCGCGAGGCGCGGATACTCGGCGTTGATCGGCTTGTTCAGCTGCGCGCCGTGGCAGGCCGCGCAGTTGTGCGATTCGACCAGTTCCTTGCCCTTCGTGGTGTCCGCCGCATGCGCGGTACCGATCGCGAGGCCGGCCACCAGTGCAACCGCCGCCGTCTTGAATGCGTTGTTCATGAATGCTCCTGTCCCGCCGGTAAGAATCGGCGGCGCGCGCTTTACTTGTAGGGATTGTCCTTCGTGTCGGCCTTCTGGGCGGCGTAGTAGGCCGCCAGGTCCGCGATGTCCTGATCCGTCAGCGAACCGGCGATCGCGTTCATCGACGGGAAGTGACGATCCTTCTTGCGGTAGGCCTTCAGCGCGTTCTCGAGGTATTGCTGGTTCTGGCCGCCGATGACGGGAACCCGGTAGACCTCCGGGTATGCCGCGCGGTAATCCTGGATGCCGTGGCAACCGATGCACATGGCGGCCTTGCTTGCCCCGTCCTTCGGGTTGCCGACCACACCGGCCGCCTGCGCGCTGCCCGCGAGCGCCACGAGCGCTGCGACAACGACGTGTTTGCCGACGAATTTGTTCATAGCTCTTGTAACCTAGCTTGAGGGGAAACTGGCGCCGAAGCGGCAACGGCCCGCGCCGTTTTGCTTATCGGATCGCCACGCAGGCCAAAAAAAACGGCCAGATTGTACCGCGTCGGCGGGGAATGCGTCCATACGGCGCCCGGGCCCGCCCCGCCGCAGCCCCGCAACGATACGCGGCCCCGGCCCAACCGGACAGCCCTTCTGACTTATACTGGGTTTTTTTGCGACCAGGAAAGAGCGCCGCCATGCGTTTCGAAGGATCCTCGCACTACGTCGCCACCGACGACCTGAAGCTCGCGGTCAACGCCGCGCTGACGCTGCAGCGCCCGCTGCTGATCAAGGGCGAGCCGGGCACCGGCAAGACCATGCTCGCCGAGGAAGTGGCGGCCGCGCTCGACATGCCGCTGCTGCAGTGGCACATCAAGTCGACAACGAAGGCGCAGCAGGGCCTGTACGAATACGACGCGGTATCGCGGCTGCGCGACTCGCAGCTCGGCGACGAGCGCGTGAAGGACATCTCGAACTACATCGTGAAGGGCGTGCTGTGGCAGGCGTTCGACGCCGAGCGCCCGAGCGTGCTGCTGATCGACGAGATCGACAAGGCCGACATCGAATTCCCGAACGACCTGCTGCGCGAGCTCGACCGGATGGAGTTCCACGTATACGAGACGCGCGAGACCGTGCGCGCGAAGCATCGCCCGCTCGTGATCATCACGTCGAACAACGAGAAGGAGCTGCCCGATGCGTTCCTGCGCCGCTGCTTCTTCCACTACATCCAGTTTCCCGATCCGTCGACGATGCAGCAGATCGTCGCGGTCCACTTTCCGAACATCCGCGAGGAACTGCTGCGCGCGGCGCTCGAGAGCTTCTTCGAGTTGCGCGCCGTGTCGGGCCTGAAGAAGAAGCCGTCGACGTCCGAGCTGCTCGACTGGCTGAAGCTGCTGCTCGCCGAGAACATCCCGGCCGACGCGCTGCGCGGTGCCGACGCGAAACAGATCGTGCCGCCGCTCGCGGGCGCACTGCTGAAGAACGAGCAGGACCTGAGCCTGCTCGAGCGGCTCGTCTACATGAACCGGCACAACCGGTAACCCACCCGCGAAGGCCCGGCCATGCTGCTCAATTTCTTCTACGCGCTGCGCGCAGCCAGGCTGCCCGTCTCGGTGAAGGAATACCTGACGCTGCTCGAATCGCTGAAGGCCGGGCTGATCTCGCCGTCGATCGACGCGTTCTACTTCCTCGCGCGGATGACGCTCGTCAAGGACGAGCAGTACTTCGACAAGTTCGACCAGGCGTTCGGCGCGTATTTCCACGGCGTGTCCGTACTGCCGTCCGAAGCGTTCGACATTCCGCTCGACTGGCTCGAGAAGCGTCTCGAGCGCGAGCTGTCGCCGGAGGAAAAGGCGCAGATCGAAGCGATGGGCGGCCTCGACAAGCTGATGGCGCGCCTGAAGGAACTGCTCGACGAGCAGAAGGAGCGCCACGAAGGCGGCAACAAGTGGATCGGCACCGGCGGCACGTCGCCGTTCGGCCATGGCGGCTACAACCCCGAAGGCATGCGCATCGGCGGCCCGTCGAGCGGCAAGCGCACCGCGGTCAAGGTGTGGGAGGCGCGCGCGTACCGCGACTACGACGATTCGGTCGAGATCGGCACGCGCAACATCAAGGTCGCGTTGCGGCGCCTGCGCCGCTTCGCGCGCGAAGGCGCGGCCGAGGAGCTCGACCTGCCCGGCACGATCCGCAGCACGGCCGCGAACGCCGGCTGGCTCGACCTGCGGATGGTGCCCGAGCGCCACAACAACGTGAAGGTGCTGATGCTGCTCGACGTCGGCGGCTCGATGGACGACCACATCAAGCGCACCGAGGAGCTGTTCTCGGCCGCGAAGGCGGAGTTCAAGCACCTGGAGTTCTACTACTTCCACAACTGCGTGTACGACCACCTGTGGAAGAACAACCGCCGCCGTCACGCGGAGCGCACCGCGACGTGGGACGTGCTGCACAAGTTCACGCCCGACTACAAGCTGATCTTCGTCGGCGACGCGACGATGAGCCCGTACGAGGTGCTGCAGCCCGGCGGCTCGGTCGAATACAACAATCCGGAAGCCGGCGCCGTCTGGCTGCGCCGCCTCGCCGACCAGTTCCCCCATCACGCATGGCTGAACCCCGAGCCCGAGCGGCTATGGGAATACCGGCAATCGGTCTCGATCATTCGCGACGTGCTCGGCCAGCGCATGTATCCGCTCACGCTCGCGGGCCTCGAAACCGCGATGCGCGCACTGAGCCAATAACGAACCCACCCTGCAGACACGAAGGCCGCGTCCGCGCGGCCTCCCCCCCGGAGATAGCATGAACCCTTCGCCCACCGCGAGCGCTGGCCGCGCCGGCGGCCGCCGCTTTTTCACCGATACGTCCGTCTCCGCGCTCGTCGCCGGCTTCGTCGCGATGATGACGGGCTACACGAGCTCGCTCGTGCTGATGTTCCAGGCCGGCCGCGCCGCGCACCTGACCGACGCGCAGATATCGTCGTGGATCTGGGCGCTGTCGATCGGCATGGCGCTGACGACGATCGGCCTGTCGCTGCGCTTTCGCGCGCCCGTGGTGGTCGCATGGTCGACGCCCGGCGCCGCGCTGCTGATCGCGTCGCTGCCCGGCGTGCCGTATCCCGAGGCCATCGGCGCATTCGTCGTGTGCGCGCTGCTGCTGACCGCGGTCGGCGTGAGCGGGCTGTTCGACACGCTGATGCGGCGCATTCCGGCCGGCATCGCCGCCGCCTTGCTCGCAGGCATCCTGTTCGAGATCGGCATCGAGATCTTCCGCGCCGCGCAGTTCCAGACCGCGCTCGTGCTCGCGATGTTCTTCACTTACCTGATCGTCAAGCGGCTCGCGCCGCGCTACGCGATCGTCACGACGCTGATCGTCGGCACGGCGGTGGCCGGCGGCCTCGGCCTGCTCGATTTCAGCCGCTTCCACATCGCGCTCGCGCAGCCCGTGTTCACGATGCCCGCGTTCTCGATCGCGTCGATCGTCAGCATCGGCATTCCGCTGTTCGTCGTCGCGATGGCGTCGCAGAACGTGCCGGGCATCGCGGTGCTGCGCGCGGACGGCTATTCGACGCCGTCGTCGCCGCTCATCGCGACCACCGGCCTCGCGTCGCTGCTGCTCGCGCCGTTCGGCTCGCACGGCGTGAACCTCGCGGCGATCACGGCCGCGATCTGCACGGGCCCCGAAGCGCACGAGGATCACGCGAAGCGCTACACGGCCGCCGTGTGGTGCGGCACGTTCTACCTGATCGCCGGGATCTTCGGTGCGACGATCGCCGCGCTGTTCGCGGCGCTGCCGAAGGCGCTCGTGGTGTCGGTCGCCGCGCTCGCGCTGTTCGGCTCGATCATGAGCGGGCTCGCGAACGCGATGCAGGACGTGAAGCAGCGCGAAGCCGCGCTCGTCACGTTCATGGTCACCGCGTCGGGCCTCACGCTGCTGTCGATCGGCTCGGCGTTCTGGGGGCTCGTCGCGGGGATCGTCACGCAGGTGATCCTGAACGCGCGGCGCCCCGCGTGATGCGGCACGACGCCCGCCGCGGCGGGCGCCGGACACGCCAAAACGTGCTCGACACGAATCGGGCCTAAAATGATGGATCGGAGGCGGCGCCCGGCGCCGCCTCGCTTCGCCGCCGCGCTCGCGCGGCCCGTGAGAACCCGGCGCCCCGCGCCCTTCTTCCGAATCGCCATGACTACCGCACTCGACCAGCTGAAGCAGTACACGACCGTCGTCGCCGACACGGGCGATTTCCAGCAGCTTGCGCAATACAAGCCGCAGGACGCGACCACGAACCCGTCGCTGATCCTGAAGGCCGTCCAGAAGGACGCGTACAAGCCGATCCTCGAGAAAACCGTCCGCGATCATCGCAACGAAAGCACCGATTTCATCATCGACCGCCTGCTGATCGCATTCGGCACCGAGATCCTGAAGCTGATCCCGGGCCGCGTATCGACCGAGGTCGATGCGCGCCTGTCGTTCGACACGCAGCGCTCGATCGACAAGGGTCGCGAACTCATCAAGCTGTACGAAGCCGCCGGCATCGGCCGCGAGCGCATCCTGATCAAGCTCGCGTCGACCTGGGAAGGCATTCGCGCGGCCGAGGTGCTGCAGAAGGAAGGGATCAAGTGCAACATGACCCTGCTTTTCTCGCTCGTGCAGGCCGCCGCGTGCGCGGAAGCCGGCGCGCAGCTGATCTCGCCGTTCGTCGGCCGCATCTACGACTGGTACAAGAAGCAGGCCGGCGCCGAGTGGGATGAAGCGAAGAACGGCGGCGCGAACGATCCGGGCGTGCAGTCGGTGCGCGGCATCTACACGTATTACAAGACGTTCGGCTACCACACCGAAGTGATGGGCGCGAGCTTCCGCACGACGAGCCAGATCACCGAGCTCGCCGGCTGCGACCTGCTGACGATCAGCCCCGATTTGCTGCAGAAGCTGCAGGACAGCACCGACACCGTGGCGCGCAAGCTGTCGCCGGACGCGCTGCAGGACCAGCCGACCGAGCGCGTCGCGATCGACGAGGCGTCGTTCCGCTTCCAGCTGAACGACGAAGCGATGGCAACGGAAAAACTGGCCGAAGGCATCCGCGTGTTCGCCGCCGACGCGGTGAAGCTCGAGAAGTTGATCGACGCGCTGCGCTGAACCGCATGCGCGTGATTGCTGTCAGTTGAACTGTCAGCAACGCTGACAACAGCCGTCAGCAAGCGCGACGAACGGCCGCGAACTTCGTGTTCGCGGCCGTTTTTATTTTTCATTCCATCGTCAAGCGCGCGCACTACAATCCACGTCACGGGTGCGCCGGCCGCCTCCCGACGCGCCCTTTCCCAGTCAGTCGTGCTCGACGCCGAACCCGCTCCGACGCGCGGGTCCGGCTCATTACAGGAGACAACGATGCAAGTCCAACCGTATCTGACGTTCTACGGCCGTGCCGACGAAGCCCTTCAGTTCTACGAAAAGGCGCTCGGCGCGAAGACGATGTTCAAGATGCACTTCAAGGATGCGCCGCCGAATCCCGAACACGCGATCACGCCCGAGATGGCCGACAAGGTGATGCATGCGAGCTTCACGATCGGCGACTCGATGATCATGTGCTCGGACGGCGACTGCAGCCAGCCGGGCGGCACGCACGCCGGCTATTCACTGTCGCTGAACCCGGCGACGGTCGAGGAAGGCCAGAAGCTGTTCAATGCGCTCGCCGACGGCGGCGAAGTCACGATGCCGTTCGGCAAGACGTTCTGGGCGCTCGGCTTCGGGATGGCGAAGGACCGTTTCGGCGTGCACTGGATGGTCAACGTCGAGGACCTGTCGCAGCGCGAGGATCTCGCGAAACGCGCGCAGGGCTGACGCAAGAAACACGCCCGCCACCTTGCGGTGGCGGGCGTTTGCGTTGCCGCGCGTCGTCCGTCTCAGCCTTCGACGACGTCGAGATAGTCCTCCGGCCGCGTGCGATCCTCCGCATGCGCCATGCCCATCACGCGCACCAGCACGCTCACCACCACCGCCACCACCAGGTTCACGACCAGCGACCACACGGCCGCGTAGCCGGGAATCGCGAGGCCGAACAGGTGGATCGTGAAGATCGAGCTCGCGAGCTTCAGCGACACCGCCATCCACGTGCCGCACGCGATGCCGGCCGCCCAGCCGACCAGCAGGCCGCGATGGTCGAGCACCCGCGTGTACAGGCCGAGCACGATCGCGGGCAGCGTCTGGATGATCCAGATCCCGCCGAGCAGCTGCAACTGGATCGCGTAGGTCAGCGGCAGCCCGAGGATGAACGCGACGGCGCCGACCTTCACGATCAGCGAAGTGAGCTTCGCGACGTGCGTCTCCTGATCGTGCGTCATGTTGCGGTTGATGAACTCGCGGTGGATGTTGCGCGTATAGAGGTTCGCGGCCGCGATCGACATGATCGCCGCCGGCACCAGCGCGCCGATGCCGATCGCCGCGAACGCGACGCCGACGAACCACGACGGGAAATACTCGAGGAACAGCGCGGGCACCGCGAAGTTCGGGCCGAACGCCTTGAAGTACGGCGCGTACTGCGGCATGTCCTTCACGCCCGCCGCAAGCGCCATGTAGCCGAGCAGCGCGAGCAGGCCGAGCACGAACGAGTACGCGGGCAGCATCGCCATGTTGCGGCGGATCGAGTTGCCGGACGACGACGACAGGATCGCCGTGACCGAGTGCGGATACAGGAACAGCGCGAGCGCCGAGCCGATCGCGAGCGTCACGTACGCGCTGTAGCCGTTCAGGCTCGCCGCGTCCGGCGCCTTCAGCAGCAGCTTCGCGGGCGGCACGCTCGCGAAGATGTGGCCGAAGCCGCCGAGCTTCGCCGGGATCACGATGACCGCCGCGGCGATCGTGATGTAGATCAGGATGTCCTTCACGATCGCGATCATCGCGGGCGCGCGCAGCCCCGACGTGTACGTGTACGCGGCGAGGATCGCGAACGCGATGATGAGCGGCAGGTCGCCGACGAAGCCGGTCGTGTCGAAGCCGAGCGCGCCGATCACGACCTCGATGCCGACGAGCTGCAGCGCGATGTACGGCATCGTCGCGACGATGCCCGTCACCGCGATCGCGAGCGCGAGCATCCGGCTGCCGTAGCGTGCGTTCACGAAATCGGCGGCCGTCACGTAGCCGTGGCGCTTCGCGATGCTCCACAGCTTCGGGAACACGATGAACGCGAACGGATAGATCAGGATCGTGTACGGCAGCGCGAAGAAGCCCATCGCGCCGGCACCGAACACGAGCGCGGGCACCGCGACGAACGTGTAGGCCGTGTAGAGGTCGCCGCCGAGCAGGAACCACGTGACGATCGTGCCGAAGCGGCGGCCGCCGAGGCCCCATTCGTCGAGGTGGGCGAGATCGCCGCGGCGCCAGTTCGCAGCCAGGAAACCGATGATCGTGACGCCGATGAACAGGAGTACGAAGACGAAGGTCGCGCCGAGATTCATCGTGCACCTCCCTGCGGGCCGCTCGCCTTCCACGCGTTCTTCGTCTTGAAATAGACGAACGCGGTGATCACCGCGCTAATGAACACCCAAAGCAACTGGTACCAGTAGAAAAACGGAAATCCCAACCATTGCGGTTCGATCTTGCTGTACGACGGCACCCACACCATCGCGATCAGCGGCAGCACCAGCAGCCAGAGCCAGCGCTTGGCGGCCCGATTGGCGTCGGCATCGTGAGCCATGACGTCTCCTCATCTTTCCCGGTTATCGATCTTGTTAAGCGGGTACGGCGGCGAGAGGAGCGGCAAAACGGGTACGCTGCGGCCCCCTGGCCTCGAGCCAGTATAGGAGCCGCGAGCGAGCGGTCAAGCGGGGGCGAACCCGAGGTGATCCGCCCCCAGTCATGCGGTTGCACCGGCATGCGGCCGGTGCATGAGCGTCAGATCGCGAACGAGGATTCGCGTGCGCCGGTCGTTTCTTTCAAAGCTTTCACCCACTTGCGCGCGGGCAGCTTCAGCGTGTCCTCGATCAGCTTCGCGCGGCCTTCCAGCTGCGCGAACGGCACGTCGAGCGCGGGGCCCGAGAACGCGATCGCGATCCGGTTGCCGTCGTGCACTTCCGGCAGCGCGATCACGCGATGGTCGAACGCCGCGTTCAGGTGCTTCATGTTGCGCACGAAGCTCGGATGGTCGCCGAACAGGTTGATCGTCGCGATGCCCGCGTCGGCGAGACAGCCGCGCACCGCGCGGTAGAACGCGACGCTGTCGAGCACCGGGCCGCGCGCGGTCGCGTCGTACAGGTCGATCTGCAGTGCGCCCGTCGTGCCGCGGTTGGCCGGATCGTTGACGAAGTCCCATGCGTCGGCTTCGTGCACGACGAGGCGTGCGTCATCGGGCGGCAGCGCGAACATCGTGCGCGCCGCCACGATCACGGCCGGGTTCAGTTCGACGGCCTCGACCTTCGCGTGCGGCAGGAAGCGGTGCGAGAACTTGGTCAGCGCGCCGGTGCCGAGCCCGAGCTGGACGATCCGCTCGGGCGTTTCGAGGAACAGCAGCCACGCCATCATCTGCTGCGCGTATTCGAGTTCGATGTGCAGCGGCTTCGAGATCCGCATCGCACCCTGCACCCATTCGGTACCGAAGTGCAGGAAGCGCACGCCGCGCTCTTCCGAGAACGTGACGGGCGCGAAGCGCGGCTTGCGCGGTGCTTCGAGGACGGGCACGTCGTCGTGTTCGTCGATGTCCGGGCGGCGCTTCACGCGCGGCGGCTGGAGCTTGTCGGAGCCGTTGTAGGCGGACGGCTTGCGTTTTTTGAACGCACGCGCCTCGGCGGACGCGCGCTTGATCAGTCGGGTCATGTTGAATCTCGCTGGGTGACGCTGGATGAGCGGACGAGAGGATAGCATTGGTGGGGGATGGCGGCGGCCGGGCGAGCGCACGGCGGATCCCCGGCCATTCGGTCGAGTTGCATGCGATCCGGGCGTGCGAGCTAATGCATCGCAATTGCGATGCAAAAGAGGTCACGATGAAAACTGCGACTTTTCCGTCTGTCCGGGTCGAACCGGAATTGCGCGATGCCGCCGAGAATGTCCTTGAGGAAGGCGAAACGCTGTCGAGCTTCGTCGAGCAATCGATTCGCGAAGGCATCGAACGTCGACGTCTCCAAAGCGAGTTCATTGCGCGCGGTATTGCGTCGCGCGACGAGGCTCGACGGACCGGCGAGTATGTCTCGTCGGCCGACGTGCTGGAGCGACTGGGTCGGCGACTCGATACGCTGCGTGACAGGAAGCGGCAGACTCGATGACCTGTACGGTTCGCTTTACGTCCGCGGCAGCGGACGACCTGGACCGGCTTTATGCTTGCGTCGTCGACCGTGACGATGCGGAGGTCGAGCGAGGCGAACGCGCACCGGCAGCCGTCGCCTCGGGCATCGCCACGCTCGAATCGTCGCCGTTCACCTGCCGTAAAGTCCATCCGTCGATGCCGTTTCTGCGGGAACTGCTCATTCCATTCGGCGCCTCCGGCTACGTCGCATTGTTCGAGATCGATGACGGTCAAACGGTGACGATCCTCGCAGTGCGCCACCAGCGAGAAAGCGATTACCACTGACGACGAGGACTCACATGACCTCGAACGACAAGAAGATCTGGTTTCCGGCGAAGCGCTACGGCTGGGGATGGGGGTTGCCGGTCGCTTGGCAGGGCTGGGTCGTGCTGCTGCTGTTCGCGCTCGGGATCATCGCGAGCGCGTGGCGGGTGCCGCCGCACCGATCGCCGCTTGCGTACGGCGCATGCATCGTGGTGTTGGTCACGCTGCTGACCGCCGTTTGCTGGATCAAGGGCGAGAAGCCCAGGTGGAGATGGGGCAAGCACGATTGAGCGCCGGCGCGACGTCCGCCTGCGCCGGCCGGATCGGCGTCAATCGAGAATCGCCCGCCACTGAACCAGCTTCCGCTCGAACGACAGCATCGCATTCGCCACGTACGAGACGCGCGTGCAGCCCCGGTTCGCCGAGCACCGCACCGGGCAACCGCCAGAACGGATTGATGTTCCGGTCGATTTGACATCGGATCAATCGCCGCGAGGCCCACGGCATGGAAACGGAATGGTTCACGGCTTTTCACGAGCAGATCTTCGAGGTAGTGTCGTAAATCGACTATTCCCCCGCTCGTGCCCGGTGGCGGGAGGCAAGATTGCAGAGCGAGACTCGATCGCGTACTGCTGCATCGCGACGCGCCTCTCCTGGCATCCTTGGTATGTCGATCGGGAGGATCGATGGATCGCCGCCATTTCCTCAAGTCGTCGACCTTTTTCACGGTTGCGGTAGCCACCGGTACGCTTGGCGTGCCGCGGTCGGCCCCGTCCGCCAGCACCGCGCGCAAAGGCCGGTACCGGTTCCCGCAAGGCGTCGCCAGCGGTGATCCGCACGATCGCTCCGTCGTGTTCTGGACGCGATGCGTGCCGGTCTTGGAGGACACGCGGCGCCGCGCAAAAGGCGTCGTGCGCACGGTTCCGTTACGGCTCGAAGTATCGACGCGGCCGGATTTCTCGGCGCTCGTCGCCAGCGTACCGTTGGGGGCACGCGCCACCTATGACTTCACCGTGCGCGCGAAGGTAACGGCGCTCTCACCGAATATCACGTACCACTACCGGTTCGTCGCCGGCGACGACGTGAGTGCCACCGGCGTCGCGCGCACGGCTCCGGATGCACATGAGGCCAACACCCGCGTTCGCTTCGCATGGCTCACCTGCCAGGACTGGAGCATCAATCACTGGCAAGCCATGAGCCTGCTGGCAGCCGAAAGCGATCTCGATTTCGTCGTGCATGTAGGCGATTACATCTATGAAACGGTTGGGGCCTCGAGACCCGGCGCGGTCGAGGCGGCACACCCTCCGCTGCGCCTGCCTGACGGAAAGCCGCTCGCCGATGGCCGCGTGTATGCCGAAACGCTCGAAGACTATCGGACGCTTTATCGCACCTATCGTACCGACCCGCGCTTGCAGACGCTGCACCAGCGCCTGCCGATGATCGCGATATGGGACGACCACGAATTTTCCGACGACTGCTGGCAGGATCATCAGGTCTACACCAACGAGGAAAAGCAGGAGACGCAGCGCCGCCGCAACGCCAGTCGTGCGTGGGCGGAGTACATGCCGGTGGACTGGAGCGACGTGCGCTTCGAACCGGACAATCCGTCGTACACCAACATTCGTATCTATCGCGAATTTCGCTTCGGCATGTTGATGCATCTCGTGATGACGGACGAGCGGCTGTATCGCGACGACCACGTCGTCAGCGAGGCGGCTGTCGCGCGCACACACGGGCACGACCCGGTCAATGGCGATGACTCAGCCGGCTCGCGCTACTTCGTCAACCAGAATGTGCTGCAGCGCTTCGAGGCGCGGGATACCGCGCAGCTTGGTCGCGCGCCGTCGATGCTCGGCCCGGAGCAGACACAATGGTGGAAGGCCACGATCAAGGGTTCGCCCGCGACCTGGAAGGTGTGGGGCAACGAGGTGATGTTGAACCGTCTGTGGGCCGTGATGCCCGGCGCGCCGCAGACACCGGCAGCACGCCTCGTGGTCGATTGCGACGCATGGGACGGCTATCCGGCGCACAAACACGAACTGCTCTCATACTTGAACGAGCAGGGGATCCGCAACGTCGTCGCGATCAGCGGGGACCTGCATGCGTTTCAGTGTGGTGTCGTGCGGGACGACCCCGACCCTGCAAAAGGTGTGCCCGTGGCCGTCGATTTCGTCTGCGCGGGCATCAGCAGCGCGTCCTTCTATTCCTACCTGAAAGCCGCGTGGAGCGGCACGCCGTTTGCGTCGCTGGCCGCCACCCCCGCCAAACTCGACACCTTCCTGATGACGAACAACCCCGATCTGCGCTACGCCGACCACGACGCACAGGGCTATGCGTCAGCCACCGTCACGCCGGAGCGTTTTTCCGTGGTGTTCAACAAAGTGAGGCCGTTGAACCCGGACGCCACCGCGCCCGCGGATGCCCTGCTCGAGCGCACGCGGCTGACCGTGCCCAAGGACTCGGTCGAGGTACGCGTCGAGCGTTTCTAGCTTCACGCTTCAGCGATGGCGCATGCTCGTGCGATGCGTGGAAGTCGTTCGGCTGCGCATTCCGGATCGCCGAATCGAGACTGCCTTCGCGATGGCACGCGGCAAGCACGTCCCGGATGCCGATGCCGTGCTTCGGCACGCGTTCGAGCCGCGCGTCGTAAGCGAGCGCGTGCAGTTCCGGCTCACGCGGAACCGCCCCCCCTAAAGGCCGCCACAACTGATGGTCATTTTGTTCAGTTTGACATCGGCGTCGATCAGACAGCATGCTGCTGCCGCGCACGCATTTTCCTTCGACGTGGCCTGTTACGCCGCAACGTCATCGAAGCCTGCCAACATCCGCTCCGGTCATACCTGCTCCATCACACGGGATTTCGTCATCATGAGTCACATCCACTTCATTGGCGGGGAAAAAGGCGGTGTCGGCAAATCGCTCGCCGCCCGCGTACTGGCCCAGTATTTCATCGATCGGAGCATGCCCTTCATGGGCTTCGATACGGACCGATCGCACGGCGCGCTACTGCGGTTCTATGCTGATTTTGCCGCGCCTGCCGTGCTCGACCAGCATGACAGCCTCGATCCGGTCATGGAATCGGCGCTCGAAGATCCGCAGCGGCGCATACTGGTCGACCTCGCGGCCCAGACGCGGCAGTCACTCGCCAGGTGGCTCGACGATTCGGACGTATTCGATTTTGCCGAAGAACACGGCCTCACGTTGACGTGGTGGCACGTGATGGACACCGGACGCGATTCGGTCGATCTGCTGCGGCAATGGCTCGACGAATTCGGCGGACGAATCAAGCTGGTGCTGGTGCTGAATGAAGTCCGCGGCGATCGCTTCGAGATTCTGGAGGCATCCGGCGAACGCGAGCGGGCCGAGGCCCTTGGCGCCAGCGTGATTACGCTGCGCCGCCTGCCCGATACGACGATGCAGAAGATCGATCGACAAAGCGCGAGCTTCTGGGCGGCGGTCAATCATCCCGACCGCGCCGCCACGGGGCTCGGCTTGCTGGAGCGGCAGCGCGTCAAGGTCTGGCTGCATCGTACTTATGAGGAGCTGGGCACACTCGCCTTGTAGTGCGGGACCCTGCGACGGTGCGGAGTGTGCGGCGAGTGGCTGGAACGGCTCATACTGGGGAAACTTGGAGGTTTCGATGACCGATCACGACAGACTGCATCCACTCCGTCCGCTCCTGAAGAATTGGGTTTGGGAGCACGGCCGAATCGGGACTCGCTATCTCGACTGCGTCGATGGCGAAATCAAGTTCGATGCAGGCAAGAAATCGCATTTCGCTGCCGAGAAATATATCTACGTGCCCTTGGGCAGGAACACTGACGACGACGCATCCGCGGAGGGTCCTGCGATCCACGAGGCAGGACTTGCCCGTTTTTTGCGGGCTGCGCAACTGGGCACGCCAGGGGAAGCCGGTTCTGTCGCGGAGGTTCAGCGCGCAGTGCAGGACTGTGTGGAGATCGGCCTGTTCAGCGCGTATCAATGGGAGGCTCGAAAGGCATTTGCCCGCTACGCACAGGAACCCATGTTCGAGGACGAGATCCGCGCGGCGGTTGTCGACGACATCCGGCGAATTTACGTCGGCATGCGAGAGCAGCTGGCGCTGTACGACTTCAGTGTGCTCTACGGCTTGCCCACGCCGCTGCTGATCAGCGAGACACCCTTCATCGACTGGCGCGTGATCGCCAGTCCGGCACTTCCGTTCGTATCGCTTCCGCTGGGACCTTACTGCCTGCTGGTCGGCGCGCCGTCGGGCAGGAGTAGCCGGATCGGCCCGGTGGTCTGGAAGGCCGCTGCCGCGATGGGCCCGTTGAAGGACCACAACCGTCGGATCGAGGAGCACGCACGTCTGTGGCTGGTGGCGACCACGGATGACCAACTCGTCGCTGCACAAGGTCGCATTGCCGCGGCCACGGGCGCCAGGCACCTGCCGCCGCCCACCTGATACCGCTTCACCGAATACTCGGAATCCAGCGCGCCTCAGGTGCGAAGTGCGCGCCAGAGCACCAGTTTCTGTTCGAACGACAACATCGCATTCGCGGGACTCGACGAAGGCAACACGAGCGTTTCATAACCCGCCGCGCCGATTACATCGGCAAACCGCCCTGCCTGCTTGCCGTTGAAGCAGACTTTCTTCAGCAACGGCGCGTGCTCGCGCAACGCATCAAAGTCATTCGGCCTGGCATTGCGGATCGCAGAATCGAGACTGCCCTCGCGATGGCATGCATCCAGTACGTCCCAAATGCCGATGCCGTGCGAAAGCACACACACAAGCCGCGCTTCGTACGGCAGTTCATGGAGCGACGGCACGCCGATCACCGCTCCCAAAAGCCGCCAGAACTGGTTGCGCGGATGCGCGTAGTACTGCGCGGCATCGAGCGACGCCTCGCCCGGAAAGCTGCCGAGGATCATCGTATGCGTATGCGGCCCGACGACCGGCGGAAAGCCTTGCAGCATCACGCTGCTCCGCGCGGCCCGGCGGAGCGCGGCCCGTCGCCGTGCGCGTCGAGATGGCGCCACAGCGCGGGCAGCATGCACTCGGTGACCATCAACGGCTTGCCGTGCCGCTGGAACACCGAGCGCCGCGCGGCGAACGCATGCGGCGCGCGCACGCCCGCGCCGAGCGCATGGCTCGCGAGCGCATACAGCGGATGACCGGCGATCACGCGCCGGCTGACGAGCGCGGAGCGCTCGACCTGCGGATCGCTGTACAGCAGTTCCGCGAGCGGCCGCGTGCGCAACCGCCGCATCGCCTGCCAGACACCCTTGCTGGCCGCGAGCGGCGCGATGCTGTGCGCGGCAACGTACGGCGCGCCGTCGACCGACAGGATCACCTCGCGCACCCACATCGGCGCGCGCGGCGCACTGTCGAGCGCGTCCGGCTCGTCGAACCACGGACAGTCGACGGCCTCGCGCGTCACGCGCACGCTCACGCGGCCCAGCCGCGCGAGATGCGCGGTCAGCGAACCGCCGCGCGTCAGCCAGTCGCGCTGGTCGAGCGTGCAGCCGGGCCGGGGCGTGTCGCGCCAGCCCGCCCGTGCGCCGTCGAATCGCATCCGCACGTTCACGCGCTGCGCGACAGCAGCAGCGCGTTGGTCCGCTTCACGAAGCTCGCCGGATCGTCGAGCATCCCGCCTTCGGCCAGCAATGCCTGGTCGAACAGCAGATGGCACCAGTCGCCGAAATTGGCGCTGTCGGCGCTCAGCTGCTTCACGAGCGCGTGATCCGGGTTGATCTCGAGGATCGGCTGCATCGCCGGCGCGTTCTGGCCGGCCGCCTTCAGCATCCGCTGCAGGTAGCCGCTCATGTCGTTGTCGTCCGCGACGAGGCACGACGGCGAATCGGTCAGGCGGAACGTGACGCGCACTTCCTTCACCTTGTCGCCGAGCGCTTCCTTCATCTTCTCGACGACCGGCTTGATCGCCTCGCCCGCCTGCTCCTGCGCCTTCTTTTCCTCGTCGTTCAGCTCGCCGAGGTCGAGATCGCCGCGCGCAACGCTCGCGAGCGGCTTGCCGTCGAATTCATGCAGGAACGACAGCATCCATTCGTCGACGCGATCGGTCAGCAGCAGCACCTCGACCCCCTTCTTGCGGAACACTTCCAGGTGCGGGCTGTTCTTCGCGGCCAGCCACGTATCGGCGGTCACGTAGTAGATCTTGCTCTGCTCGGGCTTCATGCGCGACACGTAGTCGGCGAGCGACACGTCCTGCGCGTCGGTGTCGCCGTGCGTCGATGCGAAGCGCAGCAGCTTCGCGATGCGCTCGCGGTTCGCGTGATCCTCGCCGAGGCCTTCCTTCAGCACCTGGCCGAACGCGCTCCAGAACGTCTTGTACTTCTCCTTGCCGGCGTCCTCTTCCGCGTTCGCGAGTTCCTCGAGCATCGACAGCGCGCGCTTCGTCACGCCTTCGCGGATCGCCTTCACGTCGCGGCTTTCCTGCAGGATTTCACGCGACACGTTCAGCGGCAGGTCGGCCGAATCGACGACGCCCTTCACGAAGCGCAGGTATTGCGGCAGCAGCTGCTCGGCGTCGTCCATGATGAACACGCGCTTCACGTACAGCTTCAGGCCGCCGCGGTAGTCGCGGTTCCACATGTCGAACGGCGCGTGCGCCGGCACGAACAGCAGTTGCGTGTATTCACTGCGGCCCTCGACGCGGTTGTGGGTCCAGGTGAGCGGATCCTGGTGGTCGTGCGCGACGTGCTGGTAGAACTGCGTGTACTGCTCGTCGGTCACGTCGCTCTTCGAACGCGTCCACAGCGCGCTCGCCTGGTTGACGGTCTCGTCCTCGTCCTTCAGGACCATCTCGCCCTTTTCCTGATCCCACTCTTCCTTCTGCATCAGGATCGGCAGCGCGATGTGATCGGAATACTTCTGGATGATCGACTTCAGGCGGTGCGACGACAGCAGTTCGTCCTCGCCTTCGCGCAGGTGCAGCGTGATCGTCGTGCCGCGCTGCGTGCGCTCGATCGCGTCGATCGTGAAATCGCCCTCGCCCGCGCTTTCCCAGCGCACGGCTTCGTTCGCCGGCAGGCCGGCGCGGCGCGTCTCGACGGTGATCTTGTCAGCGACGATGAAGCCCGAGTAGAAGCCGACGCCGAACTGGCCGATCAGCGCCGCGTCCTTCTGCTGGTCGCCGGACAGCTTCGTGAAGAATTCCTTGGTGCCCGAACGCGCGATCGTGCCGAGGTTCGCGATCGCCTCGTCGCGGCTCATGCCGATGCCGTTGTCCTCGATCGTGATCGTGCGTGCCGCCTTGTCGAAGCCGATGCGGATGCGCAGGTTCGGATCGTTCTCGTACAGCGCGGCGTCCGCGAGCCCTTCGAAACGCAGCTTGTCGGCCGCGTCGGACGCGTTCGACACCAGTTCGCGCAGGAAGATTTCCTTGTTGCTGTAGAGCGAATGGATCATCAGGTGGAGGAGTTGCTTGACCTCTGCCTGAAAGCTCATCGTTTCGTGTGCCATGGATGCTGTTTCCTCTTACTTGAACTTGAATGGTGTGGCGCAGGCGCCCGGCCTGGCGCAAGCGGTTTGCGCGGGCAGATGGGGGCAGTCGAACGGATTTCAAGGTGCCAGACCGAGCCGCTTTAGGGAGCGATGCCTGGATAGGCCCAATGGTACCGGTCAAGAACGAGACTCTCCTGATGCAGGTTCGAACTGATCCAATGTTGTCACCGCTTTCAATTTGCTGAAATTTCCCGTCCGAGACCGAATCGGAAAACAAAATGATTCAGTGCAGCTTTGAACTCAATGATCAGCCAATGAGCCTATTCCGAATTCACGGCCTCAAGCTGCCGGCATTTTCAGGGCTCCCGCCTTACGTCAACGCGGCGGCGGCCGGTTGCGTCGCAGACCTCGGACCGATACCGCCCGGACAATATTACGTAGTCGACAGGCAGTCCGGAGGGCGGCTCGGCTGGCTGCACGACAGCGTCGGCGGCAAATCCGAGTGGTTTGCGCTATATGCGGCCGATGGTTCTGTCGACGACTTCACATTATGCGACGATGTGAAACGCGGTCAGTTCCGGTTGCATCCACGCGGACCTCGCGGAATCAGTCGCGGATGCATCGTCATCGACAGCCCAAGCGACTTCCAGCGCGTGCGGGAGTTGCTGCTCGGCAGCCGCCCGCACCCGATCCCCGGAAGCAGGTTGCGAGCCTATGGAATGGTGACCGTGCGATGAAGCGACTCGTTCGAATCGCCGCAGCCGCCATCTGGATTTCGGCCGCATCGCTCGCGCTGGCATATGGGTGGTTCCGTCATCCCGATCTGGTCCCCGCCCCGCCCCTTACGTTCTCTCTATGGCTCGACCGACTTTTCGCCGCACGCTGTTGCGAATCTTCAGCAAACATTGACCTCTACTATGTGCTCGTCGTATCGGCACTACTGGTGAGTGCAGGCACTTTTGGCTGCCTGAAAATCTGCCAGCGCCTTGCTCGATCAAAGCGTCCCGATGACTCGATTCGAAGCGTCACATTGACGACGCACGCCGCTCGACCGAATCAAGATACCGCGCAAGAAACCCCGGCAGCGCCGGATCGCCGCAGTTCGCGACGTTGAAGCGCGTCCACGTCGACGACGACTGCTGCGGCGAGAACAGGCTCCCCGGCGTCAGCAGGAACCCTTCCTCGTGCGCGGCCGCCGCGAGCGCATCCGAATCGACGCCCGTGTCGGCCCACAGGAACATCCCGGCGGCCGGCATCGTGAAGAGCCGCAACCCGGTGCGCTCGAGCATTCGCGCGGTCTTGTCGCGCACGCCGTCGAGCCGCGCGCGCAGCCGCTCGACGTGGCGCCGGTAATGCCCTTCGGTCAGGATCTTGTACAGCACGCGCTCGTTGAGTTCCGGCGTCGTCATCCCGACCAGCATCTTCTGGTCGGTGACCGCCTTCGCGATCTCCGGCGCGCACGCGACATAGCCGACCCGCAGATTCGCCGCGAGCGTCTTCGAATAGCTGCCGAGGTAGATCACGCGCTTCAACTGGTCGAGGCTCGCGAGTCGCGTGGCCGGATAGCTCGGCGGGCACAGGTCGCCGTACACGTCGTCCTCGACGACGAGGAAGTCGTACGCCTCCGCGAGCTTCAGGATCCGGAACGCCTGCGCGGCCGACAGCGACGTGCCGGTCGGGTTCTGCAGCACCGAATTGATCACGAGCATCTTCGGCCGCCACATCTGCACGAGCGTTTCCAGCGCGTCGAGATCGGGGCCGTCGGGCGTATAGGGCATCCCGACCAGTTGCGCGCCCTGCGACGCGAAGCGGCCGAACATCTGGAACCACGCGGGATCGCCGACGATCACCGCATCGCCGGGCCGCACGTAGATCCGCGAGATCAGGTCGATCGCCTGCGTGATGCCCGACACCAGCACGAGCTGCTCGGGCTTCGCGCCGATCTCGACTTCCGCGAGCCGCGTTTGCAGTTGCTGGCGCAGCGGCAGGAAACCCTGCGCGGTGCCGAAACCGAGCATCTGCGCGCCGGACTGGCGCCCGAGCGCGCGCAGCGCGCCGGTGATCAGCTCGCCGTCGAGCCAGCGGCCCGGCAGGTAGCCGAGACCCGGCCCTTTTTCCGGACTGGCGGTGTGCAGCATGTTGCGCAGCAGCCAGACGACGTCGATCGTGTTGTGCACCGGCGCGGCTTCGGCCACGCGCACCACGTTGTCGGCCGGCTGCGGGCCGGCGGCCGTGCGCTCGCGCACGTAGAAGCCCGAACCGCGCCGCGAGTCGAGGTAGCCCTGCGCGACGAGCCGTTCGTACGCCTCCACCACGGTAAAGCGCGACACGCTCTTGTCGAGCGCGAGCTTGCGGATCGACGGCATCCGCATGCCGGGCCGGAACACGCGTTCGTCGATGCGGCGCCGCGCCCACTGGACGAGCTGGTCGACGAGCGTGAGCGTGGCCGTGTCGTGCGGCGCGGGAATCTGGGCGAGAGGGACGGTTGACATGGGCGGCAGCTCCAACTGTACCGAAGGCTATCGCGCCGATTGTACCGTTACTGTGCCGGTGCTGACGATTACAGTTGACCGGAACGGTGATCGTGCGGACGCCGTCGCGGCCCTGCCGCACGCGGCGCCGCACCGCCCGGCCTGCGTTGCGGCCCGGGCACCGGCCGGTTCCGCAACCGCCCGGCGCATCGCCCGCCCACCATGACACTTTCGCTTCCCGACCGACGTTCATGCCAGCCCGCTCCCTGACCCTCGACCATCTCGTGATCGCCGCGCGCACGCTCGACGAAGGCGTGCGCCATGTCGCCGACGCGCTCGGCATCGAACCGGCCGGTGGCGGCCGCCATCCGCTGATGCGCACCCATAACGCGCTGTTCGGCGCGTGGGGCGGGCTGTACCTCGAAGTGATCGCGATCGATCCCGATGCGCCCGCCACCGACGGCGACGCCACGCCGCCGCGCGCGCGGCTGTTCGGCCTCGACGATCCGGCGCTGCAGGCGCGGCTCGCGCAGGGCCCGTTCCTCGCGCACTGGGTCGCGCGCGTCGACCGCCCGCGCCAGCTCTCGCTGTGGCAAAGCCAGTACCCGACGCGCATCGCGCCGGTCGTCGCCATGCGGCGCGGCGACCTGAGCTGGGGCCTCACGGTGCCCGACGACGGCGCGTTCCCCGCATGGCAAGGCGCCGGCGACGGCCTCGTGCCGTCGCTGATCCAGTGGGACAGCCCGCGCCATCCGGCCGAATCGCTGCCGAACGACGGTGTCGCGCTGAAGACGCTCAAGGGCGTTCACCCGCGTGCGGACGCCATCCGCGAGCAGCTCGACTGGCTCGGCGCCGGCCATCTGCTCGACCTCGAAACCGGCGACGGCCCGCCGGCGCTCGTCGCCGAATTCGACACGCCGCAGGGCGCGCGCACGCTGCGCTGAGCACCCTGCCGCTCCTTCGATGCACGAACCCAGCAATATGGAGACACCCAGTACATGAATTCGCGCGAAACCCGGGGCATGCTGCTCGGCCTCATCGGCGTGATGATCTTCAGCCTGACGCTGCCGATGACGCGTATCGTCGTCGCCGAACTCCACCCGCTGCTGAACGGGCTCGGCCGCGCGCTCGCCGCGTCGGTGCCGGCCGGCCTGCTGCTGTGGTGGCGCCGCGAACGGCTGCCGACCCGCGCGCAGCTGAAAAGCCTCGCGGTCGTGTCGGCCGGCGTGATCATCGCGTATCCGGTGTTCTCCGCGTGGGCGATGAAAACCGTGCCGGCGTCGCATGGCGCGGTCGTAAACGGTCTGCAGCCGCTGTTCGTCGCGCTGTACGCGGCGTGGCTGTCGCACGAACGGCCGTCGAAGGCGTTCTGGGCCAGCGCGCTGGCGGGCAGCGCGCTGGTGATCGCGTTCGCGCTGCGCGACGGCGGCGGCACGGTGCAGGCCGGCGACGCGCTGATGCTCGTCGCGGTCGGCATCGGCGCGCTCGGCTATGCGGAAGGCGCGCGCCTCGCGCGCCAGATCGGCGGCTGGCAGGTGATCTGCTGGGCGCTCGTCGTGTCCGCGCCGTTCCTCGTGCTGCCGGTCGGCTGGCTCGCATGGACGCAGCACGTCGCGCACCCCGCCCCGCTCGCGCTGCGCACCTGGCTCGCGTTCGGCTACGTGACCCTCTTTTCGCAATTCATCGGCTTTTTCGCGTGGTACGCCGGGCTCGCCATGGGCGGCATCGCGCGCGTCGGCCAGGTGCAACTGCTGCAGATCTTCTTCACGATCGCCTTTTCCGCGCTGCTGTTCGGCGAAACGGTGATGCCGTCGACCTGGCTGTTCGCGGCCGCCGTGATCGCGACCGTGATGCTCGGCCGGCGCTCGGCGGTGGCCACGGCCCCGCGTCCCGCTCGCGCCGGTTGAAGAGGTGCGCCATAATGTTCGTTTTGCCTGAACGGTTTTGCCCACCCGGCCGCGACGGCCCGATCGCGCTCCCGCACGCCCACCCGGCTGCGTCGACGCAATCTGCCTGATCGACCTTTCTTGACTGACCACGATATCCGAACGAGGAGACTATGAATCCGAGCGACCTGCATCCGCCGCACTGGCAGCTTTCCGAACGCGCCCGCAAGCTGACGAGCTCTGCGATCCGCGAGATCCTGAAGGTCACGGAACGCCCCGAGGTCATCTCGTTCGCCGGCGGCCTGCCCGCTCCCGCGACGTTCCCGGCCGAACGCATGCGTGCCGCGGCCGACCGCGTGCTGCGCGATTCGCCCGCCGCCGCACTCCAGTACAGCGCGACCGAAGGCTACCTGCCGCTGCGCGAATGGATCGCCGAGCGCTACAGCGTGCGCGTGTCGCAGGTGCTGATCACGACCGGCTCGCAGCAGGCGCTCGACCTGCTCGGCAAGGCGCTGATCGATCCGAACAGCCCGATCCTCGTCGAAACCCCGACCTACCTCGGCGCGCTGCAGTCGTTCTCGCTGTACGAGCCGCGCTACGTGCAGGTGCCGACCGACGAGCAGGGCCTGCTGCCCGACGGCCTCACGCCCGAGCTGACGCAAGGCGCGCGCCTGCTGTACGCGCAGCCGAACTTCCAGAACCCGACCGGCCGCCGCCTGCCCGTCGAGCGCCGCCGCGCGCTCGCCGCGTTCGCGCAGTCGAGCCCGTTCCCGGTGCTGGAAGACGACCCGTACGGCGCGCTGAACTACCAGGGCGAGCCGCTGCCGACGATGCTGTCGATGGCACCCGACCACGTCGTGCACCTCGGCACGTTCTCGAAGGTGCTCGCGCCGGGCCTGCGGATCGGCTACATCATTGCCCCCGAGGAACTCCACTTCAAGCTCGTGCAGGCCAAGCAGGCCACCGACCTGCACACGCCGACGCTCACGCAGCGCATCGCGCACGAAGTGATCAAGGACGGCTTCCTCGACGAGCACATCCCGACGATCCGCCAGCTGTACGGCGCGCAATGCGAAGCGATGCTCGCGTCGCTCGCGCGCCACATGCCGGAAGGCGTCACGTGGAACCGCCCGGACGGCGGCATGTTCATCTGGGTGAACCTGCCCGCGCAGATCGACAGCATGAAGCTGCTCGAGGCCGCGGTCGACAACCACGTCGCCTTCGTGCCGGGCGCGCCGTTCTTCGCGAACGATCCGCAGCAGAACACGCTGCGCCTGTCGTTCGTGACGGTGCCGCCGGAGAAGATCGAGGAAGGCGTCGCGCGCCTCGGCAAGCTGCTGCGCGAGCGTCTCTGATCCCCTTTTTCCTGTCACGACTCTCTACGAGGAATCGAACACATGGCTAACGTCTACGACAAACTGAAGTCGCTCGGCATCGAACTCCCGACCGCCGGCGCGCCGGCTGCCGCCTACGTGATGAGCGCGCAAAGCGGCAACACGGTCTACCTGTCGGGCCACATCGCGAAGAAGGACGGCAAGGTCTGGGCCGGCAAGCTCGGCGCCGACCTGCAGACGGAAGACGGCAAGGCGGCCGCGCGCTCGATCGCGATCGACCTGCTCGCGACGCTGCACGCGCACACGGGCGACCTGAACAAGGTCACGCGCATCGTCAAGCTGATGAGCCTCGTCAACTCGACGCTCGACTTCACCGAACAGCACGTCGTGACGAACGGCGCGTCGGAACTGATCGCGGAAGTGTTCGGCGACGCGGGCAAGCATGCGCGTTCGGCGTTCGGCGTCGCGCAGATCCCGCTCGGCGCGTGCGTCGAGATCGAGCTGATCGCCGAAGTGGCGTAACGGACCCAGCGCGATGCCCGGCCGTCTCGTCCCCTTCAAGCAGGTCGACGTGTTCACGTCGGTACCGTTCAAGGGCAACGCGCTCGCCGTGGTGTTCGACGCCGAGTCGCTCGGCGACCACGCCATGCTCGAGATCGCCCGCTGGACGAACCTGTCGGAAACCACGTTCGTCTGCACGCCGACCGATCCGGAGGCCGACTACCGGGTCCGGATCTTCACGACGGCCGGCGAACTGCCGTTCGCCGGCCACCCGACGCTCGGCACCGCGCATGCGTTCCTGGAAAGCGGCGCGCGGCCGCGCACGCCGGGCCGGCTGATCCAGCAATGCGGGGTCGGCCGGGTCGAACTGCGCGAACAGGCCGATGGCTGGGCATTTGCCGCGCCGCCGGCACGGTTCACGCCGCTCGCCCCTTCGGACTACCCGGCACTGGTGGCCGCGTTGCGCAGCGACGCGATCGACCTGGAAGCCGAGCCGTGCGCGGTCGACAACGGCGCGCCGTGGCTGGTCGTGCGGCTGAAGTCGGCCGACGCGTGCATCGGCCTGTCGCCCGATCCGGCCGCGCTGGCGGCGCTCACGCACCGCTACGGCATGGACGGCCTCGCGGTCTACGGGCCGCACGCCGAAGGCGGCCCCGCGACGTTCGAAATCCGCTGCCTGATGACGGGCGGCAACTTCGGTTTCGGCGAGGACCCGGTCACCGGCAGCGCAAACGCCGCGCTGGCCGGGCTGCTGACCCGGCAGGCACGCCGCCCCGGCCAGTCGTATACGGCCCGTCAGGGTACGGCGATCGGCCGCGACGGCCGCATCTTCGTCCGCTACGACGACGACGGCACGATCTGGATCGGCGGCCACGTCGTAACGGTCGTGGACGGCACGTTCCAGGCGCCCGCCTGACGTTTCGCCTTGCGCAAGGGCGCCGGCCCGGCCGGCGCCCTACGATTCCCCCGGCTATCGCAAAAACGTTCCAGCCAGTAATATCGGGCCTAATCCGTCGCTTCGGCGGGTCTGTCCATGGTTGCGCATCCCGCGAACGAACAGACGCCGGTGCGACCCTACATAGCCGACCATCCCGACGCGGGATGGCGCACGCGAGCAGGACGCCGCCCTCTTCAATGAGCTCCGCCCGGTCAAACCACACGCCGCCGAACCGGCCGCTACGCGCGCCACGCAAGTCGCGCCGGCGCGCGCTGTTCGCGATCCCGCTGCTCGGGATGCTGGCGCTTGCGCTGCTGTGGGCGGTGATCATCGCGCGGCTGTCGGTCGAAAAGGACAGCGCGTACAAGGAAGCGGCGGCTTCCGCGGCGATCCTGTCGTCCGCGCTCGAACAGCACACGGTCAAGGCGATCCACCAGGTCGACCAGATCACCCGCTTCGTCAAGTTCGAATTCGAGAAATCGCCCGCGCGCTTCAATCTCGCGAGCACGGTCGAAAAAGGCGTCGTGCCGAGCGACACACTGATCCAGGTTTCGCTCGTCAACGCGAAGGGGATCCTGTTCGCGAACACGGCCGAACGCCATCCGCAGCCGATCAACCTGGCCGACCGCGAGCACTTCAAGGTCCACCTCTCGCACAACGACGACCGCCTGTACATCAGCAAGCCCGTGCTCGGCCGCGTGTCGAGCCACTGGACGCTGCAGATGACGCGGCGCCTGAACAACCCGGACGGCAGCTTCGCGGGCATCGTCGTGGTGTCGGAGGACCCGAGCTACTTCACGAACGACTTCTACAACAACGCGGCGATCGGCAAGGAAGGCGTGATCTCGGTGGTGTCCGACACGGGCGCCGTGCTCGCGCGGCGCACCGGCTCGGTCAGCAACGCACCGGGGGCGTTCTCCGCATCGGGCGTCTACCCGATCGCCGAGCGCGTGACGGGCACGATCATCGACCCGATCGACGGCGTGACGCGCATCGTGTCGTACCGCCACCTCGACGGCTACCCGCTCGCGGTGATGGTCGGTCTGTCGCAGACCGAGGAATACGCGGACTACTACCACACGCGCAACGTCTACCTGCTGATGACCAGCTTCATCACGCTCGCGATGCTCGCGTTCTTCGGCGTCGCGACGGGGCTGATCGGCAAGCTGCTCGGCCGCGAGCGCGAGATGACCCAGCTCGCCGAATACGACCTGCTCACCGGCCTCGCGAACCGCTACGCGACGCTGCGCGGGCTGCGCAACGACGTGTCGATGCCGGCCAGCCTGTCGCGGCTCGGCCTGCTGTTCATCGACCTCGACAACTTCAAGACCGTCAACGACACGCTCGGCCACAACGCCGGCGACATCGTGCTGCAGATGACCGCGTCGCGCCTGTCGGATGCCGTCGACGACGAAGGGTCGCTCGCGCGGATCGGCGGCGACGAGTTCGTCGTCGTGATGAAGGGCGACGACGTCGAACGGCGCGCGGTGCGGCTCGCGGAAGCGATCATCCGGATGTTCGGCGAGCCGTTCGACGTGCGCGGCAGTTCGTTCGTACTGCACGCGAGCATCGGCATCGCGCTGCACACCGTCGCGAACGAAAGCGAGATCGACCTGCTGAAGAAGGCCGACCTCGCGATGTACAGCGCCAAGGACGCGGGCAAGAACTGCTACCAGTTCTACGCGCCGCACCTGTCGCATCGCGCGGACCACCTGATGCGCTGGGAACAGCAATTGCGCGTCGCGCTCGCCGAGGGGCAACTGTTCCTCGCGTATCAACCGAAGATCGACCTGACGCACCGCACGATCACCGGCTTCGAGGCGCTCGCGCGCTGGGACCACCCCGAACACGGGATCATCTCCGCGAACGAATTCATTTCGATCGCCGAATCGACGGGCCTGATCGTGCCGATCGGCGACTTCGTGATCCGCACCGCGTGCGAACAGATCGCGCGCTGGCGCGACGACGGCCACGACACGCTGACGCTCGCGGTCAACATCTCGCCGGTGCAGTTCTGGCGCGGCGACCTGATCGAGACGATTTCCCAGGCGCTGCTGGACACCGGCATCGCCGCGAACCGGCTCGAACTCGAGATCACCGAGACCGCGATGATGGAATATCCGGAGCTCGTGTCCGAGAAGATCGTCGCGTTGAAGAAGCTCGGCATCCGGATCGCGCTCGACGATTTCGGCACCGGCTACTCGTCGCTGTCGTACCTGCACCGCTTCTCCGTCGATACGCTGAAGGTCGACCGCTCGTTCGTGCAGGCGATCCCGAACGATCGCAGCGTGTGCGTGATGGTGTCGTCGATCGTGCATCTCGCGCGCTCGCTCGGCCTGACGGTCGTCGTCGAAGGCACCGAAACCGAGGAGCAGATCGCATGGCTGTCCGCGCTCGGCGAGATCGAGGCGCAGGGCTTCCTGTTCTCGCGCCCCGTGCCGGCCGACGCGATCCCCCCGCTGATCGCGCGCTTCGGCGTGCGCGGCGACCGGCCGAACGTCCTCGCGCACCGCGCGACGGGCAGCACGGGCGCCTGAGCCCGCAACCCGCGCGGCCCATGTTGCGCGGCACCCCCACTATTTCGGTTTCCGATCCGGTTGTTTAGTTCATTAACTAGCGTTTTCGCGCATGGCAGTGTCACGACCCGCGGCGGACAATCGGGAGGGCCGTCGTGCCGGCGAGTCGCCGGCACGTTTTCATGCGCAAGACCGGGCCCAGCGCCAACAGCACTATCATGACCACCGTCGAAGTCGAAGCGGCCGAACGTGTCGAACAGGCACAGGCATCCCTGTGGGCCTTGTTCAAGGTCGTCGCCGGCATTTCCGCCGTATCGTGGGGCGGGCTTTCGATGATGGCGCAGCTCGAACGCCACTACGTCGAACGGTTGCAGCGCATCGAGCCGCACGTGTTCGCCGATCTCGTCGCCCTCGCATGGCTCGTGCCAGGCCCCGTCGGCTGCAATGTCGCGGTGCAGGTCGGCCAGACGCTGCACGGCCGCGCCGGCGCCTGGGTTGCCGGCGTCGCGAGCGTCCTTCCGTTCTCCATACTGATGACGCTGTTCGCGATCTTCTACCGCACGCCGATCGTGCGCTCGCTTGCCGCGCCGATGCTGGTCAATCACTTCGGGATGGTGCTTGCCGCGCTGATCGGCGTCACGTGGGTCAGGCAGTTGCGCACGCTCGCGCGCACACGGCTCGAACAGTTGATCGCCGCGCTGTCGACGATTCTGCTCGCTTTCGCGCATAGTCCGGCCGCTTTCGTCGTGATTCTCTTCGCTGCGTTTGCAGCAGGCTGGCTGACCGGCCCGCCGCAACACGACTCGGTCGACTTCACGCTGTCGAAGCGCGACCGCAACCTGCTCGTGCTGCTGGCCGTCCTCGTCGCGGTATTCGCACTGCCGCTGCCCGGCGACTACCAGATGACGCTGCTGTGGCCGCGGCTCGCCGGCGCCGGCATGACGCTGTTCGGCGGCGGCTTCTCCGCGCTGCCCGTGCTCAAGACGCTGTTCGTGTCGCCGGCCACCGGCATCTCCGATCACGACTTCACGCTCGCGTTCGCGCTGTCGCCGGTTGCGCCCGGCCCGCTGCTGAACGTCGTGCCGTTTCTCGGCTACCTGACCGACGGCTGGATCGGCGCGCTGCTCGCGACCGCCGCGCTGTTCATTCCGTCGGGGTGTCTCGTCGTGTTCGCACAGAACCATCTGTTCCGGCTCAAGCGCCATTCGCGCTTCGAGCACGGCATGCGCCTGCTGCGCGCGGCGACGACGGGCTTTCTCGTCGTCGCCGTCGTGAAGATCCTGCATCGCGAACCGGCCGATCCCGTCTATTGGCTCACGGGCGCCTTCGCGACGCTGTGCTTCGCGCGCTTCAAGGTGCCCGTGTATGCCGTCTACGGTGCGGTCGCGATCGCATGCGGCGTGTGGCTGTGGGCCGTCGCGCACTGACGGCCGGCCCCGGTCGGCGCTCCCGCCGCCGGCCGCTCAGCCCGCCTGTACCGCGACGCGGCGTGCGACCCAGCGTGCGCGCAGCGCGTCGTACGCGAGGTTGAAGCAGAACGTATAAGGCAGGAAGAACAGCACGATGCCGAGGTCGAGCAGCAGCGCCTCGACGAGGCTCACGTTCAGCCACCACGCGGCGACCGGCACCACCATCGCGACAAGGCCGAGCTCGAACACGACCGCATGCGCGATCCGCATGCCGAGCGTGCGCGTGAGGCCGGCCCGCCGCTCGAAGCGGTCGAACAGCGTGTTGAACGTCATGTTCCAGGCCATCGCGATCAGCGACACCATCACCGTCAGCACGCCGACGTGCGACACCGGCATGTCGAGCAGCCACGCGCCGATCGGCGCGCACAGCGCAATTGCCACCAGCTCGAACGTCAGCGCGTGAACGAGGCGTTCCGTCACCGTTTTGTTGATCTGTTTCATGGTTCCCTCCGATTCGTTGGTGCAGCGTATGTCGACCATTTTGATCGGCAAAACCGTGCGAATCCAGTTTGATATCATCGGTTTTACCGATATAACGCCGTGAGGTCCGCCGCATGCGCCACGCCCCCGAAGCCCTGCTCGCCTTCGCCGAAGCCGCGCTGCTCGGCTCGTTCACGGCCGCCGCGCGCAAGCTCGGCAAGCGCCAGTCGACGGTGTCCGAGGCGATCGCGAACCTCGAGATCGACCTCGGCGTGCAGTTGTTCGACCGCTCGACGCGCGCGCCGACGCTGACCGATGCCGGCCGCGCGCTGCTGCCGCAGGTGCAGCGCGCGCTGGAGGCCGGCGCGGCGATCGACCGCACCGCCGCGCGGCTCGCGCAGGGCGAGGAAGCAAGGCTGACGCTCGTCGTGTCCGACACGTACCAGTCGAAGCGTTACGAGGAAACCTTGATGGCGCTCGAGCGGCGCTTTCCGACGCTCGAGCTCGAATGCCAGATCGCCGAACACGAGGACGTGCTCGACCTGATCCAGCAGGGCCGTGCGCAACTCGGACTGATGGCCGCGCGCGCCGTCTACCCGCCCGATATCGGCGCGGCGACGGTGGCGGAAGAGTCGGAGATCGGTCTGTTCGTCGGACGCACGCACGCGCTGGCGGCCCATGGCGACGCCGACGTGCCGCATGCGGCGCTACGCGACGCGCGCGAGTTGCGCCTCAACACCTACGTGAAACCGGAGGATCGCGATGCCGACGACCGGATCGTGGTCGGCACGCAGCGCTGGCTCGCGCCGAGCTATCTGATGCTGCTGGAAATGGCGGTGCTGGGGTTCGGCTGGGCCGAGCTGCCGCGCTGGATGGTCGAGCACTTCGCGCGCGATCGGCTGTGCGAGCTGCGCTCGCGCGGCTGGCCGCGCCGCGTGCGGGTCGATGCGGTGTGGTCGCGCAACCGGCCGCTCGGCCCGGCCGGCGCGTGGCTGCTCGACGCGATGCTGGCCGCGTAGCGGCGCGCGGCACCGTACCGGCGGCGCGCGCCGAACGGCGCCGCACGGTCAGCGTTCGGCGATCAGAAGCCGCGCGACAGCACGGCCGCACCGATCGTCACGACACCGAGCACGAGATTGACGACGACCAGCAGGCGCACCGTGTTCACCGCGCGCGCACCGTCCGGCCAGTTCTGCGCCTGCACCGCGCGGCGGATGCGCGGGAACAGCGCGAAGCGGATATGGCCGAAGATCAGCATCATCACGACACCGAGCCCCGCCATCGCATGCAGCGACCACGTCGCGTGCGCGCCGCCGAATGCCGTGAGCAGGAAACCGCCGGACAGCAGGATCACGATCACCGAGCCCGACACCCAGTTGAAGAAGCGGCCGAACACGCCCTCGATCAGCGGCAGCCGCAACTGCGGCGTCAGGTCGGACAGCGCCGGGCGCAGGCAGAAGTTCGCGAAGACCATCCCGCCCACCCACACGGCGACGGCCAGCAGATGAAGAAACAGCGCGACGGCAACGGCGTGGGACATGGCGGCAATCCTGTTATAAGTTGAGTGCAACGAACAGCCGCGTCACGCGCGGGCTCGAGCGACGTTCGACCGCCGGGCCGCCGCTCGGTTCAGAGCCCGCGCGGCATTTCACACTATTTTGCAAGTTCCGCATGACGGCGCCACGCTCGCTTACCAGAATGCACCGCCCCAAAAAGAACGGGCCGCACGCCCGCCGAAGCAGAGGTGCGGCCCGCGATGCCGGTCGAACCGGCCACCGGATGCGGCGTCAGCCGAGCAGCGGACGCAGCTCGTTGACGACCTTGAGCTTCGTTTCCGGCGCGCGGCCCTTGCGTGCGCGCTTGCCGATGTGCGGCGCGAGCCCCGCGTACGACAGCGTTTCGTCCTGCGCCTTGCCGCCGCGGCCGGTGCCGATCAGCACGACGCCGGCCGGGTCGATCGCGAGCGCCTGCACGAGCGTTTCCTTGTCGTCGAGCGCCATCAGGATCACGCCGCGACCGCCGCCCGACAGCGTCTTCATCTCATCCATCCCGAACACCAGCAGACGGCCGCCGCTCGACAGGCACGCGACCTGCGTCGCATTCGGCAGCACGGGCATCGGCGCGAGCGGCACCGCGCCCGCATCGATGGTCATGAACGACTTGCCGGCCTTCACGCGGCTCACCATGTCGCCGACCTTCGCGAGGAAGCCGAAGCCGTTGCTCGACGCGAGCAGCAGGGGCTGGTCGACCGGCGCCGCGTAGTAGTGCATCAGGTGCGAGCCCGATTCGAGCTCGATCAGCGACGTCACCGGTACGCCGTCGCCGCGCCCGCCCGGCAGCACCGACACGTCGACCGAGTACACGCGGCCGCTGCTGCCCCACGCGATCAGGCGATCGGGCGTGCGGCACTGGAACGCCGCGTACAGGTGGTCGCCAGCCTTGAACGAGAAGCCGGCCGGGTCGAGCCCGTGGCCCTTCAGCGCACGCACCCAGCCCTTCTGCGACACCACGACCGTCACCGGCTCGTCGACCACCTTCGCCTCGAACGTCGCGCGCTTTTCCTGCTGGATCAGCGTGCGGCGATCGTCGCCATACTGTTTCGCGTCGGCCTCGATCTCCTTGATCATCAGCCGCTTCATCGCGCTTTCGTTCGCGAGCAGTTCCTCGAGCTTCGCCTTCTCGTCGCGCAGCGCCTCGAGTTCCTTCTCGATCTTGATCTTCTCGAGCCGCGCGAGCTGACGCAGGCGGATTTCGAGGATGTCCTCGGCCTGGCGGTCGGAGAGCCCGAACGCGCTCATCAGCGCGGCCTTCGGCTCGTCCGACTCGCGGATGATGCGGATCACCTCGTCGATGTTCAGGAAGACGATCATCCGCCCTTCGAGGATGTGGATGCGATCGTCGACCTTCGCGAGACGATGGCGGCAGCGGCGCGTCATCGTCAGCTGGCGGAACTTCACCCATTCGTCGAGGATCGTCAGCAGCCCCTTCTGGCCCGGCCGGCCGTCGGCGCCGATCATCACGAGGTTCAGCGTCGCGTTCGATTCGAGGCTCGTGTACGCGAGCAGCGTGTTCACGAATTCCGTCTGGTCGATCGTGCGCGACTTCGGCTCGAACACGAGCCGCACCGCCGCTTCCTTGCCCGACTCGTCGCGCACCGCGTCGAGCAGGTCGAGCATCGCCTTCTTGGTGTTGAGCTGCTCGGGCGTGAGCGTCTTCTTGCCGAGCTTGAGCTTCGGGTTGGTCAGCTCCTCGATTTCCTCGAGCACCTTCTGGCCCGACGTGTTGGGCGGCAGCTCGGTGACGACCAGTTGCCACTGGCCGCGCGCGAGATCCTCGATCTTCCAGCGCGCGCGCACCTTCAGGCTGCCGCGGCCGGATTCATAGGCCGCCGCGATCTCGGTGTCGCTCGAGATGATCTGGCCGCCGCCCGGGAAGTCCGGGCCGGGGATCAGGTTCATCAGCTCCGCGTGCGTGAGCTTCGGATTGCGGATCAACGCGACCGCCGCCGCCGCGACCTCGCGCAGGTTGTGCGACGGGATTTCGGTGGCGAGACCGACCGCGATGCCCGACGCGCCGTTCAGCAGCGCGAACGGCATGCGGCTCGGCAGCGTCTTCGGTTCCTCGAACGAGCCGTCGTAGTTCGGCATGAAGTCGACCGTGCCCTGGTCGATCTCGTCGAGCAGCAGCTTCGAGATCGGCGTGAGCCGCGCTTCGGTGTATCGCATCGCCGCCGCGCCGTCGCCGTCGCGCGAGCCGAAGTTGCCCTGCCCGTCGATCAGCGGATAGCGCAGCGAGAAATCCTGCGCGAGACGCACGAGCGCGTCGTACGCCGACTGGTCGCCGTGCGGGTGGTATTTACCGAGCACGTCGCCGACCACGCGCGCCGACTTCACCGGCTTCGCGTCGGGGCCGAGGCCCATTTCGTTCATCGCGAACAGGATCCGGCGCTGCACCGGCTTCTGGCCGTCGCACACGTCGGGCAGCGCGCGGCTCTTCACGACGCTGACCGCGTAGCTGAGGTACGCCTGCTCCGCGTAGTTGCCGAGCGTCAGCGCATCGGCGTCCGGTGCGTCGGACCCGGCGAAGAGATCGGAAGTATTGTCGTCCATCTGAATTCCGTATTCGTAAGTGGCGTGAGGCCGGGCCAGGCGTCATGCCCGGCCGCGCGGGTTTAGATGTCCGCTTCGACGTCGTTGCCCTTTTCCTCGAGCCAGCCGCGCCGTGCGGCTGCCTCGCCCTTGCCCATCAGCATCGTCATTCGCGCGACGGTCGCCTCGTAGTCGAGCTCGCCGAGCTTCACCGGCATCAGGCGGCGCGTGTCGGGGTTCATCGTCGTGTCCCACAGCTGCTCCGCGCTCATTTCGCCGAGGCCCTTGAAGCGGCTGATGCTCCACTGCGTTTCGCGCACGCCGTCCTTGCGCAGCTTGTCGAGGGTCGCCTCGAGTTCGCCGTCGTCGAGCGCATAGAGCTTCTGCGCAGGCTTCTTGCCGCGCGCGGGCGCATCGACGCGGAACAGCGGCGGCCGCGCGACATGCACGTGACCGCGCTCGATCAGTTGCGGGAAATGCTTGAAGAACAGCGTGAGCAGCAGCACCTGGATGTGCGAGCCGTCGACGTCCGCGTCCGACAGGATGCAGATCTTGCCGTAGCGCAGGTTCGACAGGTCGACGGTGTCGTCCGGGCTGTGCGGATCGACGCCGATCGCGACCGAGATGTCGTGCACCTCGTTGTTCGCGAACAGGCGGTCGCGCTCGGTTTCCCACGTGTTCAGCACCTTGCCGCGCAGCGGCAGGATCGCCTGGTATTCCTTGTCGCGGCCCATCTTCGCGGAACCGCCCGCCGAGTCGCCCTCGACGAGGAACAGTTCGTTGCGCGCGATATCTTCCGTCTCGCAGTCGGTCAGCTTGCCCGGCAGCACCGCGACGCCCGAGCTCTTGCGCTTCTCGACCTTCTGGCCGGCGCGCGTGCGCGCCTGCGCCTGCTTGATTACCAGTTCGGCGAGCTTCTTGCCATGCTCGACGTGCTGGTTCAGCCACAGTTCGAGCGCCGGACGCGAGAACGACGACACGAGCTTCACCGCATCGCGGCTGTTCAGGCGTTCCTTGATCTGCCCCTGGAACTGCGGATCGAGCACCTTCGCGGACAGCACGAACGACACGCGCGCGAACACGTCTTCCGCGAGCAGCTTCACGCCCTTCGGCTGCAGGTTGTGCAGTTCGACGAAGCTCTTCACCGCCTGGTAGAGACCGTCGCGCAGGCCCGACTCGTGCGTGCCGCCGGCCGGCGTCGGGATCAGGTTCACGTACGACTCGCGCACCAGCGAACCTTCCTCGCTCCATGCGACGACCCACGACGCGCCTTCCCCTTCGGCGAAGGTGTCGTCGGTCGAACGCGCATCGGCGAAGCGCTCGCCTTCGAACAGCGGGATCAGCAGCTCGCTGCCGTTCATCTCGTCGAGCAGGTAGCCGCGCAGGCCGTCCTCGTATTTCCACGCCTGGCGCTCGCCGGTCTTCTCGTTGACGAGCACGACCTCGACGCCCGGCAGCAGCACGGCCTTCGAGCGCAGCAGGCGCTGCAGCTCGCCGAGCGGCAGGTTCGGCGAATCGAAGTACTTCGGATTCGGCCACACCTGCACACGCGTGCCGGACTTCTTCTCGCCGCGGCCCGCGCCCTGCGTCGCGAGCGGCTTTACGACGTCGCCATCGGCGAAGCCGAGCTCGGCGATCTTGCCGTCGCGCCAGACCGTCACGTCGAGACGCGTCGCGAGCGCGTTCGTCACCGACACGCCGACGCCGTGCAGGCCGCCCGAGAACGTGTACGCGCCGCCCGCGGCCTTGTCGAACTTGCCGCCTGCGTGCAGGCGCGTAAACACGATCTCGACGACCGGCACGCCCTCTTCGGGGTGCATCCCGAACGGAATACCGCGACCGTCGTCCTCGACCGACACCGACTGGTCGGCGTGCAGCGTGACCGTGATCTGCTTGCCGTAGCCGCCGAGCGCCTCGTCGGACGCGTTGTCGATGACTTCCTGGATGATGTGCAGCGGATTTTCGGTACGGGTGTACATGCCGGGCCGCTGCTTGACCGGCTCGAGACCCTTGAGCACCTTGATCGATGCTTCGCTATAGGCCGCGCTGGGCTTCTTCGTTGACATAGGCGCTGAATTTCGTCATTCATCGGGACGTTGTCCACATCTCATGTGGATAACGTCGTGGACAAAACGTTGAGTTCCGTAAAAAAGCGAATCGAAACAACGGTGTGCTTGGACTGCTCCGAAAGCGGGCGCGCGGCGTGCTGCGCTTCCCGGGACGCGCGGTATTTTACTGGTTCCGCGTGGCGCGCCGTCGCAACATCGTTCACGCGGCGCGCGCCGCGTCAGACCGGCTTGCGCTTCGCCTCGAGCGTCTCCCACCGCTCGAGCGCGGCGAGGAGCTCGTCGTCGATCGCCGCGAACCGCTCGGTCAGGCGCGTGCCCTCCTGCGGATCCTTCGCGAAGATCGAGCCGTCCTCGAGCTGCGCGTTGATCGTCTTCTGTTCTTCCTCGAGCGCCGCGATCTTCTCCGGCAGCGCATCGAGTTCGCGCTGCTCGTTGAACGACAGCTTCACCGTGCGCTGCGCGTTGCGGCCGGCCGCGCTTTTCGCCGCGTCTTCCTTGACCGGCGCCGCTTCCTTCACCGCGCGCTTCGCCGCTTCCTGCTGCGCGAGCTGCTGCGAACGCTCGCTCTGGATCTGCCAGTCGGTGAAGCCGCCGACGTATTCGCGCCACTTGCCGTCGCCCTCGGCCGCGATCACCGACGTGACGACGTTGTCGAGGAACGCGCGATCGTGGCTGACGAGCAGCACCGTGCCGTCGTAGTCGGCCAGCAGCTCTTCGAGCAGTTCGAGCGTCGGGATATCGAGGTCGTTGGTCGGTTCGTCGAGCACCAGCACGTTGGCCGGACGCGCGAACAGGCGCGCGAGCAGCAGCCGGTTGCGCTCGCCGCCCGACAGCGACTTCACCGGCGAGCGTGCACGCTCCGGCGCGAACAGGAAATCGCCGAGATAGCTCATCACGTGCTTGCGCACGCCGCCGATCTCGACCCATTCGCTCCCCGGGCTGATCGTGTCGGCCAGGCTCTTTTCCTGGTCGAGCTGCGCGCGCATCTGGTCGAAATACGCGACCTGCAGGTTCGTGCCGGTGCGCACCGTGCCCGCGTCGGGCTTCAGCTCGCCGAGGATCAGCTTGAGCAGCGTCGTCTTGCCGGCGCCGTTCGGGCCGACGAAACCGATCTTGTCGCCGCGCATCACCGTCGTCGAGACGGTGTCGACGACCGTGCGGTCGCCGTAGCGCTTCGTCACGTCCGTCAGTTCCGCGACGATCTTGCCCGACTTCTCGCCCTGCGCGACGTCGAGCTTCACGTTGCCCTGCGAATTGCGGCGCTCCGCGCGCTCGTTGCGCATCTGCACGAGCCGCGCGATGCGGCCGACGCTGCGCGTGCGGCGCGCCTCGACGCCCTTGCGGATCCACACTTCTTCCTGCGCGAGCAGCTTGTCGAACTTCTCGTTTTCCACGCGCTCGACTTCGAGCTGCTGCGCCTTGCGCGTCTGGTATGCGGAGAAATTGCCCGGATACGACAGCAGCCGGCCGCGATCGAGTTCGACGATGCGCGTCGCAACGCGGTCGAGGAACGCGCGATCGTGGGTAATGAAGAAGAGGCCCGCGCGCTGCGCGACCAGCAGTTCTTCCAGCCAGCGGATGCCGTCGAAGTCGAGGTGGTTGGTCGGTTCGTCGAGCAGCAGCACGTCGGGCTGCACCACCAGTGCGCGCGCCAGCGCGACGCGCTTCTGCATCCCGCCCGACAGGGCGTCGACTTGCGCGTCGCCGTCCGTCAGGCCGATCTGCGCGAGCGTCATCGACACGCGCGTGCGCCAGTTCCATGCGTCGTGCGCATCGAGCGACGACTGCAGCGCGTTCATGCGCGCGAGCAGCGCATCGTGCTCGGCGCCTTCCGGCGTTTCCGCGAGGCGGTGCGCGATCGAATCGTATTCTTCGAGCACTTCGCGCGTATGCGTGAGCCCCGATGCCACGGCGTCGAAAACGGTCGCGCCGGGTTCGAATTCGGGCTCCTGCGGCACGTAGACGGTCACGAGCTCCTGCTGACGCGTGATCAGCCCGTCATCGGGCTTCGCCAGCCCGGCGACGATCTTCAGCAGCGACGACTTGCCCGCGCCGTTGCGACCGATCAGGCCGACGCGCTCGCCGGCCTCCAGCGAGAAGTCCGCGTGATCGAGCAACGCGACGTGACCGAACGCGAGTTGCGCGCCGGTAATGGAATAAAGCGACATGGGGAGACGGCGAAGAGAGAAATCGGAAGCGCCCATTGTACCGGTGGCGGACGCCTGCGCCGGGATGGCCGGACGGACTACGCCGGTACGCGGTGCTTTTTGTGCTGAGTTTGTGCCGGATTTGTGCTCGGCGGCGTGTCGGCACGCGTTCCGCGGACGGGGACAGCGCCACGCGCGCCGGTGGCGGGCATCCGGCCGCGGCTTCCCGGCCGGGCGCCCGCATGCGGGACGTGCGCTTATTTCACGTTGACCGTGATCGGCGAGCTCAGTTCGGGACCGTACGAACGGTGCGCGCCGTCGCCGAGCTGCAGCGTCAGCGTGTGCTGGCCGGGCGGCAGCTTCACGTCGGTTTCGGTCTGGCCCTTGCCGAAGTGCAGCGAATGGTCGGTGGCGGGGATCACGTCGCCCTTCGGTACCGGCTTGCCGTCGATCAGCAGGTGATGGTGGCCCGTATCGGGCGTCATGTCGCCGGCCGGCTTGAGATCCATCCCTTCGAGGCCGAACTTCACGTGCACGGGGCTCGACACCGTCGCGCCGTCCTTCGGCTCGGTGATGAACACGCGCGCCTCGGCACGCGCGAGTGTCGACCCGGCCAGTGCCGCGACACATACCGCACCTGCGATCCATTTCTTGTTGTTGAGCATCGTTTCTCCTTCAGATTGAAAGGCTCACGCAGCATACACTGCGCGCCCGGCTCGCGCGATGACGGCCGTTGTTCGCGATGCGTACGTTTAAAACGACGTTGCGGAGGCGTTCGGCGAAATTCCGGTACCATTGCGCCTTTCGTCCGCCGGCCATACTGCGGACGGCATCACCGACTTTCATCATCCCGAGCGCCACATGAGCGAAGTAACCGAATACCAGAGCTGGGTCTGCCTGATTTGCGGGTGGGTCTACAACGAAGCGGAAGGCCTGCCGGACGAGGGCATCCCCGCCGGCACCCGTTTCGCCGATATTCCCGCCGACTGGCGCTGCCCGCTGTGCGACGTGGGCAAGGAAGATTTCGTCGTCGTCGATTTCTGATTCGGGTTTTCGGACTCGATTGGGCGCGGGTGGCGCGTATCGGCACGCATTCCGTCCGCCGATGCGCCGCGCGTTTGCTATACTCTGCGCGCTGTCCACATCGCCGTCCCGTTCGCGTCTTCTGCGCGCGACATCGCGGACATGGCTCTCCCCGTAGTTCAATGGATAGAACAAGCGCCTCCTAAGCGCTAGATACAGGTTCGATTCCTGTCGGGGGGACCATCTAAGTTCCCAACACTTCCCAAGTTTGCCCAAAAAGTCGCGCACAGCCTTGTGTCGCCTAGGCTTTTGCTGCCATCATTGCCCAAGGTTGCCCAGTACAAGCAACCTAACTTGGGGGCATCTTTTGGGACATGCCTCCATGCCCCCAAACTCGATGCCCCCACGCCATGCCGAAGCGCGCTACCCCGCTAACCGAGATGCAGGTCCGCAAGGCCAAGCCGGCTGAGAAGCCGTATCGCTTGGCAGACGGCAAGGGGCTATATCTAGAGGTAATGCCGAACGGGTCGCGCTACTGGCGGATGAAGTATCGATTCGACGGCAAAGAGAAGCGCGCCGCCTTCGGCGTATATCCGGAGGTGACACTGGCAGAGGCTCGGCAAGCCTGTCTCAATGCACGGAAGCAACTGGCCGCCGGCACCGATCCGACCGAGCAGAAAAGGGAAGTCAAACGCACCCGGGCGATCGAAGCTGCGTCGACGTTTGAGGCTGTCGCACGCGAGTGGTTTGCGGCCCAAAAGGATGGCTGGACCGAGGTGTATGCGGGCAAGGTGATCAGTTCGCTCGAGGTCGATGTCTTTCCTAAAATCGGCCATCGTCCGATCCGAGACATCGAAGCGCCCGACATGCTCGAGATCCTGAGGGCCGTCGAGTCTCGTGGCGTGCGAGAGACAGCAAAGCGCATTCTCCAGCGCTCGCGGGCCGTGTTCCAGTACGGAATCATGACCGGGCGATGCCCTCGCAATCCTGCTGCGGACATCGACGCCGAGACTGTTCTCAAGAAAGGGACCGGCGTCCAACACATGGCTCGGGTCAAGCCCGTCGAAATTCCGGAGCTCATGCGAGACATCGCCGCGTACCAAGGCGACCTAGTTACTCGACTGGCGCTCCGCTTCATGGCACTGACGTTCACTCGGACAACCGAGATGATCAATGCCGAGTGGGACGAGTTCGACGAGCGCGCCGCCGAATGGCGGATTCCGCCGGCGCGGATGAAAATGCGTGATCCGCACATCGTCCCGCTGTCGCGCCAAGCGCTCGACGCACTGGCCGCGTTGCGTGAGCTCAACGGTAGCCATCGGCACGTCTTCTATAGCGTCCAGGGCCGAAGCCATATCTCGAACAACACCATGCTCTATGCGCTATATCGCATGGGCTACAAGTCGCGCATGACCGGACACGGCTTCCGCGGCCTTGCCGCAACAGTGCTCCGAGAACTCGGCTACAGTCGCGACGTTGTTGACCGCCAGCTCGCTCACGCTGAACGCAACCAGGTCACGGCAGCATACGTGCACGCCGAGTTCCTGCCCGAGCGTCGCAAGATGATGCAACATTGGGCGGATCACCTCGATGCACTGGAGGCCGGTGCTGCGGTGATTCCAATCAATGCCGGGCGATAACGCGTAGCTCACATGCCCAGAGATCCCTATGAGCAAAAACGCAATGAAAACACACGTGTTCGCTGTTATGGACGAGCCCTATTGTGTCTGGGAACACCCACTCGATCAACATAACGTCGATTTCCTGGCAGGTATCGACACCGAGTACTTCCGGTTCGCGGCAGACAAGCTCAACGCTAGTGAGCAGTCGAGTGATGATCAACGCCGAACTGCAACCTTACTTCGCTCCGTCTACCACCATGCAATGGAGACATTCTTTTCACTAATAGGCGCCACTCTACAGGCCCCGCACTGCGTATACGGATGGCTCACTCAATGCAAAACGGAGGCGCTGCGAACTCTAGTCGAGCAAATCTCTGAAGAGAAATTTGCGTCTCCACATGTCATGAAAGATGACACCGTGTCGTGGACGTCGATTGCCACGTGGATCTTTGGCAACGGCGATACCGATGAAGATGAGCGCATTCGGGCAATAGAGTGCTTTGCCGATCTTTGGGCAAAGTGCGCCGAAATCTTCTTGAGACAACAGAGCATCGACGAATACAACAGTCTCAAGCACGGCTTCCGCGTCGAACTTGGTGGATTCCAACTTGAGATGCAAGTCAAGGGCCCAGAGGCCAGCGAATCTCCTACCAAATATCTTCCGCTAGGTGGAAGCAAATACGGTTCGTCATACTTCCGCTTGGAGCGCATCGGGGGCAACGAGCGCGCAAATCGTAGCTTGCTACCACAACACCATCGCATCAATTGGAGTGTCGAGCAGACTCGCTCTTTGCTTGTACTCCTAGGTGTATCAATACATAACGTCATCGGTTTTCTGAAGGTCCTGAATGGTACCCCCGGAAATAGCGTCAGATTGCACTGTCCAACCAACGACCAATTTCACGAACCATGGAATCACTCCGTCGGGTTACTCAGCATGAACGTCGACCGTACAGTGCCAAACTGGGCGGTACGTTCGACGTCAAAGCAAGAACTGAACGAGCACCTGACAAAGTGGCACAAATGGCGGACTACCCAATGATTTTCTTCCGCGCCCGTTCTTAGTTGGAACGAATTGGCGTGCGCTGAGGCAGCATACCGAAATGCAACTCGCGATGGCAGTTCGGACATAGTGCGATAGCGTTCTCAACCGTGTCCTCGCCGCCATCGGCCAGTCGCTTGCGATGATGCACTTCGAGATAGGGAATTTGCCCTCTACGTCGGATAAACGGCGCCGGTTTGGTACACCGCTCGCAAGCACCTCTGGCTCGCTCCAACACATCGGCAACAACGTCCGGATTTCGGACATAAACCTCAGTGACAACCTGCACCTTCCTGGGCATTTTCTGCGCAGTCATTAGCCGGTGCCGACGTGCTGTAGGAGTGTCTGCTCGAGACCGCTCTACCGCCTCCTCAAACTCTGACAGCATTACGCGAAGATCACGAGACAAAGGCCGTTTCGCCGCCCATTTATCAACTACCGAGCGTTTCGCATGCTGAGGCCCTCCGTTTGAGAGCATCGCGTAATAGTCCAGATGCGCATAGCTCGCAGCAATAGCTTTTTCTAGCTCAACATCATCCCGCTCAGCCGCAATCCGGCTGAGAAAATAATCAGTTGCCTCTACGCTTAGAGTACGTTGGAATTCCTGTCCGGCGAGCATCCTCCGAAGATTCTCGATGAAATCGGCAGCACTCGCGAGATTTATACCGTGATCGTTATGAAGCAGCCGAACACCGTCCGCTCTCGACAGCGCCCCGTCGTACACGTCGATAGCTACTGCATATGCGATTTTGATCTGGTCTATTGATATTTTTGTCATGGTGCTGGTTTGCGACGATACTCGTCGAGTAGAAAACTGACACTGCCTTTCGGTCTCTTGATGGCCTCGTCCCCGCATTTCCGTATGTCGCGCATCCGATCTGAACTGACGGCACGCTCTACGGCCTCCGGGTCGCCAGTCGCTTCGGCGCTTAAAATTGGCTTCGTTGCATCCTCGATGCAATTCTGCGATTGGACTCCCTGCCTGAACCAGCGCCAAGCCAGCGCCCTTTCGCTTGTGGGGATACCCAAAACCAATCCTACCAATCCCGTCACGATGACGACCTTTGTCTTCAGCGACAAATTCAACCACACTTCGTACATGCCACTTAGCAGCCGCATCATAGCGTTCCTTTGATGTGCGGGCTCTCATCCCCCGACTTTCCGCTGATCGATATAGTCGCGCCGGCGATAGGCACTCGTCCGTCACGTCCGTTTTCCTCCTTCATACTGGGCTAACAAGTAGCCGAAAGTCCGAGGCAAACGGTCTCAGTTACGCCAAGCCGGAATACAAGGCCCGCTTCTGAGCATGGCCATCAGCGCTTCCGCACAAGCGTCGCCCTCTCATTTTTCCGAACTCGTCGCGTGGGTCCAGAGGATCCTTGCTCACGTTGAACGTTCTTGCCGGCATCTAAGTTGCGCGCCTCCGCAACGAGTCTCAGAACAGTTGTTTCGATCGAGTCTCTGTCAGACTTCGGCTTGCTGGATTGAAACCATGTTGTCAAAAGGTTTACACCCATCGCTCCGACAAGCGCGGGGTATATAAGTACCCACAAACTATTAATGCGGAGGCCCTCCTCTAACGCCCTATCACTCAACCGGTGCTGCAAATTCAGAGCCTTCGCAATCACTTCGAAATGTGAAAAGGTTGATGCCGTTGTTGCTGCAATCATGATCAATACAGCGCCAGAGACGAAAGTCGTGGCGCTATACGGTTTTGCGCCCTTTACACCAACGAGTATAACGACAGCACCTATGAGCGACGCGATGCCGAATGAATTTCCAAGATCCGCCATGTCCATAAAGTCACACCTCCTTGATACGTCATATCGGTCATCAATCATGTAACTTGAGATGTACAATTGCGAATTTTCCATAGCTCGACTTATTCGCCCCGATACTGCAATGGATCGGAAAGGTAACGATGAATCTCCGTGTTCTTCCATACCGTGCACCGCGGTGATAGTTGAATCGGCTGAGGCGCGCGTCCGGCCAAGCAAAGCTTTCGCCACGTCTCCCGACAAACACCCACAAACGGTGCGATTTGGCTCCAGCGCGAATGGCCGACTACGGGCAGCGTGTCGACGCGCTTATGCATGCGTCACCTCCGCATCGACCAGCACCTCCCGTCCATAGATGCGCTCCACCCACGTCCCGCGCCCTTCTCCGTGGCCGAGCCATGTCGACACCCCAGCGGCCGCCTCACGGCGCGATACGCCGGCCGCCTTCTGGCGCTCCAGATGCTCGGTTGCGTATCCGTAGCGGAGGCTGTGCGGCGCGCGCTCATCGGTCATGCCGACCTTGCGCACGACATAGTGATAGCGCTCCATCGCCCGTTTCAGATCCTGCTTGCGGACCAGCTTCCCGCCGTATTCGCCAGAAAGCTCGATCGCCCGTTCCACCAGTTCCGCGGCGCGCCGCCGATCCAACGGCGGACTCCGACGCGTCTTACCTCCCTTCGTCCCGTGGATGATGGTCACGAAGCCATCCCCGATCGAGCTCGACAGCGCGCGCTGCCAGTCAGCCAGCGATTTGACGCTCTGAACCGCCTCCCGCGCCCGCAGCCCAAGTTCGAGCTGCAGCTCAAGCACAACCGCAATACCCTGGTCGATCGCAGCAACGGCGGCGCGGTACGGCTCCAGCTCGTCGCGCATCATCGGCCGCTTCGTGCCGGCCCGGCTCGCGCCCGACAGACCGAGCGCCGGATTGCTCATCTTGTCAGCAAACGGCCGTCGACCGATCCCTTCGAGCGCAGTTCGGATGTGCGACATGTTGTTGACGGCCGTCCGCTTCGAACGCCCTCGGCCCGTCATGTCGTTCGACCAGGCGATCAGATGCTTCTCTTTGAGCTGATCGGTCGTGTGAACCTGAAAGCCCATGTCCCACAGAAACCGCGCGAAACGCGCGAGCGACTTCTCGCGACCTTTGGAAGTCGCGTTTGCCTGTTTGCCACGCGCCCCGCGCGCAGCACGGCACAGGTCGGCCGTGAGAGATTTGTGCGACATGCGTACCCCGCATCCATGACGTGAGGCTCGACCCCAGTTGCCCGCCTGTCCGCTGGACGGAGCCGCGAAAACGCAGCTGGGAGACAACAAACGGGGGCACGAGCCTCGGCCTGGTGAGATTGGGAGCGTTCTACGCCAGCCAGCTGACGCAGCCCGGCACGCATGAACCCAATGAGGTTCGACGCGTGGCGGGAAGACGCTTCCCCCGTTTGATCCGTGTTTTGGCTGTGCGACCGATCGGGGGGCGCCAATGCCCCGACCGCGCGAATTGATGCGTACCGATTGAGTCGGCACGAGATTCCAGACACCGAGGCCGAGCACGCCGTCGATCGTCACGAAGACGATTGAGACAGACGCGACAAGACACGGCGTTAGCGCTGGTGAGCGCACGTCACGGATTGATT
>NZ_CAJPGQ010000014.1:0-163189 GCF_905339595.1 Burkholderia sp. BCC1977
GGCCTTCGGGCCGGTTTTTCCATTTGCGGCACGCGTTGTGCGTATTGCGGGTTCAGTCATGGGCGGTCATGGAATGGAGGCGGGCAGCGACGGCAGCCGAGCCTGACAAGTGTGCCGCCATGCGGTGCATGACGTGCAGGCCGGCAGTGTCCGGTCGGTGCCGACGCCGTCCTGTCGGTCACCGCGCCGCATCATCCATCCAGTTCCCCGCCAGCGCCTGGAACAGCGCCGCCGTATCGGCCAGCCGGTCGGCCTGCGCGCGGGTACGGTCGAGCGCCGTCTGCAGCGCCTGCCGTTGCGTGTCGAGCAGGTCGAACGTGCTGATCCCGCCCGCCGCGTAACGGTCGCCGGCAATTGCGTTGCTTGCTGCCGCTTCCCCAGCGGCCGTGTCTCTCGCCTGCAATTCGGCCGCATCGTGTTCGACCGCGCGCATCGCGTCGGCGACCTGCTGGAGCGCCAGCAGCACGGTTTCCCGATAGCTCGCGAACGCGGCGTCGTACGCGGCTTCGGCCGCGCGCTTCTTCGCGCGCAACTCGCCGCCGTGAAAGAGCGGCTGCGTCAGGCCGAGGCCGACGTTCCACACATTGAGCCCGCTCACGATATCCGCGATGCGCGTGCGTTCCGAACCGATCCCCGCTGAAATCGAAAAACGCGGATACAGGTTCGCGGTCGCCACGCCGACGTTCGCGCTCGCCTGGTGCAGCACGGCCTCCGCCGCGCGGATATCGGGCCGTTCGCGCGCGAGCGTCGACGGCAGCGCGACCGGCAGCGTACGCGGCAGCGCGAGCGCGTCGAGCGTGAGGTCGGGCAGCTCGGCGTCGGACGGCGGCGCGCCCAGCAGGATCGCGAGCCGGTGGCCGGCCTGCGCGAAGCGCGCCGCGAGCGGCGGCAGCGAGGCCTGCGTCTGCGCGAGCAGCGTGCGCTGCGCATGCACGTCGGCCCGCGATACGCCGCCCGCCGCGAAGCGCGCTTCGACGATCCGCAACTGCCGGGCCTGCGCGTCGACGAGCTGCCGCGTGAGCGCGATCTGCTGCGCGAGCGACGCGCGCAGGATCGCGGTCGCGACGACGTTGCCCGCGAGCGTCAGCCGCGCGGCGTCGAGCGTGTATGCCTGATAGTCGACCTGGGCGCGCAGCGCCTCGAGCGCGCGCCGGTTGCCGCCGAACACGTCGAGTGCGTACGACACGCTCACCGACGCGTCGTACAGCGTGAACGGCCCGGGATCCGGCACGTTGGCGGGCAGCCCGAACGCGGCGATGTCGACCTTCTCGCGCGTGGCGGACAGGTTCGCGTCGATGCGCGGCAGCATCGTCGCGCCGGCTTCGGCCGCATGGTTCTGCCGCGCTTCGTCGAGCCGCGCGCGGGCCTCGGCGAGCGTCGGGCTGTTGTGCCATGCGGTGTCGACGAGCTGGTTGAGCGGCGCCGAATCGAAGCGGGTCCACCAGCGTTGCAACGTGTGCGTGGCCGGTGCGAACGTCTGCGCGTCGCCGGCAGGGCCGCCGGACGCCGCCGTTGCCGTCGCGTCGGGCGCTTCGTCGCGCGTGTAGCGTTGCGTCGCCGGCGCGTCGGGCGTGCGGAAATCCGGCCCGACCGCACAACCGGCGACGAGCAGCGCAACGGCAGCGGCAGTGAAGCCGCGGGCGGTGTGGGAGGCGCGACGCGAAGGCGGTTTCATCGCGCGGCCCCTAGTCGAGCGTGCGCCGGTAGAAGCGCAGCGCGACACCCATCACGACGAGCGTGAACAGCGCGACCGGCCACACGGACGGCCACAGGTCGGCCCAGCCGTTGCCTTTCAGCAGGATGCCGCGCACGAGGCGGTTGAAGTAGGTGAGCGGCAGCAGGTTGCCGATGAACTGCGCCCACTTCGGCATCCCGGCGAACGGAAACATGAAGCCCGACAGCAGGATGTTCGGCAGGAAATAGAACACCGCGAGCTGCATCGCCTGCAGCTGGTTCTGCGCGAGCGACGACAGCGTGATGCCGACCGTCAGGTTCGCGGCGATGAACAGCAGCGCGGACAGGTAGATCGCGAACATGCCGCCGACGAACGGCACGTGGAACACGTAGCGCGCGGCCACGAGGATGATCGACACCTGGATCAGCCCGATGAACACGTACGGGACGATCTTGCCCGTCATCACCTCCAGCGGCCGCACGGGCGTCGCCAGCAGGTTCTCCATCGTGCCGCGCTCGCGTTCGCGCGTGATCGCGAGGCCCGTCATCATCACCATCGTCATCGTCAGGATCACGCCCATCAGGCCCGGCACGACGTTGTACTGCGTGATGCCTTCCGGGTTGTACAGGCGGTGCAGCACGACGTCGAACGCGGCCGGGCGGCCGTTCAGGTGCGTGAGCGGGCCCGTCAGGTCTTTATCCGCGACGGGCTGCACGAGGCCCGGCAGCGCGCCGATCGCCGACGCGGTCGCGACGGGATCGGTCGCGTCCGCCTCGACGAGCAGCGACGGGCGCTCGCCGCGCAGCAGCCGCTTCGAGAAATCGGCCGGCACGCTCAGCACGAACTGCACGTCGCCGCGGGCGAGCGCATGCCGGCCGGCCGCTTCGTCGGGCAGCGTCGCGACGATGTCGAAGTACGCGGAATTGCGCATCGCGGCGATGAAGCTGCGCGCGAACGGGCTCGAGTCGGCGACGATCACCGCGGTCGGCAGGTGTTTCGGATCGGTGTTGATCGCGAAGCCGAACAGCGCGAGCTGGATGATCGGCACGCCGACGATCATCGCGAACGTCACGCGGTCGCGGCGCAGCTGCAGGAATTCCTTCAGCACGATGCTCCACCAGCGCGCGATCGAGAACGCGTCGCGCAGGCGCGTCCACGCGTTCATGTCGCCGCTCCGCCGGGCGGCCCGGACGCGCGGCCCATCATGAAGATGAAGACGTCTTCGAGCCCGGTGTCGACCGGTGTGACCTGCAGCTGTGCGTGACGGTCCACCTGCGCCGCGACCTGTGCGAGCGTCGCGTCGAGCAGCGCGCGATCGCGGCCACTCACGTGCAGCGCCGAGCCGAACACGACCGTCTGGTCGACGCCCGGCATCGTGCGCAAGCGCGCGGACAGTTCGGCCAGGTGCCCGCCGGTGACCGTGCGCGTCGACAGGTGCTGCGACGCGACGATCTCCGCGGACGTGCCTTGCGCGAGCAGCTCGCCGTACGCGATGTACGCGAGCTTGTGGCAGCGCTCGGCTTCGTCCATGTAGTGCGTGCTGACGAGTACCGAGATGCCTTGCGCGGCCAGCCGGTGCAGTTCTTCCCAGAAGTCGCGGCGGGCGGCCGGATCGACGCCGGCGGTCGGCTCGTCGAGCAGCAGCAGCTCCGGCTCGTGCAGCATGCATGCGGCGAGCGCGAGGCGCTGTTTCCAGCCGCCGGACAGTGCGCCGGTGAGCTGGTCCGCGCGGCTCGCGAGGCCGAGCCCGTCGAGCGCGCGCGCGACGGCCGCGCGGCGATCGGGCATCCCGTACACGCGCGCGACGAAATCGAGGTTCTCGCGGATCGACAGGTCTTCCCAGTACGAGAAGCGCTGCGTCATGTAGCCGACGCGCCGCTTGATCTGCGCGCTGTCGCGCACGATGTCGTAGCCGAGGCAGGTGCCGCTGCCCGAGTCGGGCGTGAGCAGGCCGCACATCATGCGGATCGACGTCGTCTTGCCGCTGCCGTTCGGCCCGAGAAACCCGAAGATCTCCCCGCGCGCGACGCGCAGCGAGACGTCCTTCACGACGTGCTTGTCGCCGAAGCGCTTGTTCAGGCGGTCAACGTCGATCGCGTACGGAGCGGGCGGCGCGTTCATCGCATCCTCACGGCGACGGGCTGGCCCGGGTGCAGCTTCGGCGCGTCGGCGACGGCCGGGCGCGCCTCGATCATGAACACGAGTTTGGTCCGGCTCTCGTTGCTATAGATCACGGGCGGCGTGTATTCGGCCTCGCGCGACACGTAGGTGACGCGTGCGGGCACGTCGGCCGCGCAGCCGTCGCAGCGGATCGCGACGGTGCGCCCCGGGGCGATCGATGCGACGGCGGCCTCCGGCACGAAGAACCGCACTTTCAGGTTCTGCGGCGGCAGCATCTGCACGACCGGATTGCCGGCCTGCACCCATTCGCCGACGCGGTAGAGCGTGTCGTATACGCGCCCGGCGGCGGGCGCGGCGACGCGCTTCTGGTCGAGTTTCCATTGCGCTTCGGCGACGGCCGCCTGCGCGGCATCGACCTGCGCGGCCTGGGCGGCCACCTGCTGCTCACGGCCCGGCAGCCGCGCGACGTCGACCTGGTTCTGCAACTCGCGTACCTGCGCGGCGGTGGTCTGCGCTGACGTGCGCGAATCGTCGAGCTGCTGTTTCGACAGCCCGCCGGCCGCGTACTGGCGTTCGTCGCGCTCGCGTTGCGCGGCGGCCCGCGCGGCCTGTGCCGTGGCCTGCGCGAGCTGCGCCCGCGTGACCGCGACTTCCGGCGGGCGCTTGCCGGTCCGCAGGTCGGCAAGCTGCGCGCGTGCGGCCTCGAGCTGGTGTTGCGCCTGGCGCAGCGCGGCCGTTTCGTTGACGGCTTCGAGCGAGAACACCGGCGTGCCGGCCGCGACGGCCTGGCCGCGTTCGACGGAGAGCTGCGTCAGCGTGCCCGCCTGCGACGACGACAGGTACACGAATTCGCCTTCGACATAGCCCTGGTAGGTCGCGACGTCGTCCGCCGGCCGTCCGCAACCGGCGAGCAGCGCGACGGCGGCGGCCAGTGCGAGCGGCAGCGGGCGGGATGCGTTCACGACGGCCTCCGTCGCGAATGCGCGTCGGCATCCGGCGCGGCGGCGGGCGGCTGCATGCCGGAACCGAGCAGCGCGCGGACGTGGCGATGCAGCACGTCGCGATCGATCGGCGGCAGGCCGCGCGCGCTCTGCCACAGCTTCGCGGTGGCGAGCGGCAGCATCACGAGCGCGATGATCGAATGGAACAGGAACGCGGGCTCGAGCGCGGGGTTCAGCGTACCCGCCTGCTGCGCGGCGCGGATGCGCTCGGCAAACCGCCCGACATGCTCGAGCGGAATGCGCCGGACCATCCGCTCGCGCAGCAGGCCGCCTTCATGGACGATCTCGCGCAGCCAGATCGACGGTAGCCAGGGCATCCGGTGCGTGACGTCGAAGAAGCGGTCGACGAGTTCGGTGACGAGCGCGAACGGATCGTTTTCGATGTGCGGGGCGGTCGGCCGCCACACGAACGCGATGACCTGCGCGAGCCGCTCCTCGACGATCGCGTCGAGCAGTTGCTCGCGATTCGTGAAGTAGTAATGGACCATCGCCGACGTGACACCGGCGGCCGCGGCGATCTGCGCAACCGTCGTGGCCGCGATGCCGCGCTCGGCGAACAGCTGGATCGCGACGTCGAGCATGTGGTCGCGCAGGTCGAAGTCGTCCACCGACGGGCGGCGCCCGCGCGGCCTGGCGACGGTGGATTTCGCGTTCATGACATCGACGCTAATTGATGAGTTAGTTAATTTCAAGGAAGGGTTTTCGCCCGCGTTGATCGCGATCAGGTGCGCGTTGAATGGCGGCGCGGACGAGCGGGGCGGCGGCGCGGCGAAGGGGTGTGTGCTGGCGGCGGAGTGTAGGGAGCGGCTAATGGGGAAACGACGGGGAACGGCGGGGAAACGGTGGGGAACCGGCGGAGCGGCGGCCCCCGGAACCGGTGAGGCAGCCGCGCGGCACGGGCCGGAAAGCCGGCCGTGCAGCACGGATGCGTACCCGACACGGCACGCACCCGTGAAACGTCGTCACTGATCGATCGGCGACTTCAGCGGCGCATGCTCGCCCGTCAGCCCGAACACGACGAGCTGCGCGGGTTCGGTCGCGCTCGCATTGCGCGACACCTGGTGGCGCGAACCGGGCGGCTCGTACCAGCCTTCGCCGGCGCGATAGCGGCGCACCGGGCCGTCGTTCACCTGCGACAGCACTTCGCCTTTCGACACGACCGCGAACACCGAGCCGAGGTGCTGGTGCGCTTCGGACGCCTGGCCGGGCGCATAGTCGACGGTCGCGACGACGGCGAGCTTGCCGGGCGCTTCGGGCACGGGCTGTTGCATGAGCGCGTGCACGGCGTCGCCGGCATCGTGTGCGTGGGCGGCGGCCGGCAGCGCGGCGCCGAGCGCGAGCGACGTGCACAGCATCGCGCGGCGGAGCATGGAGCGGGAGCGCATCATCGTCGACTCCTTACTCGGGCATCTTGCGGAACGCGATCGCGAAGCGGTTCCACGTGTTGATCGTCGCGATCAGCATCGACAGGTCGAACAGCTCCTCATCGCTGAAATGCGGCTTCACGGCGTCCCAGACGGCATCGGGCACGTGGTTGTCGGCGACCAGCGTCAGCGCGTCGGTCCACGCCAGCGCCGCGCGTTCGCGCTCGGTGAAGAACGGCGTTTCACGCCAGGCGACGACCGTCGCGAGGCGGCGGTCAGTCTCGCCGCCCTTGCGCGCATCGGTGGTGTGCATGTCGACACAGAACGCACAGCCGTTGATTTGCGACGCGCGCAGCCGGACGAGTTCGGCGAGCGGCTTCTCGATCGTGCTTTTCGCGAGGAATTCCTCGGCGTTGCGCATCACCTTGATCGCGTTCGGGCTGGCGGCATAGAAGTTCAGGCGCGGTTGCATGGCGGGTCCTTTTTCGGTTGGGTGCGCCGGGTGGCGCGACAGGACCCACTTTAAGCGTGCGATTGGCCTGCTTGAATGTCCAATTCTGGGGAAATTCAGGTAACCAGTGGCAAACCGCCGACACTGCCCGAATCCAGCAGCGCGGCCAGTTTCGCGAGCGCGGTGTCGATGCGCAGCGCGTCGATCCCGCCATAGCCGAACAGCAGCCCCGCGCGGGCCGCCGAGCCGACGTGGAATGCCGAGATCCCGTACAGGCCGATGTCGTGTTCACGCGCCGCGCGGACCAGCGCGGCTTCGTCGAGCCCCGGTTTCAGGTGTGCGGCGAGGTGGATGCCGGCGGTCGGCACGATCGGTTCGAACCACGGCGCGAGGCCGCCGCGCAGATGCGCGAGCAGCATCTTGCGGCGCGCGTCGTAGTGCTTCTGCACGCGCCGCAGGTGCCGCGCGAAATCGCCTTCGAGCATGAAGCGCGCGAGGGCCGCCTGCGTCAGCGTGCAGGTATGCCAGTCGACGATCTGCTTCGCCTTGGCGAGCGCGCCGCGCAGCGCGCGCGGCGGAATCGCGTAGCCGATCCGCAGTTCGGGAAAGATCGTCTTCGAGAACGTGCCGACGTAGGCGACGAGGCCCGTGCGGTCCAGGCTCTTCAGCGACTCGACCGGCCGGCCTTCGAAGCGGAACTCGCCGTCGTAGTCGTCCTCGATGATCACCGCGCGGCGGCGCTGCGCCCATTCGAGCAGCGCGATGCGCCGATCCAGCGTCATCGGCATCCCGAGCGGGAACTGGTGCGACGGCGTCACGTAGACGAGGCGTGCGTCGTCGGGCAGCCGCTCGGTGACGAGGCCGTGCGCGTCGACCTGCACGCCGATCACCGTCGCGCCGAGCGAGGCGAACGCCGCGCGCGCCGGCGGATAGCCGGGGTTCTCGACCGCGACGACGTCGCCCGGCCGCACGACCACGCGCGCGATCAGGTCGAGCGCCTGTTGCGCGCCTTGCGTGACGAGCACGTCGTCCCAGCCGCACGCGACCGCGCGGCTGAACGCGACGTAGCGCGCGATCGCGCCGCGCAACTGCGGATCGCCGGCCGGGTCGTGGTACTGGCCGGGGCCGCGCGCCTGCTGGCGCAACGCGTGGTGCAGGCAGCGGCGCCACGCGTCGAACGGGAACAGCGTCTTGTCGGTCACGCCGCCGCGGAAGTCGAAGGCGGGCGAGTCCTGCGGCGCGGGCATCGCGAGCGCGTCGGGCAGGTCGTCCCACAGGGCGCGTGCGTCGACGGCATGGACAGGCGGTGTGTCCTCGACGAGCGACGGTGTCGCGGCCGCCGCCGTATGCGGAACCCGCGCGAGGCCGTCGGCGACGAACGTGCCGTCGCCCGCGCGCGTGTTCAGGTAGCCCTCGGCGACCAGGCGCTCGAACGCGTCGAGCGTCGTCTTGCGCGACACGCCGAGCTGCTTCGCGAGATCGCGCGTCGACGGCAGCCGGGCGCCGCCTTCGAGCCGCCCGTCGACGATCGCGGTGCGCAGCTGCCGGAAGATTTGCCCGGTCAGGTCGTGACGGCCTTCGATGCGGATCGCGATGTCCATCGCAGTGGTTACCTCAAATGCTGGAATTCGACGTCGATCAGCATACCGGAAGTTCGTGGCCGGATCGGCGCGCGGGCGGCTTCGTGCGGCTCGTGGGGTCATCATTGCGTTGCCTAAACGGGGAAGGCTGCCCGTGAGACCGGTCGGCCATGCCGGCTGGCACTGCGCCGCCGGGCAAGAGCGGCCGGCGCGGCATCCGCCCGATGCCGGCGAGCCCCGCATAGGGCACGGCACCATTCGATTGGACCGTCGCCCGCCGCTGCCTTACGATCCACCAGAACCCCCGACCGGAGTGTCCGCATGCTGTCCGAAGACGAACTCGCGCTGCTCGATGCGATCCGCGCCACTGGCAGCCTGTCGCGGGCGGCCGCGCGGCTCGGCAAGGCGCCGTCGACCGTGTCGCACGCCGCGCGGCAGCTCGAAACGCGCTTCGACGCGCTGCTGTTCGACCGGCGCGGCTACCGGCTGCAGCTCACGCCGGCCGGCCAGTTGCTGACCGACGAGGCGTCGCGCCTCGCGCTGGACGTCGCGCGGCTCACGCAGCGCGTGCGGCAGGTCGCGAGCGGCTGGGAGGACCGGCTGTGGATGGTCAGCGACGAGGTGCTGGAGTTCGACACGCTGCTGCCGGTCGTCCGCGCGTTCGATGCGCTCGATTCGGGTGTGTCGCTGCGTTTCACGCACGAGGTGCTCGGCGGCACCTGGGAAGCGCTGCGCGACGGTCGCGCGGATCTGGTCGTCGGCGCGACCAACGAGCCGCCGGCGATTCCGGGCTTCAAGTGGTTCGAGCTCGGCGCGATGGAATGGGTGTTCGCCGTCTCGCCGCGCCATCCGCTGGCGTCGGCGGGCGAGCGGCTCACCCGCGACGCGATCGGCGCGCATCGCGCGGTCGTCGTCGCGGATTCGTCGCGGCGGGCCGTCGGCCGCGCGTACGGGCTGCTCGGCGGGCAGGCGGTGCTCGCGGTGCCGTCGATGCGCGCGAAGATCCTCGCGCAGCGCGACGGGCTCGGCATCGGCTGGGTGCCGCGCCGGCGCGTCGCGTCGCTGCTGGCGCGCGGCGAGCTGGTCGAGAAGGAAACGGCCGATCCGCGCGAACCGAACGTGCTGTATGTCGCATGGCGCGGCGACCGCGACGGCCGCGCGCTGCAATGGTGGCTGGAGCAACTGCGCGAGCCGCGGCTCGCGCAGCGCCTGCTCGACGGGATCGACGTGGCGGGATGAGTGCGCCGGGAGGGCACGCGGGCACGCGCCGGACGGGCCCCGGCGAACACGTTCGAAGATTTCGAACATGTCTGCCGCGCCGGTCGTACGGCACCGCCGGGCGCCGCGCGCATCCTGTGGTCACGGTCAATTCACCGGTTCACAGGAGAACATCATGCAACGCTTCGAAGGAAAAACGGTACTCGTCACGGGCGGCAACAGCGGCATCGGTCTGGCGGCCGCGCGGGCATTCGCGGCCGAAGGCGCGCGGGTCATCATCACCGGTCGCGACGAGCAGACGCTCGCCGCCGCGCGCGAGAGCCTCGGCGACGGCGCGCTCGCGATCCGCAACGAAGCCGGCAGCGTCGCGTCGGCTCGGGCGCTGGCGGACGCGATCGTGGCCGCCGGTGCGCGGCTCGACGCCGTGTTCATCAACGCGGGCGTCGCGAAACTCGCGCCGTTCGCGGATATCGACGAGGCGTTGTGGGACCTCGTGTTCAACACGAACGTGAAGGGCGCGTATTTCCAGATCCAGGCGCTCGTCCCGCTGCTGAACCGCGGCGCATCGATCGTCATCAACGGCTCGATCAACGCGCACATCGGGATGCCCGGTTCGTCCGTGTACGCGGCGAGCAAGGCGGCCGTCAATTCGTTCGCGAAGACGCTGTCGACGGAACTGCTGCCGCACGGCGTGCGGGTCAACGTGGTGAGCCCCGGGCCGGTCCAGACGCCGCTGTACGGCAAGCTCGGCCTCGACGCGGCGACGCTCGACGAGACGGCCGACAAGATCAAGGGGCTGGTTCCGATCGGCCGGTTCGGCACGCCGGACGAAATCGCGTCGACGGTGCTGCACCTGAGCGCGCCCGAGTCCGCGTTCATCGTCGGCGCGGAGATCATCGCGTCGGGCGGGATGGGCTTGCTTTGATCGTATGACCGGCGGGGCTGCGCGGCCTGACGCAATGTCGGGCGGTGCGGCCCCGCCGTGCAATCGCATCATTGGCGCGATGCACAGGCGTCACGGGCATCGTCGGCCTGATTGCTTCCGTGGAGCTGCGTGACCGTCAAGCCCGAGAAGGTCGCGCTCCCGTGCTCGGCGAACACGGCGACGCGGTCCGCATCGAGCGGCGGAAAGATCAGGTCCGTCAGCGCGACGCGGCCGCCGTTCGCGAACACTTCGACCGAACCGCGATCGACGACGATTTCGAGCTGCAACCGTCCGTGCTCGAGCGGCAGATCGACGATGTGTTCGCGGCTGAACGTGCCCGCGAAGTCCGTTGCGCCGGAGCGGGAGCGGTCGAGCGTCAGCGTGTGCTTCGCCGTGTCGTACACGATCCGGGTGCCGACCGAGCCATCCGCCGAGCCCCGCACGATCAAACCCGCGCGGGCCGCGCGCCGCGGCGCGATCGTTACCGTGATGCGCTGGACGACACCGCGCGTGGCCGGCGACAGCGCCCGAGTGGCGGACTCGACGTTCAGATCGACTTCATGCACGGCGGGCCGCCCGTCGGCCCACGCATCGAACGCGGCGGCCGGCGTCACGACGAGCGTCGGTGCGCCGCCGATCGTCTTCAGCGCGAGTTCGCGCGGCAAGGTCGTCGCGCCGCGCCACGGCGCCGTCGGCGCTTTCGCCGCGTAGTCCCAGTTGCTCATCCATGCAATCGCGACCGGGCGCGCGCCCGGCGCGCCGGAGAACGTGCCGGCCGCATAGAAGTCGGCGCCGTGATCGACCCAGCGGAATCGCGCGGGATCGGAACCGGCCGGTGCGACGCGATCGGGGACGAACGTGCGGCCGTCGAAATCGCCGACAAAGTACATCGCGCCGGAACCGCCGGCGATCGACCACGGGTTGACGTTGACGATCATCACCCACTTGATGTGTCGCGGATCGTCGTCGACGGGCAGCGGCACGAGGTCGGGCATCTCCCACAGCACGCCCGCATGCGGTACGTCCGGCAGCGTGAAATCGCTCAGGAACGACCAGTGAATCAGGTCGTCGGAACGGTATAGCTTCACGACCTGCGCATCGGCGACGACCGTCGTCATCAGCCAGTAGCGTCCCGGCGCGTACCACGACACTTTCGGGTCGCGGAACTGCTTCGATTCGGGATCGAGCGTGAGCACCGGATTGCGCGCGTAGGGCCGCCAGGTCGCGCCGTGGTCGAGGCTGTACGCGAGCGACTGCGCCTGTGTGCCGGGTGCGTGACCCGAGCCGTCCTTATAGACGCTCGTGTAAAGCGCAACCAGCGGCGTCTCGCCCGGCGCGCCGAGGCCGGACGTGTTGTGCGTGTCGGCGACGATCGAGCCGGAGAAGATTTCCTCCGTCGCGTTCGCGCGCATCGCGACCGGCTGCTCGCGCCAGTGGACGAGATCGGTGCTGGTCGCATGGCCCCACGACATGTTGCCCCAGTCCTGGCCGACCGGGTTGTACTGGTAGAACAGGTGGTAGCGGCCGTGTTCGTACACGAGGCCGTTCGGATCGTTCATCCAGTTGCGTTGCGGCGTGTAGTGCACGGCCGGTCGCCATTGTGGCGTGCCGTTCCCGGGCGGCGTGCCGCAGGGCGCGGCAGTGGCGTGCGTGCAGGCCGCGCTTGCGGCACAAGCGAACAGCAGCCGGGCGATTCGGAGGGAAAAGCGAAAAAACGTCGATTTCATACGGGGTTCCGTGCTTCGGCGCGCGAAGCGGGAAAGGAACGCGCATGCCGCTTGCGACGGCGGCAGGCGCGATTCAGCGAACAAGGGAGGCGGCGCGCACGCGACACGCGCGACGTGCGCCGCCTCGACGCTGGCGGGTGGTGCCCGCCGCGTCCGTAGCGGACCCGTTACGGGCGGGTGCCCGGGCCGCCGTTGTGATCGGCGCCCGTCGCCGGCAGGTTCGACGGGATGTCGCCGTATCCGCCGAGGCCGCCGCGTCCGTACGCGCGGTCGACCGCCGTCGACGTGCCGTTGATGTTGACCTTCACCGTCGGCGCGAGCGTGCCGCCGCGACGCGGACCGATCGCATCGATGAACGACTCGACGAGCCCGCCCGGCATCACGTAGTGCGAATACGACTGGAATTCGCGCGGATTCTGGTTCGGATCCTGCGAATACGGCGCGCCGGCCGGCGCGGAGAAGTCGGTCGGGTTGCCGAGCACGAGACCGCTGCCGCCGTTCAGCGGCTGGAAGTCGCTGCGGATGCCGTTGCCGACGAAACCGTAGACGCCGTCCGGCCCGTCGACGCCCGCGGCCATCGTGGTGCGGTGGCTGATCGTGAACAGGTAGTACTTGCCGTCCTTCAGATAGATCTGCGGGCGCTCGGTCTGGTCGTCGACGCAGTTCGCCGACAGGATCGGCGGCAGGAACTTCCATTCGGTCAGTTGCGGGTTCGTCGCGACCGCCAGGCCGACATTGGCCTTTTGATACACTGCGCCCGAGTTCATCACGGCGTTGAGGTCTTCCCGGTACGGATCGTTCGGCGCGTAGCCGAGGTCGGCCTCGGTGCAGGTCCGGGCGCCGCGCTGGCCGCCCGTATTGCCTTCGAACACCATGTAGGTCTTGCCCGGATGCGCGGGGTCGGTGAACACGAACGGATCGCGGAACGAGAAGTAGGTGTTTTGCTGGCCGGTCTGGTAGTAGTTGCCGTCCGGCTGCAGCAGTGCCTTGTGATCGTCGAAGCCGCTGAACCAGACGTGCTTGTCGTCGGCATGGATGTGGCCGTCGGCACGCGTGATGATCGCCTGCGGCGGCGTGATGTCGGCGCCGCCGGGCGCCGAGCGGTTGAACGACGTCGCGGTGTAGTACAGGCTGACGTTGTCGCCGTGCGTGAGGCGCGCGGAGCCCGACCATTCGGCGTTGTTGGTCATCGGCGACGTGCCGAACACCTTGGCGCTCGCGCCGTCCGGGAACAGGTGGCCGCCCCAGGTCCAGCCGCCGTTCGCGGGCCGCTGCGACGCGGGGATGCCGGCACGGCGATAGAAGAAGCCGATGCGTGCATGGACGTGACGATCGTCGAACGTGTAGCCCGCATGCGGATCGGCGGTCAGCGAGAAGATCACTTCCCAGCCCTTGTAGCTGAGCTGGTTCGCGCGCAGGTCGGCCAGCGGCCAGGTATCCCAGACCCACACGTTCGAGTTGACCAGCGGGAAGTCCTGCGGGATATCCGGCATCGTCAGCGCTTGCGGCAGCGAGTTCCGGTCGGCGCCGGCCGTGTGCGACTGCGCGACGATCTGGCGGATGTCCGCCCGGGTCCAGCGCATCGTGAAGTTGCCGTCGGGGTCGTAGGCCTGCTGCGTGTGCGGCGTGGGCGCGGGGGCGCCGGCGGTCTGCGCGTGCGCGGCGGACGCGAACGCGGCCAGTGCGGCGCCGGCGAACAGCAAACGTTTGGCCGCGGTCGCGCGGCAAAAAGGAAAGTAAGTCATGTCGGCGTTGTTTCCGTTGACGGTGAGAGGGAACGACTGACGGCGGCATCGATGTCCAAACCGGTTTGGATGCTATTTCAAACCGGTTTGGACGTCAAAAGATAAATATTTGACGGTAATAACTACCATTCGGAAATAATTGCTGCGCGAGCGGCCCGGCCGGATGGCATGCATAACGCGAGGAGCGACGTGAAGGTGAATCTGAAGGCGCTGTCGGATGCGCTCGGACTGTCGCGCACGACGGTCAGTCGCGCGCTGAACGGCTATGACGACGTGAGCGAGGCGACCCGCGAGCGCGTGATGAAGGTCGCGCGCGAACTCGGCTATGTCGCGGATCCGACCGCGCGCCGGCTGGCGACGGGACGCTCCGATGCGATCGGCATCGTGTATCCGTTCGGCGCGGGCGATCTCGGCGATCCGCGCTTCGGCGAAGTCGCCGCGGGCATCACCGAACGGTTGGCCGAGCGCAATCTCGACTTCATCATCGCGGCCGCGCGGCCGAACGCCGAGCTGGACACGTATCGTCGGCTCGTCGACGGCAAGCTCGTCGACGGGCTGATCGTCGCGCGCACGCTGGTGGACGACCCGCGCATTGCGTACCTGCGGTCGAGCGCGTTTCCGTACGTCGCATATGGCCGCACGCAAGCCGCCGAGCCTTACGCATGGTTCGATTTCGACAACGAAGCGGGCGCACGCGAGGCGGTGCGGCGCCTGATCGGCTTCGGCCATCGCCGTATCGCGATGATCAGTGCGCCGCTGTCGCTCAATTTCGCGATGCAGCGTCGCGCCGGTTATCTCGCGGCGCTGCGCGAGGCCGGCATCGAACCCGATCCTGCGCTGCTCGTCGAGTGTCCGTTTACGCGCGACGGCGGTCAGCAAGCCGCGCAGGCACTGCTCGCGCGGGCCGAGCCGCCGACCGCGCTGCTGGTCGACAACAATATCGCGGGCGGCGGCGCGTTCCGGGCGCTGGCCGACAGCGGCTTGCGGCTGGGGCGGGACATGTCGTTGATCGTCTATGACGGCGTGCCGCCGGACGTCGCGCATCCGCATCGCGTGACGGCGGTGGTGCAGCCGACCGGACATGCGTCGGGACGTGCGCTCGCGGACCTGATGCTGGGCCTGCTCGCGGACGGTGTCCGCGGCCATCGGCTCGAGATGCCGATGATCGAGGCCGGCGATACGGACGGGCCGCTGCCCGGTTAGCCGACGCGGCGCGAGCCGGGGAGCGGGATGCGACCGGCAACGGACGTTGCGGGCTGCGCGCCGTCACAAAAGCCATGACGGCGGCAGGGCTGAATACCGGGTTTCTAGACGACCGGTCTAATCCGGGGCTATCATCCAGCCTCATGAATGCGACGTCGTTCCTGATGCACGGACGCGAAACTGCCATATCGCGCTGCGATGCTGGTCGTGCAGGCGACGGCGTCATTTTTTCGAGTCTCGTCTAGACGACTGGTCTAATAGGCTCGAGCAATATTTTCGGTACGGAGCCGGCACGTTGACGCGCGCCAGCGGACTAACCGGCAGGCGCGCCGTCGTCGCCGGCACGTGGCGTGCGTCACGCCCGCCGCAGCAACGCGGCCCCGTCCCCCCATTCCGCCATTTCGAAGGAGTGTCCGATCATGAAGATTCTGGTTGTCCTGACCTCGCACGACACGCTCGGCGACACCGGCAAGAAGACCGGCTTCTGGCTCGAGGAACTGGCCGCGCCGTACTACGCGTTCAAGGATGCGGGTGTCGATCTGACGCTCGCGTCGCCGAAGGGCGGCCAACCGCCGCTCGACCCGAAAAGCAGCGATCCGGCCGCGCAAACCGACGCGACGCGCCGCTTCGACGCGGATCCCGCCGCCAAGGCCGAACTCGCCGCCACGCGCAAGCTGGCCGAGGTGTCGGTCGACGATTACGACGCGGTGTTCTATCCGGGCGGGCACGGCCCGCTGTGGGATCTCGCCGAGGACCTGCATTCGATCGGCCTGATCGAGCGCGCGCTGGCGGCCGGCAAGCCGGTCGCGGCCGTGTGCCACGCACCGGGCGTGCTGCGCCACGTGAAGGACCCGAAGACCGGCGAGTCGGTCGTGCGCGGCAAGCGTGCGACGGGCTTCACCAACAGCGAGGAAGCGGCCGTCGAGCTGACGGAAGTGGTGCCGTTCCTCGTCGAGGACATGCTGAAGACCAACGGCGCGCAGTTCGAGCGCAGCGCCGACTGGGCGCCGCATGTCGTCACCGACGGGCTGCTGATCACGGGGCAGAACCCGGCGTCGTCGGAGCCCGCCGCCGAGGCGCTGCTCGCGAAGCTCGGCCGTCAGTAAGCCGGCCCGGCGCCGGCACGACCGGCGCCAGATCGTTTCCGTCGTCGGGCGCGACCGCCCCGGCGACGGCCCGAATCGTTCCGCCGTGCGCACCGCGCGGCGGCTCATCCAGTCGTTTCGCAGAACCAAGCAAAGGAGTGGTGGATGTCTGCCCTGTTCGAACCGTTCAAACTCAAGGATGTCACGCTGCGCAACCGCATCGCGGTGCCGCCGATGTGCCAGTACGTCGCCGAAGACGGCGTCGTCAACGACTGGCATCACGTGCATCTGGCCGGCATCGCGCGCGGCGGCGCGGGCCTCGTGATCGCGGAGGCGACGGCGGTGTCGCCGGAAGGCCGCATCACGCCGGGCTGCGCCGGGCTGTGGACCGATGCGCAGGCCGAGGCGTTCGCGCCGTCGGTCGCGGCGATCAAGGCGGCCGGCTCGGTGCCGGGCATCCAGATCGCGCATGCGGGCCGCAAGGCGAGCGCGAACCGTCCGTGGGAAGGCGACGACCACATCGCCGACGGCGATCCGCACGGCTGGCAGACCATCGCCCCGTCGGCGGTACCGTTCGGCGCGCACCTGCCGAAGACGCCGCGCGCGATGACGCACGACGACATCGCCCGCGTGCAGGCCGACTTCGTCGCATCGGCGAAGCGCGCCCGCGACCTCGGCTTCGAATGGCTCGAACTGCACTTCGCGCACGGCTACCTGGGCCAGAGCTTCCTCTCCGTGCATTCGAACCAGCGCGACGACGAGTACGGCGGTTCGGCGGAAAACCGCGGCCGTTTCCTCGTCGATACGCTGAAGGCCGTCCGCCAGGTCTGGCCGGAGCATCTGCCGCTGACCGCGCGCCTCGGCGTGATCGAATACGACGGCCGCGATGAAGAAACGCTGGCCGAATCGATCGCGCTCACGCAGCGGATGAAGCAGGCAGGCCTCGACATGCTGAGCGTGTCGGTCGGCTTTTCGACCCCCGACGCGCGCATTCCGTGGGGCCCGGCGTTCCTCGCGCCGATCGCGGAACGCGTGCGCCGCGAGGCCGGCCTGCCGGTATCGTCCGCGTGGGGGATCGACACGCCGCAACTGGCCGAGCGCGTCGTCGCCGAACAGCAGCTCGACCTCGTGATGGTCGGCCGCGCCCATCTTGCCGATCCGCACTGGCCGTACTACGCGGCCAAGCAGCTCGGGGTCGAGCGTCCGTCGTGGACGCTGCCCGCGCCGTACGCGCACTGGCTCGAACGCTATCGCATCGCCGACAAGGTGGCCTGAGCCACGCGTTGCACCGCGCGGCGGTGCGGCGTTCGCGGCATGCATTTGACGATGCTTGGCACTGCGTGCGCATGCCGTTGCGGCGCCGATGGATAGAATGGCGGTTCGTACAGGCTTCCGGCCTGCACGAACCGCCATTTTTTCATTTCGACCGAGGTGCCATGCGCGCACAAGTCTCGCCCTCCCAGGATTCCGCCGCGCGGCCGCGCGCGCAGCAGATCGCCCGCGCCGTGCTGTATGCGGCGCTGCTGGTGCTCGCGCTGTGGGTGATCCGCGATTTCCTTCCCGCTGTCGCGTGGGCATGCGTGATCGCGATCGCGTTGTGGCCGTTGCTGAAGCGCTTCGAATCCCGTCGCTGGTTTCGCGACCGGCCGACCCTGATCGCGACCGCGATCACCGCGGGCGTGTCGCTGCTGGTCGTGCTGCCGGTCGCGATCGCACTGGGGCAGGCGATCTCGCAGGCGCACGACCTGCGCATCTGGCTGCAATCGATCCAGGACAATGGCATTCCGCTGCCGGACGTCGTCAGCCGGTTGCCGTACGGTGCCGCGCAGGTCAGCGAGTGGTGGCAGGCCAATCTCGGTCATCCGCTGCACGCGGGCACCGCGATGCATGGCGCGAGCGGCGAGAAGTTCATCGCGTTCGGCCGGCAGTTCGGCACGAAGCTCGCGCATGCGCTGTTCGAATTCGGCTTCATGCTGGTCACGCTGTTCGTGATCATGCGGGCCGGCCACAAGTTGTCGGGCGCGTTGCTGCAGGGCGCGCGGCGCGCGTTCGGCCGCGGCGGCGCGGATCTGATCGAACGGATGGTCGCGGCCGTGTACGGCACGGTCACGGGGCTGGTCGTCGTCGGGTTGGGCGAGGGCGCCATTCTCGGCGTCGCGTATGCGCTCGCGGGCGTCCCGCATGCGGCGCTGCTCGGCCTCGTCACGGCCGTCGCCGCGATGCTGCCATTTTGCGCGCCGATCGTGTTCTGCGGCGCGGCACTCTGGCTGTTCGTGCAGGGTGCGACCGCGTGGGCCGTCGTGGTGCTGGTGCTCGGCTTCGTGGTCGTGTTCGTCGCCGAGCATTTCGTGCGGCCGGTGTTGATCGGCAGCTCGACCCGCCTGCCGTTCCTCCTCGTGCTGTTCGGCATCCTCGGCGGCGCGGAGACGTTCGGCCTGATCGGGCTGTTCGTCGGCCCGGCGCTGATGACGGTGCTGACGATGCTGTGGACCGAATGGATCGCCTGACGATGCCGACCGTTGCGCCGATTCGTCACATCGGCTCAGCGCCATCGACGCGTGTGCGAGCCCGCGCGGTGCCGCAACGATTCGTGACGTTCGGGCGCGCGCCGGACCGCGTCGAGCGGGGCGTCGGACACAAGTCTCTACATTTCTTTTCGATCCGGACCCAAAGGTCTAGTAGCATGGGGCTTTCGATCACGCCGGCATGGCGCAGCAGATTTCACCCAGCATGCGATTGATTCCGATGTCCCGCCCCGCCGCGACGCTGTCCCTGGCCGCCAGCTGCCTGATGCTGCACGGCTGCGCGTGGTTCGACTCGTGGCTGCCGTTCTCGTATTCGCGCACGCCGCTGGCGAGGGCCGCGTCGCGGCATGGCGCGACGCGCGCCGACGTCGTCCGCGCCGGCGGCAACCCGCGCAGCGTGTGGATGGTCCGCAACGGCAGCGGCGTCTGCTACAACTACTTCATCGAGCACGGCAACGATCACCGCACTTTCTTCGTCGTGTTCGATAATGCCGGTGCCGTCACGCAACACGGCTTCGATACCTGCATGGACGCCGACCGCAAGGGCACGCTCCAGCCGGGCAAGGCCGCTTCCCGATAGCGCGGCGGCTCGCCACCGGGCCTGTCGTGCCCGTCCGCGCCATCAAGCGATCGTGTCGAGCACGCCGCCGTCGGCGCGCAGCGCGGCGCCCGTCGTCGCCGAAGCCTGCGGCGAGCACACGTACACCACCAGATTCGCGATTTCCTCCGGCTGGGCAGGCCGCTGGATGATCGACGTCGCGCGCTCGCTGCGCACGAAATCCACCGCGACGTCGTCGATGCTGCGGCCCGTTTCGTCGGCCGTCGCCTTCAGCATCGCCCGCACGCCTTCCGACATCGTCGGCCCCGGCAGCACCGAATTGACCGTCACGTTAGTGCCGGCCGCGAGTTTCGCGAGGCCGCGCGCGATCGCCAGCTGCGCGGTTTTCGTGAACCCGTAGTGAATCATGTCGACCGGGATGTTCAGGCCCGATTCCGACGAAATGAACACGATGCGGCCCGTGTTGCGCGCGAGCATCCCCTTCAGGTAGTGCCGCGCGAGTCGCACGCCGGACATCACGTTCATCTGGAAGTAATGGGCCCATTCGTCGTCGTCGATGTCGAAGAACGCCTTCAGCCCGTAGATGCCCGCGTTGTTGACCAGGATGTCGGCCTCCGGCGTGTGCTGCGCGATGCGCGCGACGCCGGCGGCATCGGACAGATCGGCGGCGACGCCGTCGACGTCCGCGCCGGGTACCGCGCTGCGCAGCAGCGCGAGCGCGGCATCGACCGACTTGTCGCTGCGGCCGTTGACGACGACGCGTGCGCCCGCCTGCGCGAGCCCTTCGGCGATCGCCAGCCCGATGCCGGCGGTGGAAGCGGTGACGACCGCGGTCTTGCCTGTCAGATCGATGTGCATGAGCGTACCGGTTGGAAGAGGGAACGGAATCCGCCGGGCATGCCGCGGCGGCCGGAATTCAAAGCTTAGGTAAGTATCTCGCGTAGTGGATCGATGTCCATTGCGGCGAACATGTTTACAGAAAATCTTCTTACAAGGCAAAGCGAACGAGTCAGGTGCGGGCTGATTTGCATTATCAAGGCAAGAGTGTACGAGCGTGTAACCGAATACGAATGCCGGGCGGATCCGACGTCCAAAGAGATTTTTAAATTAAAAAACCGCTACACGCGGGTTTTTTTGTTTGGGATTGGACTTTGACCATCCCGATAGAGGCCATATTAGCCAGAATCTGGTGAACGTCAATCAATGATAAAGCGGCCCGGGCGGCGACAGGCGCATTTGCCGTGGGACGGTGCTGCGCATCGATTCGAGACTAATTTTCATACTTATCCGATTGCGCCCTGAGAAAAAACGGAGAAATATTTGGGGCACGTTTTATTCGTGCATTTCGTGTAGTCGATTAGCCCAGCACCGCTGGCGCTTTATCAGCCAGACAGTAAATGCCAAAGGGAAGTTTGCATGAAAAACGAACAGGGTCGCGACATGGCGCAGCTTGACGATACGACCGATCACGGCGGCAAGATAATCGAGGCGGCCCCCGATCTGAAGCACCTGGGTGTTGCCGTCGCGCTTGACGGCCATCGGGTCGCATGCCCGAAGTGCGGCGGCACCTTCCCTATCATCGCGACCGGCAAGCGGACCCATCACGGCGTGCGCGTCGCCCACCTGGGCGACAAGACCGGTTGCGGCGCAACCCTGATGCGCGGCTGATTTTCTGCAAGGATCTCCCCATGCCTGATTTTCTCCAGTCCCGCACGCTGGCTGTTGCCGGCGCGGCATTGCCGGTATTCAACGGTACGCCAGTTCTGGTGCCGGCACGTCTGTCGGGTACCGAAACGCTTGGCGAGCTGTTCTGCTACATGCTCGAACTGAGGACGGCCGATACGCTGGCGTTCTCGCCGAGGATCGCTGCCAATGTCGATCTGGATAAGCTGATTGGCACCGAGGTCACAGTGTTAGTCGAGATCGAGGGAATCGGCACCTTTATTCCCCGCATGCCAGGCAATACCGGCATGGGCAATATCGGCGCGGGCACACGCGAGATCACCGGCCTGGTCACCTCCGCGCGCTTCGTGCGCGAGGAAGGCCGCGCGATGGTGTACGAACTTACGCTGCGCCCGTGGCTGTGGCTTGCCACGAAGAACCAGGACTGCCGCCTGTTCCAGGACATGGATGTGATGGAGATCACGGATGCCGTGCTGTCCGCCTATATGTTCCCGGTCGAGAAATGGTTGGTCGGGAATTACCCGAAGCGTGACATCCAACGGCAAAACTGGGAGAGCGATTTCGGATTTGTCTGCCGCCTGTGGCAAGAGTGGGGCATCTATTTCTGGTTCGATCATGGTGACGGACATCACCGGCTGATCCTCTGTGATTCGATTGGCGCGCACCGACCGCATGGCGAAGCGTACCGTGCGATTCGCTACGAGGCGCCGGGTGGCAAGCGTATCGATCAAGAGCACATCCATGAACTGTCGGTAGAAAACCACTTGACGACCGGACGCGTCACGAGTGTCGATTACGACTATACCGGTCCGCGCGCGGATCTCACGAGCCGCGACGAAAACCCGCGCGATACCGCGCATGCCGGTCAGGAACATTACGGATGGGGCGATTACGCGCAGCCGCAGGCGGGCGTGAGCGGCCTGTCCGGTGAACATAACGATGCGAAGCGCGAAGCGGACTATCTGGTGCGGGTGCGCATGGATGCGCTTCGCTGCGCCGGCCTGCGTGCGAAGGGAGCGGGCAATCTGCGTGGCCTCGTGACCGGGCAGACCTTCACGCTGGAACGCTACCCGCAGCAGGCGGCCAATCGTGAATACCTGGTCGTCTCCAGCACGCTCACGATTGAGGAAGTGGCCCAGGCGAGCGGCACCGGCCAGCACTACCGTTGCACGACGGAATTCGAAATCCAGCCCACGAGCGAAATGTTCCGCTCGGCGCAGACCCTCCCGAAGCCGCGCACGTTCGGCCCGGAATACGCGGTCGTAACAGGTCCCGCGGAGCAGGAAATCTGGACCGACGCGTATGGCCGCGTGAAGGTCCGGTTCCTCTGGGACCGGTGGGGAGCGCGCGATCACACGTCAAGCTGCTGGGTGCGCGTGTCGTCACCGTGGCAGGGCAACCAGTTCGGAGCGACGCACCTGCCGCGCATCGGCCAGGAAGTGCTGGTGGAGCATATCAATGGCGACCCTGACCTGCCGGTGGTGACAGGACGTGTGGTGAACGCGTTCAACCAGCCAGCCTGGGCGCTACCGGACAACCAGGCGCTCTCGGGCTTCCGCAGTCGTGGACTGAAAGGCGGCCAGTCAAACCACTTCGTGCAGGACGATACGAGCGGCGAAATTCAGACGCAGTTATCAAGCGACTACGGCACCTCGCAACTGAGTCTCGGTTTCGTGCGGCGCATCCTGGGCAACAAGGGACGGCAAGACGCACGCGGCAAGGGCTTTGATCTTCGCACCGATTTGTGGGGAGTCGTGCGCGCGGCGATGGGGCTGCTGATCACGACCGAAGCGCGCAACGGTGCGCAGTCGCACGCGAAGGATATGGGTGAGACGGTCCAGCGCCTGACGCGGGCGCGCGACATTCACGTGAGCCTGACCAGGCTCGCGCAGCAACATGAAGCGCAGCAGGCGGACGCCGACCAGAGTGAGGTCACGAAGGCGATCACGGCGCAGAACGACGCCATCCGGGGCGGCACGCCGACCAGCGATGAGCCGCATCCCGAGATGAGCACGCCGCACCTGGTGGTCGCCAGTCCGGCTGGTATCGAAACCACCACTGCCGGCAGCACACACATTGCGAGTGACGAAAATCTTGCGCTCACGACGGGCGGCCACGTCGGCATTGCCGCGCGAAAGTCGCTTTATGCAAGTGTCGCGGAGGCGTTTTCGCTGTTTGTCCACAAGCTCGGTATCAAGCTGGTTGCGGCGTCGGGCAAGGTGCGTATCGAGGCACAGGGCGACAACGTCGAGATCGTCGCGAAGAAGGTACTTGAACTGATGAGCACGACTGACTGGATCAACCTGACCGCCAAGCAGGGCATCCGACTGAACGGTGGCGGCACTGAACTCGAAATCAGCCCGAAGGGCATTCTCGGCTTCACGGACGGCCAATTTCTCGTCCATGCGGATGCCCATGCGACAGACGCGCCACAGTCGAAACCTGCCGATTTTCCGTCGTTCCCGTCCGGGAAGGTGAATCAGGCATTCCCGTTTTCGCTGTGACCATCAAGGAATCTTAATCAATGGTCATCAGCCCACCGTTCCTGCCATCCCAACCGTCCGGGACCGGGCATGAAATTGACTCGGCCTCCGCCGGTAATACTGTCGTGCCGGATCACGACATCTGTCAGTCCGGCATGCAGGAATGCGCCCCCGGTAACGGCGCTTATCCGGTCAGCTACAGCCTTGGTTGGCACGGCGGACCTCATCTCGTCGCGCCCGAGGCCGCGAACGGCCGGTCGGAGCCGGTGCGCGCGATTGCCGACGGCGAAGTCGTCTATGTCCGCCAGACCGACGCAAGCGAGAAGCCCACCCTGCAATACCGCAATGTCCGCACTGACGATGGTTGCGTCGTGATCAAACATACGACCGAGATTGGCGAAGGAGATAGCGCAAAAGTCACCTTCTACTCGATCTACATGCATCTGCAAAGCGTCACGGTCAAGCTTGGCAAGCCTGTCTACCGGAAGGATCTGCTCGGTATGCCGGGGCAGATCTATGGGCAGCGCGGCCAGATACATTTCGAGATCGTCTGCGACACGGCTAACTTGAAGAAACTGGTGGGACGGACGACCGGACCGCTCGCCGCAATGCAGGGCCGCACCGACGCGATCTACGGGGATATCTGGTTCAAGGTACCCAAGGGCCTGAAGTTCTTTGCGAACCGGCCACATCCTTACCGGCGCGATGACACCGAACCGCCCCAAGGGCCGCACCCGTCGGTGCAGACGCAGCCCGCTGCAGGTACGACGGAGGTTGATCTGCTCGTCCAGATGCATTACGAAAGAGGCGATTGCACGCTCACGACGTTTACGCTGACCAGCGACGGTCGTTGCGTTCGGGTTGGCGAACCGGTGATAACACACGGCTACGAGTACAGCCTGTACGCCGAAGCCATGCGTCTGAACGGGCAGTACCACGACGGCAGCACCAATCCCGCCGCACCCGCGCCTGCGGCGCCTGCACCCAGCCTGATTTACGAAATGCTGCGCCTTGGCCGTGCGGTCGGCGAGCCGATGCCGGGGAACGTGAAGTTCGGGCACTGGCGCAAGATTGCCACGCCAGATGGCACCGGCTGGATCAACCTGAACGCACCAAAGAAAGAAGGTCATTACGGTGCCACGCCGTATGCCGGAATCAGCGTCTACAGCGACGCGGATTTTCCGCACTGGGCGGGCTGGAGTCTGATCGATGACGATACAACACCCGACAGCCTGTGCGAGTCGCCAACGATCAAACGTTGGCTCGACCTGGACCGCGACGGTCAGGTTACCCATGCGGAAGCGAAAGAAGCGCTGCATAACAGGGACGTGCGGAAACGGATGGCGCAGGCGATCTGCAAATTTCCGATTGAATGGGCGAAGCAGGATATCGATACGCGTTGGGGTTGGCTCAAGTCGCCGCATGAGGCGCTGGCGACACCGCTTACCGGGGAAGACTTCCACACACTGACGGCGCACATCGAAGCACTCGCGTTCTGGGAGGACATCCAGACTCCGGACCTGCCTCGAGCCGACGACTGCTGGCATTTTCCGCCAAAGGCATTTATCGAACACCTGAGAAGGTGCAAATGGCTGAGCGAAAGCGAGTTCAGGCAACTCGTCCCGAAGTACGCGATGCGCAAGCACAATGGGACCATGTTGTGGGAGCCTGTGACTAACCCCTATAGCATTGCGCTTGGAACACTCCCCAGGAGACAGCTTGTCCCAATCAATCGAATGTTGCGCACCTTCGGCATCAATACACCACAGCGGATGGCGAGCTTTTTCGGAAATGCGATCCAGGAGACGCAATGGCTAACCAAACTGGCAGAAGGCGCGATGACGGCCCGCTACGCGCCGTGGGACGGTCGAGGCTTCCTGCAACTGACCTGGCCGAAAAACTATCTTGATTACTGGGATTTCAGGGGAAGGTCCACGCAGATTCCCGCGCGCGCGCGTGCCTCATTGCTGACAGCACAACAGCAGGCTGACGCGACACGAAACAACGCACCATTGCGTGCCGCGGATCACCAACTGACCCCAGATATGCTTAGCTGGCGAGATGACGTTTCTGATTCGACAAAGGTTGACGCAGCCTGGAGTGCGGGCTTCTACTGGACCAGCCTGAACATGGTAAGTCATGCTGATGAGTTACACGTTCTGGAACGCGTGATCGTCGCGACCAATGGCGGACAGAAGTGCTATTACCGCAGTCCCAGCTTCTGGAAGGCGTCAGCGGCGGTAAATCTGCCCGGCGCAATCGGCGATCTGTACTCGGCCCGTCTGAACGGCTTTGAGGCCCGCTGTGCGGCCTATGCAGTCGCGTTGTCGGTGTTAGGCGAAACAAAGTTCCCGGCGCAAGGGCAGCCGGGCGAGACGCCGGAAAATCAGATATTGAGGCGCGCATGACGAAGCGAAAACAGGTTGCACTAAAGCTCCTCCGAATGATCAGGGGCGTGATTACAGCGGCGGTTGGATTCTGTCTGACGTTTAGCTGGGCCACCTCCGGACATGCGGAACAGCCGACTAAGGAAGTCAAGCAGATTGTCGTTACTACGGATGGAGTTCAATGCCCGATCAGACTTGTTGATCCTTACGACGCCCGTGTTACCGAAACGAGATATGTACTCGACCACTTTCCGTATCAACGAACGGGGCTCAGGGAGCTTTATCTACAGTTTGAGTGCGTTAATTCTAATGACGCTGAGGTAATCCGAAATATCGTTCTCGCATCATTTGACGAAAACGGAAAAAAATGGAAGGAGGATTTTTCTGCATTGTCTGCTGAAGACGTAGCCTTGCTGAAACCGGTCACTCGGATATTTCCTCTGGAGGCGGCAAATAGCACGGGTATCGCCGTAACTCAAGAGCAGACGAACGGTGATCCGAAGACGCGTGACCGCCGCTTTGCGTTTTGTTTGCGCCATCCCCCGGTCATGCTATGCGGCGGCACACCACAAATCGCTCGTCCCTTTTACCAGAAAAGCGACCTCTTGCCTTTCGCTCTAACCGTAGTCAAATCGATAGAGTTCATCGACACGCCAGTTGATGGCGCTCGCGCTGCATCGGCTGCGACTCCATCACCGGCAGTCGTTCCGCCTCAATGACCTTTGGGGCAACGCCGCCTGTTTTGCGTTTTCCCGGTGTGTTTCAACAAACCGTAAAGAGAGCCCGCGCTGCGTGCCTGACCGCACCCGGCGCCATACCTATCTGAAACCATGAACACTCAACCCAGCGAAGCCTCGACACCGCCTGACGCGCCCAAGGAGATTCCGCCGCGCGAACCTTTCAGCGAACGCCTGGCAGCAGTTCGCGCCCACCGGAATCCATTGCTGGAAGCGGCCCGGCCGCTGCTCCGCGCCCAGGCGGATATGCCGGAATATCTTGATACGGACGCTATCCCCGCGCTGCGCTCGCTTCTCGAACAGGAGATGCGCATATTCCAGAAGCTGTGCGAGCAGGCGAATATTCGGCGTGATCACATAATCGGTGCGCGTTACTGCCTGTGCACGGCGCTCGATGAGGCGGCGATGCAGACGGCCTGGGGGAAAAGCCGCGAAGACGGCGTGGCGTGGATCACGAGCGGCCTCGCGACAGTCTTTCACGAAGACCGTCAGGGCGGCGACAAGATCTATTTGCTGATCGGGCGGCTGATGAGCGAGCCGGACGAACATCTTGATCTGCTCGAAGTGATCCACCGCGTACTGAGTCTCGGCTTCGAGGGCCGCTACCGACTCGAAACGGACGGTCACCGCAAGCACGAGGCTGTGAGGCAGCGGCTCTACGATGAGATCATGTCGCGGCGGAAGCCCGTGCCGGTGGCGCTGTCGCCGAACTGGCGACCGGATACGAATGGCAGGCGCGTGTCGTTCTACAACTTCCCGGTGTGGAGTACGGTCTCGGTGCTGTCGGTGATCCTGCTGGGCATGTATGGCTATGACAAGTACCGGCTGGTGACCCGCGCGGCCGAAGTCCGGAAGCAGATCTCCGACATTGGCCATATGAGGCCGCCATCCGCATCGCAGGCCCTGCACCTGAAACAGTTGCTGAAAAACGAGATCGCAGCGGGCACCGTGAGCGTCGATGAGGATACGCACCGCAGTTCGGTAACGTTCCGGGGCGATGCGATGTTCCCGCCGGGTGGTGCATCAGTGAATGCGACGATGGCTCCACTGATCGCGAAGATCGCGGGCGAGATCGCCAAGGTGCCGGGCCAGGTGACGGTAACCGGCTACACGGACAACATACCGATCCGCAGCCGGCAGTTTGCGTCGAACCAGGCACTGTCGGACGAGCGTGCGACGCAGGTGATGCAGATGCTGCAAACTGCTGGCATCCCGGCTAATCGTCTCGAAGCCGTCGGCAAGGGTGATGCCGATCCGGTCGGCGACAACAAAACCACCGATGGGCGTTCGCAAAACCGACGCGTTGAGATCGCCGTCACGCGGTAGAGCTAAATCTCGATGTCTGTACGTTGCGGTGGCTACGTGTTCATGCAGAGGTTCGGGCGTTGGCCGCTACAGGTGTATCCAGAGGCGGTCTGAGCGTTGACCGTGACCACCACTTCTAGATTTGACGAATTGCTGCAATGCCGTCGGCCGCATAGATCGATGTGCATGAGCGTACCGGTTGGAAGAGGGAACGGAATCCGCCGGGCATGCCGCGGCGGCCGGAATTCAAAGCTTAGGCGATCCGGCCGCGATGCGTCGGGTCGCGGTTGCATCGCGCCGCGCAGTCTTGTACGGTGTGCGTTCGCCGTTCGATCCGGGAGCCCGTCGCGTGAGCCGTTCCGCCAACCCCCTCGCCATGCCGTCGCCGTTCTGGCGCGACGCCGCGCTGCCGTTCATCGAGGCGCGCACCGTCGATGACGGGCGGACGATCTGCTACGCGAAGCACACGCACGACACGTTTTCGCTCGGCGCGATCGTCGGCGGCACGAGCACCTACCTGAACGGCGCGACGAAGGAGCATGTCGGGCGCGGCGTGCTCGTGATCATCGATCCGGAGCAGGTGCATGCGTGCAATCCGTACGGCCCCGACGCATGGGCTTACCGGATGGTCTATGTGGACGTGCCGTGGCTCGCGCGGCTTCAGCATTCGCTCGGGCGCGACCCGAACCGCGATTTTCACGGGTTTTCGCCGAAGTTGACGGAGCGGCGCGACCTGTTCGCGCAGTTCGGCGGTTTTTACCGCACGCTCGTGGCACCCGGGGTCGATCCGCTCGGCAAGGAAAGCGCGGCGGTCGAATTCTTCACACGGCTGCACGGCGCGCTCGATCGCGAGTTGCCCGACGCCGCGCGGCGCGGGGCCGACAACGCAAAGCTCGCGCGCGCGGCGGACTACATCGCCGCGCATTGCCGTCAGGCCGTCACGCTCGATGCGATCTGCGCAGCCGCCGACCTGTCGCCGTCCTACCTGATCCGCGCGTTCAACGCCCGTTACGGGATGACGCCGCACGCGTTCGTGATCGACCGTCGCGTGCAGTACGGCCGCGCGGAGTTGCGCCGAGGCCGGCCGATCGCCGACGTCGCGCTCGATGCGGGCTTTGCGGATCAGGCGCATTTCCAGCGCGCGTTCCGGCGCATCGCGGCCGCCACGCCGGGGCAATATCGAAGCGCCGCGAACTGAGCGGCGAACCGTGGGGCGGTGCCGGCGTCGCAAACCGCAAACCGCAAACCGCAAACCGCAAACCGCAAACCGCAGACCGGCGACGGCCCATATCATCGGTCGCCGGCCGCACCGGCGCCGCGACCACACACCGAAGCAACGGCGCTAAACGTCGAGCAGATAAAGCGCGCTGCCCGCGAGCAGCAGCGCCATCGCGCGGTTGAACAGCCGCATCCGCCGCGCATTCGCGAGCCGGTGCCGCAGCGACGCACCCGCATATGCCCAGCACGCGATCGACGCAAAGCAGATCACCAGATACAGCGCCGCGAATTGCCACACCTGCGCGCGATCGCCGTCGGCCGCATACGCGCCCATCGCGGCCACGCACGCGAGCCACGCCTTCGGATTCAGCCATTGCATCGCCGCGCCGGCCGCCGCCGACGGGCCGGCCGCGTTCGACGCATCCGGATCGGCCGGACCGTCCGATAACCGCCCGTCGTCGAGCGCGAGCCGCAGCGCGAGGTAAAGCAGGAACGCGATCCCCGACCATTGGGTGACGGTGGTCAGCATCGGCCAGCGCGCGAGCACCGTGTGCAGCCCGAGGCCGATCAGCAGGAACAGCGCGACGAAGCCGAGCGTCGCACCGGCCGCATAGCGCAGGCTCGCGCCGAGACCGTGGCGCGCGCCCGCGCTGAGCGCGACGATGTTGACGGGACCGGGTGTGATCGACGACGCCAGCGCGAACGCGGCCATCGAAACCAGCATGCTCATCGGATGCCTCCATGCGAATGTCAAAGTCGCATCGAGACTAAAGAAGCCGCGCGTATCGGTATTGAAGAAAACTGCCCTCGGCGGCCTGGCCGCACGTCAGTGCATCGCGCGCGGCGCGTGCGTCGGCGGCAGCGCGTGGGGGTCGCCGGCATCGGCCGCGCGCAGCGGGCCGCTGCTGCACGGTTGCGTCGACACCGAAAAGCCGAACGTATTGACGCCGCCCGCGCATGCGACGAACACGCTGCCGCCGTGCATCTCCGCGACGGCCTTGACGATCGACAGCCCGAGCCCGTGGTTTTCCTTGCTGTTCGCGCGCGCCTCCTCGAGCCGGTAGAAGCGCTCGAACACATGCGAGCGCTGCACGGGGTCGATCGGCTCGCCGGGGTTTGCAACCGACACGTCGACGAGCGTGTCGCGCGGCGTGATCGTCACGTGCAGCGTCGCGCCGGGCGCCGAATGCTGGATCGCGTTGATCAGCAGGTTGGTCATCGCGCGGCGGAACAGCGACGGATCGACGGCCGCGCGCGCATCGCCGTGCAGTTCGGCGCGCAACTGCGCTTCGTCGAGCGGAATCTCGAGGAAGTCGAGCATGCGCCGCACCTCGTCGGCGAGCGACACGTGCTTCAGGTCGGTCGCGCGTTCGCCGCGATCGCTGCGCGACAGGAACAGCATGTCGTTGATGATCACGCGCAACCGTTCGAACTCTTCGAGGTTCGACTGCAGCGTCAGGCGCATCCGGTCGACCGAGCGGTCGCGGCTCGTCAGCGCGACCTGGGTCTGGCCGATCAGGATGCTGATCGGCGTGCGCAGCTCATGCGCGACGTCCGCATTGAACGCCTCGAGCCGCGCATAGGTCTGCTGGATGCGCTCGAGCGCACCGTTGAACGACGCGGCGAGATCGCGCAGCTCGGTCGGCAGCGCATCGGTCTGCAGCCGCTGGCGGCGGTTGGTGGCGCTGATGGCCGCCGCGTCCTGCGACAGCCGTTCGAGCGGCGCGAGCCCGAAGCGCGCGACCGCGCGGCCCAGCAGCAGCGTGACGCCGGTGGCGATCGCGATCAGCGCGGCGAGCGTCCACACGAAATGGCGCAGCATCCGCTGCGTGCGCTCGCACGACGTCGCGACGATCAGCTTCAGGTCAGGGCGCTCGCCGCTGCCTGCGATCGGGACGGTCTTCGTCATCACGTCGTAGCTGCTGTGGTTGAGCGCGTACTGCTGGAATGCGCCGAACGGTTCGCCTACAGGCACGCCGTCGACCGGATGGCCGAAGCGGAAGTCGGCGTCGGGGCTGTCGATCTGGTAGCGCGTCGACCCGTCGGGCGGTTCCAGGTCGGCGAGTTTTTCCTGCATCAGGCGGCCGCGCACGGCCGTGGTCGCGTGCGACACGATCATCTGCGCGACCTTCGCGCGCGTGTCGATCGTCGCGCGCAGTTCGGCGAACAGCTGGCGCTCCATCATCACGAACAGCCCGCAGCCGACCAGCGTGAACACGAGCAGCGACACGATGCCGAACATCGCCGACAGACGCAGGGTGATCGAGTGTTTCATGCGTGCCGCTCCGCGTCGCCTTCCTCGCGCGCCTCGAGCACGTAGCCCATGCCGCGGATCGTGTGCAGCAGCTTCTCCGCGAACGGGCCGTCGAGCTTCGCGCGCAGGCGCTTGATCGCCGTCTCGACGACGTTCGCGTTGCTGTCGAAGTTCACGTCCCACACGAGTTCGGCGATGGTCGTTTTCGACAGCACCTCGCCGCTGCGCCGCGCGAGCACGCCGAGCAGCTGGAATTCCTGCGCGGTCAGGTCGAGGCGCGTGCCGTCGCGGGTCGCGCGCCGGCCGATCAGGTCGACGCGCAGGTCGCCGATCGAGATCAGCGTCGATTCCTGCACGCGCGCGCGGCGCGTGAGTGCGCGCAGCCGCTCGATCAGCTCGAGGAACGAGAAGGGCTTGGTCAGGTAGTCGTCGGCGCCGCCGCGCAGCCCGCGCACGCGGTCGTCGACGCGGTCGCGCGCGGTCAGCATGATCACCGGCGTCTGCTTCTGCGCGCGCAACGCGCGCAGCACGCCGAAGCCGTCGAGCTTCGGCAGCATCACGTCGAGCACGACCACGTCGTAGTCGAATTCGACGGCCTTCCACGCGCCGTCCTCGCCGTCGAGCGCGGTGTCGACGACCCAGCCTTCCTCGGTCAGGCCGCTCTTCAGGTATTCGACGACTTTCGGTTCGTCTTCGACGATCAGGACTTTCATGGGCTGGTCCGCATAACCGGGTTAGGGGGCGACGCTCGTGGCGGCGGGCTGCGGGCTCGCCGACGCGATGTCGGTCGGCGCCGTGCCGCCCGTCGCGCCGCCGTCCCAGCCGCCGCCGAGCGCCTTCGCGAGAAACACGACGAGTGCCGCGCGCTGGCCCTGGATCTGCACGGCCTGGCGCTCGCTCGTCAGCAACTGCTGCTGGGCCGTCAGCACGTCGATGAACGGCGTGAGGCCGCCCGCATAGCGGTCCTGCGCGAGCGACACGAGCTTGCGCGCATCGTCGACGGCCGCCGACGCCTGCCGTGCGGCCTCGGCCAGCACCGACAGGCCCGTCACCGCATTCTGCACCTCCTGGAACGCGGTGAGCACCGTCTGCCGGTAATTGGCCTGCGCGGCCACGTAGCCGGCCTGCGCGAAATCGACGCCGGCCTTCAGCTTGCCGCCTTCGAACAGCGGCTGGCTGACCGACGCGCCGACCGACCACAGCAGCGCCGGCACGGTGAACAGGCCCGAGAAGCGCGTCGCATCCCAGCCGAGGTCCGGCGACAGCGCGATGCGCGGGAAATACGCGGCGCGCGCGACGCCGATCTGCGCGTTCGCGGCGGCCATCGCGCGCTCGGCCGAGGCGACGTCGGGCCGCCGCTGCAGCAGGTCGCTCGGCATGCCGGTCGGCAGCGCGGGCGCGTTGATCGGCACCACGCGCGGCGGCAGCGAGAACGCGGGGGCCGGCGTGCCGACCAGCGTCGCGATCGCGGTCTCGACCTGCGCGCGCTGCTGGATCAGCAATTGCGCCTGCGTGCGCGTCGCATCGAGCTGCGCGCGTTGCTGCAGCAAGTCGAGGCCGGACACGGCGCCGAGGTCGTGGCGCGCGCTCACGTAGTCGAGCGCCTTCTGCTGCAGGTCGATCGAACGCTTGACGACGTCGATCTCGGTGTCCAGTTCGCGCAGCGCGAAGTAGCTCGACGCGAGATCGGCGGTCAGCACCAGGCGCGCGTTCGCGAAATCGTCGCGGGCCTGCTCGGAGCCGGCCTGCGCGGATTCGACGCTGCGCCGCACGCGGCCGAACAGGTCGAGTTCATAGCTGACGCTCGCGCCGACCTGGATGTCGTTCTGCACGGTCGACATGCTCTGCGTCGCGTAGTTGGTCCGCGGCCGGTCGGCGGAGATCTTGAAGCGCTGGCCGCTCGCGTTCAGGCCGACGGCCGGATACTGCGCGGACGCGACCGACGCGAGCGTCGCCTTCGCCTGGTCGTAGCGCGCGGCGACGGCCTTGAGGTTCTGGTTGTTGCGCAGCGCGTCGGCTTCGAGTGCGTCGAGCCGCGGGTCGCCGAACGCGCTCCACCAGGCCGGATCGAGCGGCGCACGGGCCGGCACGGCGGGGTGCCAGTACGCGTCGGCCGGGTCGAGCCGCCACGCGGCCGGCGTCTCGACGGCGGGGCGCCGGTAGTCGGGGCCGACCGTGCAGCCGGCGAGGGCCGCGATCGCGACGACGGCCAGGACCGCGGTGGGGCGCAGGCGGGCGCGCATCGCGCTCACGACTTCGCTCCCGCGGCCGCGGAGGCCGGCGTCACGACCGGCGGCGCCTGCACGATGACGGTGTCGCCGTTCGCGAGCGCGTCGCTCGGGTTCTCGACGAGGCGGTCGTTCGGCGTGAGCGGCCCGTCGACTTCGAGGGTCTGCCCGATCGTGCGCGCGACCGTCACGGCCTTCAGGCGCACCTGGCCGTTCGCGTCGACGGTCGCGACCGTCGGCCCTTCGGCGCGGAACAGCAGCGTGCTGGCCGGAATCTGCAGGCGGCCGACCGGCGTCATCGGCAGCGTGGCCTGCACGTACGCGCCGGGCAGCAGCCGTCCGTCCGGGTTCGGCAGCGTGATCTCGATCTGCAGCGAGCGCGTCGCGACGTCGATCGCCTGGGACGTGCGCGTGATCGTGCCGTCGAAGGTCCGGCCGGGCAGCTCGGCCTGTGCGACGCTCACGTGCTGGTCGACCTTCACCTGCTGCGCGTATGCCTGCGGCACCTGGACGTACAGGCGCAGCCGGTCGGCCTGCACGACCGTGAACAACGCGCGGCCCGCGTTGCCGGAATTGACGAGATCGCCGACGTCGACGTTGCGCTGCGTGACGATCCCGTCGATCGGCGCGACGATGCGCTGGAAGCCCTTCAGTTCGGTGAGCCGGCGCATGTTCGCATCGGCGGCTGCGAGGTTCGCGGTGCCCTGGTTGAACGCGCCTTGCCGGTCGTCGAGTTCCTGTTGCGACACGGCATCGCGCTGGCGCAACTGCTGCGCACGGTCGAACGACGTCTTCGCGAGCGCGAGCGCCGCTTGCGCCTGCTGGCGCTGTGCGGTGGCCTGCGCAAGCTCCTGGTTCAGTTCCGGCGTGTCGAGTTCGGCGAGCACTTGCCCCTGCTTCACGTGCGCGCCGATGTCGGCCTGCCAGCGCAGCACGTAGCCGCTCGCACGCGCATAGATCGGCGCCTCGACGAAGCCGCGCAGCGTGCCGGGCAGCGTGAGCTTGCCGCCGGTGGCCGCATCGACCGGATGCACGACGTTCACGTACTGGCGCGTGTTCTGCTCGGCCACCGCATCGAGCCGGTGACGGTTCAGCACGTTGACGACGATCGTGCGCGCGGCGCCCGCGGCCAGCAGCACGCCGATCACGATCAATACGACCCGTCCGCGCCGCGACACCGACGTGCGCGTCGGCAGGTGCATGCCGTGTTCGTCCACCTGGATGCCGACGGAGCTGTGATGTTTCTCTTCCATGAATTGACCGGGTCTATAGGCTAGGGGCGAAAGTCAGTGTCCGGCCTGGCGCGCGCGCCGGCGGGCCAGCCGCGCATGCACGCCGCCGAACACGAGCGGCACGAACAGCAGCGTCGAAACGGTGGCGAACAGCAGGCCGCCGATCACCGCGCGGCCGAGCGGCGCGTTCTGCTCGGCGCCTTCGCCGAGACCGAGCGCCATCGGCACCATCCCGATGATCATCGCGAGCGCCGTCATCAGCACCGGGCGGATCCGCGTCGCGCCGGCCTCCAGCGCGGCCGTGAGCGGCGGCGCGCCGGCCGCGAGGCGCTGGCGCGCGAACGACACGACCAGGATGCTGTTGGCGGTCGCGACGCCGACCGTCATGATCGCGCCCGTCAGCGCGGGCACGCTGAGGTGCGTGCCGGTGATGAACAGCATCCACGCGATGCCGGCGAGCGCGGCCGGCATCGCGCTGATGATGATCAGCGGATCGAGCCACGACTGGAAATTCACGACGATCAGCAGGTAGACGAGCACGATCGCCATCGCGACGCCCGCGCCGAGGCCGAGGTACGACGTGCGCATCGTCTCGACCTGGCCGCGCACCGTCAGGTCGGTGCCGCGCGGCAGCGTCGCGCGCGCGTCGGACACGATCCGGTCGATCTCGCCCGCGACCGAGCCGAGGTCGCGGCCTTCGACGCTCACGTACAGGTCGATCGCCGGGCGGATGTTGTAGTGCGTGGTCACGGCCGGGCTCGCGACAGGATGGATCTGCACGAGGTTGCCCAGCAGCTGCAGCGGCATGCCCGTGCGGCCGCTCGCGGAAATCGGCGTGCCGAGCAGGTCGTCGATCGACGCGATGTTGTATTGCGGGGTCTGGATCTGCAGCGGGTACTGGACGCCCGTGCGCGGATTGATCCAGAACGACGGGGTCGTCTGGGAACTGCCGGACAGCGAGATCAGCATGTTCTGCGCGACGTTCTGCGCGGAAAGGCTGAGCTGCTGCATGCGCGTACGGTCCATGTCGGCCACCAGGGTCGGTTCGTCGTTGCGCTGCAGCACGTGCACGTCGACGGCGCCGGGGATTTGCCTGATCTTCTTCATCAGGCTGCTAGCGATAGCCATGTTACTCGCGAGATCGTTGCCGAGCACCTGCAGGTCGATCGCGGCCGGCTGACCGAAGTTGAGGATCTGCGTGATGATGTCCGACGGCTGGAAGAAGAATTCGACACCCGGGAAGCGCTGCGGCAGCAGCGTGCGTAGCGTCTGCACGTAGTGCTGGGTCGAGCGGTGGCCCGGCTTCAGCGCGATCATCAGTTCGCCGTCGAGCGTGCCGATCGTGCCGCTGTTGCTGTACGACAGGTTGATGCCGCTCACCGGCAGCCCGAGGTTGTCGACGATCGCGCCGAGTTCGTCAGGCGGCACGGCCTCGCGGATCACGCGCTCGACCTGGTCGGCGAGGCGCGCGGTCTCCTCGATCCGGTAGCCGGTCGGCGCGCGCATGTGCAGCCGGATGTTGCCGGAATCGGCGTTCGGGAAGAAGTCGCGGCCGAGCACGAACACGAGGCCGGTCGACAGCAGGCAGAAGCCGAGGAAGCACATCGCGTAGAAGCGGCGGCGCACCAGCAGCATGCTGAGCAGCACGATGTACCACGCGCGCAGCCGCTCGAACGCGGCGTTGAACGCGTGATGGATACGCGCGAAACGCGACGTCGAATGATCGGGGCCGGTGGTGGCCTGCTGCGGGCGGAACAGCAGCATCGCGAGCGTCGGCACGAGCGTGCGCGACAGCACGTAGGACGCGAGCATCGCGAACACCACGGCTTCAGCGAGCGGCACGAACAGGAAGCGCGCGACGCCCGTCAGGAAGAACATCGGCACGAACACGATGCAGATGCACAGCGTCGACACGAACGCAGGCACCGCGATCTCGCCCGCGCCCTCGAGAATCGCGTCGTGCAGGTTCGTGCCGAGATGCAGGTGCCGCTCGATGTTCTCGATCGTCACCGTCGCGTCGTCGACGAGAATGCCGACCGCGAGCGCGAGCCCGCCGAGCGTCATGATGTTGATGGTCTCGCCGAGCGCCGACAGCGCGATCAGCGACGTGAAGATCGACAGCGGAATCGAGATCGCGATGATCAGCGTGCTGCGCCAGTTGCCGAGGAACAGCAGGATCATCATCGCGGTCAGCACGGCGGCGATCAGCGCCTCGTGGATCACGCCCTGCACGGCGGCGTTGACGAACACCGACTGGTCGAACAGCGGCGTGATCGTGAGCCCTTCGGGCAGCGTCGGGATCACCTTCGGCAGCAGCGCCTTCAGGTCCGACACGACCTTCAGCGTCGACGCGTCGCCGGTCTTCAGGATCGACATCAGCACGCCGCGCTGGCCGTTCTGGCGCACGACGTTGGTCTGCGGCGCGAAGCCGTCGCGCACCGACGCGACTTCGCGCAGGTAGGTCGTCGCGCCGTTGACGGTCTGGACCGGCAGGCCGTTGATGTCGGCGATCGTGTCGGCGGACGCGTTCGTGTCGATCCGGTATTCGGTCTGGCCCATCTTCGCGGTGCCGGTCGGCAGCACGAGGTTCTGCGCGTTGACCGCGTTGACGATGTCGGCGGGCGTGAGGCCCTTGGCGAGCAACGCCTGCGGATCGAGGTCGATCGCGACCACGCGCGTGCGGCCGCCGTACGGGAACGGGATCTGCGCGCCCGGGATGGTGATCAGTTGCGGGCGCAGGAAGTTGAGCGCGATGTCGGCGAGCGACTGTTCGCTGAGCGTCTTGCTCGACAGCCCGAGCTGGATCACCGGGATGCTCGACGCCGAATAGGTGATGACGAGCGGCGGCGTCGCACCCTGCGGCATCTGCCGCACGATCGCCTGCGCGGACGAGACGGTTTGCGCGATCGCGGTCTGCACGTTCGCGCCGGGCTGCAGGAACACCTTCACGACCGCGATGCCCGGCAGCGACGTCGACTCGATGTGCTGGATATTGTTGACGGTCGTCGTCAGGATCCGTTCATGGACGGCCGTGATCCGGTTGGTCATCTCCGTCGCGGAGAAGCCGTTGTAATTCCAGATCACGCTGATGACGGGAATGTTGACCGCCGGCAGGACGTCGACAGGCGTGCGCATCAGCGCAAGCGGGGTGGCCAGCACGATCATGATGGCCATCACGATGAACGTGTAGGGGCGCCTGAGCGCGAGATTGACGATCCACATGGAGGCAGCGGGACAGGCGGTGATCAGGCGTCGGTGAAGGGAACCCGAATGATAGGCGTCGGGGCTGAACGGGCTACTGACGCGAAACTGGCGGAATCGTCAGGTTGGGGTGCGGCGACGAAACGGCGATTCATCGGATGAAACGCGCGAGGGTGCAGGCGCCCGGCAACGGACGCCGCATCGCACGGGCATGCCGCATGCACGACGGATCCGTTCATCGGACGTCGCTCAGATCTGCTCCATCCCGACGCGCGCGAGTGCGGCCAGATCGACGACTTCGATCTGGTTGTATGCGAGCCGCAGCACGCCGAGTTTCTCGAGTTGCTGCAGCGCCTGGTTGATCCGCTGCCGCGACACGCCGACGAGCATCCCCAGTTCCTCCTGCGAGATCGCGAGCGACGGGCCGGTGTCCGGATACAGCGCGGGGTTGAACAGTTGCGCGAGCGCCTGCGCGACGCGCGCGTCGACATCGAGCAGCCGGCTGTTCTGGATCGACGCGATGAACTCGCCCATCCGGTTGTTCAGCTGGTGGATCACGAAGCGCGTGAACGGCAGGCTCGTGTCGAGCAGCGCATGGAACGTGTCGACCGGTACGAACAGCACGATCGAGCGCTGGACGGCAACGACTTCGTACTTGCGCAGCTCGCGCTTGATCACGCTGCCTTCGCCGAACCAGCCGCCCGACGGCACGCCGGAAAACGTGCAGCCGCGCCCCGACGCGTTGAAGATCGCGAGCTTCAGCAATCCGCGATGCACGCCGATCCAGTATTCGGACGGCGCGAGTCGCTGCGCGATCACGTCGCCGGCCTCGCACCGTTCCGCGCGCGACTGCGCCAGCACGAGCGCCTGGTGTTCCGGCGCCAGCGCGCGGAACCACGCGCACTGGCCGAACAACCCGGACAGGGCGGGCAACGGGCCGGGTTCGAGCGGCGTGTCGGCCGGCGGGTTGGCCGGCGAGTTGGCCGAGACGGCGGCCGCGTCGGGCGGCGCAGCGAGGTGGTCGTGCATGGGTGCGGGTTTGCGAGGATAGGGATAACGCGCAGCATTCTTCGGGCACTCTGTCGTTTCGATGACAGACGGCTCACAATAGCGCCCGTTAGGCTGTCGGCAATTGAACCACATCAAAACGCATCGGGGTGCATGCACTCCGGCTGGATACGAGATCGAAGCGTGCGCCGCGGCGTCGGCACACGCGCCGATCGACGGAAAACGGGAGACAGGATCATGACGCAGATGTTCGAGGCCGGACTCGGCCGCCGCGACGCCAACTACGTGCCGCTCACGCCGATCGACTTTCTGGTCCGCGCGGCCGAGGTCTACGGCGAGCGCCTGGCGATCGTGCACGGCGACGTGCGCCGCACGTGGGGCGAAACCTACACGCGGGCGAAGCAGCTCGCGAGCGCGCTCGCGCAGGCCGGCGTCGCGCGCGGCGAGACGGTCGCGGCACTGCTGCCGAACATTCCGGCGATGGTCGAGGCGCACTTCGGCGTGCCGATGGCCGGCGCCGTCCTCAACACGATCAACACGCGGCTCGACATCTCGTCGGTGCTGTTCATGCTGCGTCACGGCGAAGCGAAGGTGCTGATCGTCGACACCGAATACGCGGAGCTCGCGCAGCGCGCGGCGCTGGAAGTGCCGGGCCTGAAGATCGTCAGCGTCGCCGACGCGATGCCGGCCGACCCCGCGCGCTTCGCGGGCGCGACCGACTACGAAGCGTTCGTCGCGGGCGGCGACCCCGACTACGCATGGACGCTGCCCGCCGACGAGTGGGAGGCGATCGCGCTGAACTATACGTCCGGCACGACCGGCGACCCGAAGGGCGTCGTCTATCACCATCGCGGCGCGTATCTCGCGGCGATCAGCAACATCCTCGAATGGGACATGCCGAAGCACGCGGTGTATCTGTGGACGCTGCCGATGTTCCATTGCAACGGCTGGTGCTTCCCGTGGGCCGTCGCGGCGCGCGCGGGCGTGAACGTGTGCCTGCGCAAGTTCGACGCGAAGACGGTGTTCGACCTGATCCGCCGCGAACGCATCACGCATTACTGCGGCGCGCCGATCGTGCAGAGCGCGATCGCGAATGCGCCGGCCGAGTTCCGCGCGGGCATCGATCACACGGTGCACGCGATGGTCGCCGGCGCGGCGCCGGCGCCGGCCGTGATCGCGAAGATGAAGGAGATCGGCTTCGACCTGCTGCACGTGTACGGATTGACCGAGGTCTACGGCCCGGCGACCGTGTGCGCGAAGCAGGCGCACTGGGACGCGCTGCCCGACGACGAGCGCGCGCGGCTCAACGCGCGGCAGGGCGTGCGCTATCACCTGGAAGCGGGCGCGACGGTGCTCGACCCGGATACGATGGCGCCGGTGCCGGCCGACGGCGAGACGCTCGGCGAGATCATGTTCCGCGGCAACATCTGCATGAAGGGCTACCTGAAGAACCCGAAGGCCACCGACGAAGCATTCCACGGCGGCTGGTTCCATACGGGCGATCTCGGCGTGCTGACGCCGGACGGCTATATCCGCATCAAGGATCGCCGCAAGGACATCATCATTTCCGGCGGCGAGAACATCTCGAGCATCGAGGTCGAGGATGCGCTGTACCGGCATCCGGCCGTCGCGGTCGCGGCGGTCGTCGCGATGCCCGATCCGAAGTGGGGCGAGGTGCCGTGCGCGTTCGTCGAGCTGCGCGAAGGCGCGAGCGCGACCGAGGAGGAGATCGTCGCGCACTGCCGGCAATTGCTCGCGGGGTTCAAGGTGCCGAAGGCCGTGCGCTTCGGCGAACTGCCGAAGACGTCGACCGGCAAGATCCAGAAATTCCAGCTGCGCAACGCGGTCGGGTCGGACAAGGCGATCGACCTGGCGGGGGACAAGAAGTAATCGGCGACGGCGTGCGTCGTGCGGCCCGATGCCGCGTGCATCAATGCACGACGAGCCACGCGATCGCCAGATACCGCCCGACCTTCGCGATCGTGACGATCGCGAGGAAGGTCGGCAGCGGCTCGCGCAGCACGCCGGCGATCATCGTCAGCGGATCGCCGATCACCGGCGCCCAGCTCAGCAGCAGCGACCAGCGGCCGTAGCGTCGGTACCAGCCCTCGGCGCGCGCGAGCGCGGCCGGCTTGACCGGAAACCAGCGGCGGTCGCGGAACTGCTCGATGCCGCGGCCGAGCGCCCAGTTGATCGCCGAACCCGCGACGTTGCCGACGCTCGCGACCAGCACCAGCGCCCACACGGGCTCGCGTCCGGCGAGCAGCAGGCCGGCGAGCACGGCTTCGGACTGGAGCGGCAACAGGGTCGCGGCGACCATCGACACGGCGAACAGGCCGCCGTAGGTGAGCAGTTCGGACATCGCGCGATTGTACCGGCCGCGCGTCGGCCGGCACCGGTCACGTGGCGTCGGCGGTGCCGAACAGCAGGTGCGAGATCAGCGACTTGTCGACCGGTTCGTCGTTGAGCGTGCTGGCGAGCAGTTCGCCCGCGAGCTGCTGCGGCGAGAACACCATGTCCGGTTTCAGCAGGCGCAGCCGCTCGAGGTTGCGCTGATGGTTCACGAGCGCGACCGTGCGCACGGTGGGCGCGATCTCGCGGATCGCGAGGATGATGAACGCGTTCTCGGCATCGTCGGAGCGCAGCGCGAGCACCGCGCGGGCCGTTGCCGCGCCGGCGCTTTCCAGCACCGCGTGGTCGGTGGCGTCGCCGACGATCAGGTCGGTCGCGCCCGCGTAGTTGTGCTCGACGCCGGCCGGCACGATGACGGTCACCGCGTAGCCGCGCTTGCGCAGCCCGTCGTGCACCGCATGCGCGACGGGCGTCGCGCCGACGATCAGGAAATGATGCTTGCGGATCACGTTCGAAATGCCTCCCTTGACGATCCGTTTCAGATTGCCGCCGATCACGGGCCCGACGACCGCGCTGATCGACGTCGCGAACACCGTGATGCCGAGCACGATCACCGACGCGGTAAAGAGCCGCGCGGTGGGCGCGTGCGGGACGATGTCGCCGTAGCCGACCGTCGACATCGACACGATCGAGAAGTAGACGGCGGTGGCGAGGTCGTGGACCGGCGGCGTGAATTCGTCGCCGAGGTACAGCACGCCGAAGGTCGCGTAGATGAGCAGCGACACGATGCTGAGCAGCGCGAACAGGCTGCTCGCGGCAACGCTCGCGCGGTCGAAGTGCCGCCAGTAGTAGATCAGCGCGACGGCGAGCACGGCCGTATACGCGAACACCGCGTTGCTGCGGTAGCCGCCGAGGACGCTGATCGCGGCGGCCGCGACCAGCAGCAGGATCGACAGCACCCACGCAAGGCGGGCGCGCAGCACGATGCCGATGGCCATCGTCGCGAGGCCGGCCGCGACGACGACCTGCGGCAGCACGACGAGGCCGGCGTTGTCGACGAGGTTCAACGCATCGGTAAGCCACGCATGATGCACGCCGAGCTTCGCATGGGCGACGACGGGGCGCAGCACCATCAGTGCATCGAGCGCGAGGAGGAGAGCGAGATACCAGTGCAGGCCGATCGGCGCGAACAGGCGCCGAAGGCGGGTAGTGACGTGCTTCATGCAATCGCCCGGGCGAGCCGGGCATGTCCGACGAACCAGCCGCTACCCTAAAGCATTCGGCGCTCGGCTGCTTTTTCGCGGGGCGTGGCGGCGGGCGGCACGGCACCCGCGCGGGCGGCCGCTCAGTTCCAGCCGGCCATGATCGCGCCCATGCCGACCAGCAGCCCGCCCGTCACGCGGTTCATCGCGCGCATCCGCGTCGGGCGTTGCAGTGCGCGGCTCAGCCGATGCGAGAACAGCGCCATCGACGCGACGCCGCCGGCGAACAGCAGCGCGAAGGTCGTCGCGAGCAGCAGGAACTGCGCGTTCAGGCTCCAGTCGGGGTTCGGGACGATGAACTGCGGGAAGAACGACGGAAAGAACAGCAGCGTCTTCGGGTTCAGGCCGGAGGTGGCGACGCCGCGCCAGAACAGCGCGCGTCCGGTGCCGGTGGCGTCGGGTGCCGTGCTGCCGGCGTCCGTGGACGCCGCGGGCGCGGTGGCCGGCGCGCGGCTGAGCCATTGCTTGCAGCCGAGCCACACGAGGTAGGCGGCGCCGGCCCAGCGCAGCACGGTCAGCGCGTGCGCGTCGAGATGGACCAGCGAATTCAGGCACAGCGCGGTCAGCGCGAGCTGCAGCAGCACGGCGAGCGTGCCGCCCCACACGCACGGCAGCGCGCGGCGCCAGCCGGCGCGCAATGCCTGGTTCATCGTGAGGAGGTTGACGGGGCCGGGGGCGTAGATGAGGACGGCGGACGCAGCGAGGAACGACAGATAAAGCCTGAACGACATGACGGGAGGTGCGGAAACGGAGGATCAGGCGCCGGCCCGTGCAACCGGATAGGCGCGCGGGAGGCGGGACATTGCATGCCTGCGTGTCCGGCGCCGCAACTCGTGATTGCGGCCGGGCGTCCCGGTGCGAGGGGGTTGTCGCGGGGAGCGTGCCGGGCAACAGGCATGGAGAAAATGTATCAAGCGGGCCGGTTAAAAGGCTTCCTGATTTCCAGCAAAACGAACCCGAAACCGGAATCCTGTTCAGATAGAATACGCATTTTCAGTAGAATATTCTTCTTGCCATGGCTACCCGCGAACGCACGCCGAAAACCCTCGACAACCAGGACCGCAAGATCCTCGGTGCACTGCAAAAAAATGCGCGCCTGTCGAACGCCGAACTGGCCGAACAGATCGGCATGTCGACCACCGCGTGCTGGAACCGCACGCGGCAGCTCGAACTCGACGGTTACATCGATGGCTACGTCGCGCTGGTCAACCAGCGCATGCTCGGCTACGCGGACATCGTGATCCTCGAAGTCACGCTCGATCGCCACGAGGACGACGCGCTCGCGCGCTTCGGCGCCGAACTCGCGGCGCTGCCCGAAGTGCTCGAGGCCTACCTCGTGTCGGGCGAATACGACTACTGGATCAAGGTCGCGGTGGACGGCACGGCCGGCTACGAGCGTTTCCTGCGCGAGAAGCTGTACAAGATTTCGAGCATTCGCCACAGCCGCTCGATGTTCGCGCTGCGGTGCATGAAAGACGTGCCGTCGATTCAGGTGTGACGACCGGGGCGACGGGCCGCGCATCGTCGTGACGACGAAGTTCGCGGTAGCGTCGAAGACGGGTGGTCATCGGGCTGTCGCGTCGCGTGGGCGCGGCCCGGAGCCCGATAAAGAAGGGAAATTCGCGTGGAGCGGGAAAACGGATGAATCTTCCGTGGCGACCCGATTCGCCACGCGGCGCGAGGAGACGCGCTCGCGCCCTGCATGCGTCACGGCCGGACACTCCGGCAAGCGGCGGTCAGCACGGTGCCGACAGGCTCGGCAGGGCATCTACGTCACAGCGCTCACATCGCGTGAGCGCCATTCAATCGGGGCATTCGCCCCTTTTTTGCGACCGCCATCCGGCACGCCAATGCCGGACGCGGCGGCCTTTCGGCGCGCGTCCCGGCAGGTGCATCGGACGGATGGTGTGCCGCCGGCCGGCGGCCAGTCGCTGCGCTTAGCGCGGCAGGCGTGCGTGCGCTTCAGCGATGACTTCGCAGTTCTCCAGGTGCAGTGCCCATGCTTCTGCAAGCAGCTCGCCAACACGTGCGAGCCAGCCAGCGGATTGGGTGGAACGATCGGAGACATTAGACGTTTGCATGACGAAGCCCCATGTAGGTGGCGAGTTAGGGATAACCCTAATCATAGAGGAACGTCACCGCGCTGTGAAATGCGATTTCGTTATATGAGAATTACTGACAATCTCTGTTGCTGCCGCGCAACATGAATGGCGTCAGCTTCCGCGTGGCGGACAGGCGTGACGAGGCCGTGGCGAGCACGGCCTCGCATTGACGGGCGGCAAGAGAAAGTCAGGCGGGCGAAACGCGCGCGGCAGCGCGGCGGCGATTACCCGCCGATCCACCCGAAGCGCCACGACAGGCGGCGCGTCGCGGCCAGCAGCGTATGTGCGAGTTCGCTGTCCGGCCCGCGCGGGAAGCCCCGCGACGAGCCGATGATCGCGATCACGAGCCGGATGCTGCCGGTGTGATCGAACACGGGCGCGGCGATCGTCCCGATGCCCGGCACCGGCGCATCGAATGCGAAATCGAGTTCGTCCGCGCGGATCGTCGCGAGCCGCGCGCGGAACGCGTCGTCGACCTGCGTCGCGCGGCCGGCGAGGCGCACCGGCTCGTCGGCCAGCAGGCCGGCCAGCACGTCGTCGGACATGCCGGCCGCGAAGATCCGCCCGATCGCGGTATTCACGAGCGACATCACCGTGCCGACCTGCAGGCTCACGTGCTGCGGCCGCGCGGATTCCTCGAGGCGGATCACGGTCGGCCCGAGCGGCCCGAGCGTCGCCGCGGCCACGCTCATGTCGGTCGCGGCTGCCAGCGCGACGATTTCGGCTTCCGCATCGCGCGTCGGCGACACGCGCTGCATCGCGATCAGCCCGAGCGCCTGGCCGAGCGGCCCGCCGCCGAAGCAGCCCGCGTCGTCGCGGCTCAGCAGGCCGATCTTCTGCAGGCTCACCAGATGCGGAAACGCCTTCGCGGCCGGCATGCCGGCCGCCGCCGCCAGATCGCGCAGCGGCAGCGCGCGGCCCGCCGACACGAGCGCGAGCAGCAGCTCGCCCGTGCTGTCGAGCGCGTTGATGCCGCGCTGCGCTTTCGTGTCGTCAGCGAGCGCGGGCGGCATGCGCTGGACGGCCGGGGCCGCGGCCGGCGCGGCGGGCGGCACGTCGCGCCCTGCATCGAGCGACGCGGTGGCTTGCCGCGCCGCGTCGCGCAACGCCGTTGCGATCGGCCCGTCCCAGCCGACCTCGATCGATCCGGTCGAGCCGATCACGGTCAACGCGAGCTGCAGGCTGCCGCCTGCGTCCAGCACCGGCACGCACATCGCGCTGACACCGGGGCTCGGCCGGTCCACGCCGCGTTCGATCCCGCGCGCGCGGATCGCGTCGAGTTCGGCCTGCCACGCGCGCGCATCGGGCGTGGGCGGGTCGCCTTCCGCGCCGGCGAGCGTGTCGCCGGCGCCGGCCTGGCTGGCCGCCATCGCGTCGAGCTGCGCGGCGTCGCCGAACGCGCGGAACACGCGGCCGGTCGCCGTCGTATCGAGCGACATCACCGACCCGACGTGCAGGTTCACATGCAGCGGATAACCGCCGTGCTCGATGCGCACGATCGTGGGCCCGAGCGCACCCGGCACCGACAGCGCGACGCTCAGGCCGACCGCTTCCGCGAGCCGCGCCGCGTGCGGCAGCGCCGCGCGATAGGCCGGCTGGCGTTCGATCGACATCAGCCCGAGCCGCAGCGACAGCGGCCCCGGCTCGTAGTTGCCGGTGAGCGCGTCGCGTTTCACGAGCGCGAGCCGCGTCAGGCTGACGAGATAGGTGTGCGCCTGCGCGGTCGACAGGTCGGCCGCGGCCGCCAGTTCCGACAGCCCGAGCGGCTTGCGCCGGCGCGCGAGCGCGTCGAGCAGCCGGCCGCCGACCTCGACGCTCTGGATCCCGCGCTGCGCCTTGGGCGGCGCGTCGTCTGCACTGACTTCGTGGTTCTGCACGCGATGAGTCTTCCGTTGACGAAACCCCGCATGGTATCCGACGCCATTTGACGCGCCAGCCCGCAGGTTTACCCGTATTAGACAATAGCAAGTGAATTTGTCATTGACAAATAATCGGCGCAGGAAGATGATCCGCTCACTCCCCTCAACACATGGCTCGCAGCCACGGAACGCAACATGGCCAAAGCATTCGCCTCCCAAGCCGATCTGGAAGAGAAGAAAGTCACCTGGACGCAGCTGTCCGAGAACGCGTACGCCTACACCGCCGAAGGCGACCCGAACTCGGGCGTGATCATCGGCGACGACAGCGTGCTGATCGTCGATACGACCGCGACGCCCGCGATGGCGCAGGACCTGATCGCGAGGATCCGCAGCGTGACCGACAAGCCGATCAAGCACGTCGTGCTGTCGCACTACCACGCGGTGCGCGTGCTCGGCGCGTCCGCGTATTTCGACGAAGGCGCGCAGCACGTGATCGCGAGCCGCGGCACCTACGAGATGATCGTCGAGCGCGGCGAAGCCGACATGAAGTCGGAGATCGAGCGCTTCCCGCGCCTGTTCGCCGGCGTCGAGACGGTGCCGGGCCTGACCTGGCCGACGCTCGTGTTCGAACGCGAGATCACGCTGTTCCTCGGCAAGCTCGAGGTGAAGATCATGCACGTCGGCTCGGGCCATACGAAGGGCGACACGATCGTCTGGCTGCCGTCCCAGAAGGTGCTGTTCTCGGGCGACCTGGTCGAATACGACGCGGCCTGCTATTGCGGCGACGCACAGCTCGAACAGTGGCCGGCCACGCTCGAGGCGCTGCGCGCGCTCGGCGCGGAAAAGCTCGTGCCGGGCCGCGGCCCCGCGCTGCTGAATCCGGCCGAAGTGAACAAGGGCCTCGATTACACGAAGGACTTCGTGACGACGCTGCTCGCGCAGGGCCGCAAGGCCGTCGAGCGCAAGCTCGACCTGAAGGCGTCGATGGCGCTCACGCGCGAAGCGATGGATCCGAAGTTCGGCCACGTGTTCATCTACGAGCACTGCTTGCCGTTCGACGTGTCGCGCGCGTTCGACGAGGCGAGCGGCATCACGCATCCGCGCATCTGGACCGCGCAGCGCGACAAGGAAATGTGGGACGCGCTGCAGGACTGAGCGGGTCACGGCGGCGGGGCGTCCGGGCGGGCGTCCCGCCGTTTTCCTGACGGCCCCTGAACGGCGGCGGCATTGCGCCGCGGTTCAGGAGGCCGACATCCGATTTCACAAGAAAGCAGGGCGCACGTACGCCCTCGGAGACCGCTGCGCGCGCGAATCGCGCGGCCCGTTTGGAGAGAGACATGCCCCAATCGCTTCCCGCCGAAGCGACGATCGCGCACGCGAGTGCCGCGGCGTCGGCTTCCGCATACGAATCCGCGCCGGCGTCCGATGCCGGCGACGCGCTGCTGTTCCGCAAGATCGCATGGCGGATCGTGCCGTTCCTGTTCCTCTGCTACGTCGTGTCGTTCCTCGACCGCATCAACATCGGCTTCGCGCAGCTGCAGATGAAGCACGACCTCGGTTTCAGCGACGCGATGTACGGCCTCGGCGCCGCGGTGTTCTACGTCGGCTACGTGTTCTGCGAGGTGCCGAGCAACCTGCTGCTCGCGCGCTTCGGCGCACGCCGCACGTTCACGCGGATCATGCTGCTGTGGGGCATCGCGTCGACCGGGATGATGTTCGTGTCGCAGCCGTCGCATTTCTACGTGCTGCGCTTCCTGCTCGGCGTGTTCGAGGCCGGCTTCTTTCCCGGCATCGTGCTGTACCTGACCTACTGGTTCCCGGCGAACCGCCGCGCGGCGGCGATCTCGGTGTTCTTCGCGGGCGTCGCGGTGGCGGGCGTGCTCGGCGGCCTGATGTCGGGCTGGATCATGCGTGACATGAGCGGCGTGCTCGGGCTGCACGGCTGGCAGTGGATGTTCGCGATCGAAGGCGCGCCGGCGATCGTGCTCGCAGGCTTCGCGTTCACGTACCTGGTCGACCGGCCGCAGGACGCCGCGTGGCTCACGACCGACGAAAAGGCGCGCGTCGCCGCGCTGTGCGGCGACAGCCGGGCGCACGGCGCCACGCATGGCGCGCACGACAAGCGCAGCCTGGTCGCCGCGCTCGCGAACCCGCGCGTCTACCTGTTCGCGTTCATCTACTTCTCGCTGACCTGCGCATCGCTGACGCTCAACTTCTGGATGCCGCTGATGATCCGCGACTTCGGCGTGACCGACGTCGTGGCCGTGAGCCTCTACACGGTCGTGCCGAACGCGGTCGGCGCGGTCGGGCTGATCCTGATCGCGCGCCGCTCGGACCGCACCGGCGAACGCCGCAAGCACTTCGCGTGCTGCACGATCGGCGGCGGGCTCGCACTCGCGGCGCTGACGCTGCATCTGCACAGCTTCGCGGCGATGCTGGCGTGCCTGTCGATCGCGGCGACGCTGATCTTCGCCGCGCTGCCGATCTTCTGGGCCGTGCCGACCCGCTATCTGTCGGGCAACGCGGCCGCGGCCGGGATCGCGCTGATCAGCAGCATCGGGATCACGAGCGGCATCGTCAGCCCGTGGGTGATCGGGCTGATCCGCACGCGCACCGGCAGCATGGATCTCGCCGTGTACCTGCTGGCCGCGCTGCTCGCGCTGAGCGGCGCCGCGCTGATGCTCGGCGTGAAGGGCGAACCCGCGCGGCGCACCTGAACCACGGCCGGTCGCCGCCCGCGGGCGGCGGCGGCCGGCGTCGCGTTTCCTGTCCGCACCGTATCCGCATCCATCGAGGAGACGATCGATGTCAGCCCATCTTCAAACGGACGCCGCGCATGCGGTTGCGTCCGGTTCCCGTGCGTCAGCGTCGGACCACGACGCGCTGTACCGCCGCATCGGCGCGCGGATCGTGCCGTTCCTGTTCATCTGCTACATCGTGTCGATCCTCGACCGCAGCAACATCGGCTTCGCGCAGTTGCAGATGCGGCAGGATCTCGGCCTGACCGATGCGATGTACAGCCTCGGCGCGGTGCTGTTCTTCGTCGGCTACGTGCTGTTCGAGGTGCCGAGCAACGCGCTGCTGCGCCGCTTCGGCGCGCGCCGCACGTTCGCGCGGATCATGTTCCTGTGGGGCGCGGTGTCGGTCGCGATGATCACCGTCGACAGCGCGAAGCACTTCTACGTGCTGCGCTTCCTGCTCGGGCTGTTCGAAGCCGGCTTCTTCCCGGGTGTCGTGTTCTACCTGACCTACTGGTATCCGGCGCGCCGCCGCGCGTCGGTGCTGTCGATCTTCTATGCGGGCGTCGCGGTGGCCGGGATGGTCGGCGGGCTGTTGTCGGGCTGGCTGATGCGCGGGATGTCGGGCGTGCTCGGGCTGCATGGCTGGCAATGGATGTTCGCGATCGAGGGCGCGCCCGCGATCCTGCTCGGCGTGATCGCGTGGTTCTGGCTGTGCGACCGCCCCGAACAGGCGCGCTGGCTGTCCGACGACGACCGCCAGCGGCTCGCGGCCGACCTGGCCGCCGATCGCGCGGAGGCACCCGCGCACACGCCCGCGTCGCTGCGGCAGGTGCTGGCCGAGCCGCGCACCTACCTGTTCGCGTTCATCTATTTCTCGCTGACGACCGCGCTCCTGATGCTGCTGTTCTGGATGCCGCTGATGATTCGCGAATTCGGCATTCACGACGTCGTGCACATCAGCCTGCTGTCGATCGTGCCGAACGCGATCGGTGCGGCCGGCCTGATCGCGATCGCGCGGCGCTCGGACCGCAAGCGCGAGCGTCGCAGGCACTTCGCCACATGCGCATTCGGCGGCGCGGTGGCGCTCGTCCTGCAGACGCTGCACCTGCCGAGCATCGTCGCGATGATGGCGCTGCTGTCGCTCGCGGCGATGCTGATCTTCGCCGCGCATCCGGTGTTCTGGGCCGTGCCGTCCGCGTATTTCTCGGGCGCCGGCGCGGCGGGCGGGATCGCGCTGATCAGCAGCATCGGCGTATCGAGCGGCATGATCACGCCATGGATCGTCGGGGTGATCCGCACCCGCACCGGCAGCATGGACGCGGCGATGCTGATGATCGCGGGATTGCTGGCCGCGTGCGCGGTCGCGATGCTGGTGGGTGTGCGCGCCACCTCGCGCGACGCGGCGCACGCGTCGCGTTGATCGCTTGATGCCGCGACGCGGCGTGCGTACGACGGGGTGTGCGGCGAGGATCGGCGCAAGTCAGCTATCGGTGGAAATCGACGGGAACACGCGCTAGGCCCGATACACCTCGATCCGGTTGCGGCCGTGCTCCTTCGCGACATACAGCGCCTGGTCGGCGCGCGACAGCGCCTGGTACGCGCCGAAGTCGGACGTTTGCATCGCGTCGATGCCGATGCTGACGGTCAGCACGAGCGGCTGATCCTCGTGCACGAGCCGCGACTCGGCCACGCGCTGCTGCACGCGCCGCGCGAGCGCGCACGCCGCGTCGATTCCGGTGCGCGGCAGCACGATCGCGAATTCCTCGCCGCCGATGCGCCCGACGATGCCGTCCGGTCCGATCTCCGCCAGCAGCAGCCGTGCGAAATGCCGGAGCGCGCGATCGCCGAGCGGATGGCCCCAGCGGTCGTTCAGCGCCTTGAAGTGATCGAGGTCGAGCATCAGCACCGCGGCGTCCTGGCCGGTCGCGCGCACGCCGCGCAACGCGGCTTCGCTCTGCCGCATGAACGCGTGGCGGTTCGGCAACTGGGTCAGGTGATCGGTCATCGCCATCCGCTGCAGTTCGGTCTCGATGTGCTTGCGCTCGGTCGCATCCGTGATGAAGCCGTGCCAGACCGTGCCGCCGTCCGGCGTGCGTTGCGGGCGCGCGTCGCCTTCGCGCCAGCGCATCCCCTGGTCCGGCAGCAGCACGCGGTATTCGAGCCGCCACGGCGCCAGGCGCTCCGCCGACGCCAGCAGCGACTGACGGTACGCGGCCAGGTCGGCCGGATGAATCCGGGTTTCGACCGCATCCGCATTGCGGGCGATCTGCTCGGGCGTCAGTTCGTAGATGTCGCGTACGCCCGCACTCGCATACGTAAAGAACCGGCGACCGTCGGCAGTCTGCCGCAACTGGAACACGAGGCCGGGCACCTGGTCGGTCAGGTTCGTGACGAGCGTGACGGAGTCGCTCAGCCGGCCGGCCAGTTCACGCAGCGCGGTGATGTCCGTGGTCGTGCCGACCATGCGCAGCGCGCGCCCGTGGCTGTCACGGGTGATGACCTTGCCGCGGCTGCAGATCCATTTGTATGTCCCGTTCTTGCAGCGGATGCGGTGCTCGACCGCATAGCTGTCGGTGCGGCTTTCGAAGTGCGCGAGCATCGCGGCCTTCACGTCGGCGACATCGTCCGGGTGCAGCCGTTCGTACGCATCCTCGATCCGGTTCGTCAGTTCGTGCGGCGCATAACCGAGCAGCGCCTTCCAGGCCGACGAGTAGTGGATCTCGCCGGTTTCCACGTTGCGATCCCACACGCCGGTGCCGCTTTCGGTCAGCGCCAGCGTGGTCAGCGCGCTGTGTTCCTCGATGCCGCCGAGCCGTTCGTGCAGCGCGGCCTGCGCGAGCGCGCGGCCGATCGCACATTCCGCCAGTGTCGCCAGGTCGTGCAGGAAAGCGCGCTGCGCGGCGCCGAGCGTCAGGCCGGTGCTGCCGGTCACGCAGAGCGCGCCTAGCGGGGTGCCGTCGGGCGCGACCAGTTCGCAGGCCGCGACGACGTGCGGCGCGTCGTGCGGGCGGCCGCTCGCATCGGGCGTGACGAAGCGTCGCTCGGCAGCCGGAGCGCGTTCGATACGCGGCGGGAAACGCACGGGAGGAAGCGTGGCGGGCAGCGTGCCGTCGGACGCCGCCACGCGCTGCGCGCCGGCGTCGGCGTACGCGACGAACGCACCGGCCGTGCCGAGATGCGTGCGGGCGAGACGGCACACGGCCTCGAGTTCGGGCAACGGCGCAAGCGCCGGTCGATCGTCGGCGGGGACGCGAGAGGAGCCGGGCGTGTCGCCGGCCCCGGAGGTGAACATACGGAACCGCATGGTCGAATTCCGCGACGGCCGATTGCGCCGATGATCGGACGAATGCCGGTGGGCGCTGCTTCGGGGGCTGCAATCGCAGAGCTTAGCGTCGCATGGAATGCGTGGCAAGCGGGTCGAAACCGGCTTGGGGTGCGGCAGGTTCGGCACGTGGAGACGCGCATGCGAGGCGGCCTGCATCGACGCGTGCGGCACGTCGGCAAGCGCCGGCTCCGCCGTCCGATCGCGCGGCAGCCGGCGCCTTTCGGCAGATCAATGCGTGCGTGAACGCTCGCCCGGAAACGCGTCGCCGAACATCGGATGGCCGCCCGCCGATTCGTCGCGCGTGGCCTCGTCCTGCAGCACGTCCCAGTGCTCGACGAGCTTGCCGCCTTCGATCCGCAGGATGTCCAGCGCGATCAGCGCGACGGTGCTCGCCGCGTGCGTGTAGCGGCTGTGCACCCAGACGAAGTCGCCGTTGGCGGCGACCCGGTCAGATTCGAAGCGCAGGCCGGGCATCGAGGCGACGAGGCCGAACAGCCCGTCGCGGCCGGCCGGCACATGCCGGCTGTGCTGGACGTAGTCGTCGGCCCAGAATTGCGCCGCGCGCTCGTAGTCCTTCCGGTTGAACAGCGTATCCAGCGCGTCGAGCACGAGCGCCGTGTTGGTCTCTTCCAGGGTCATGATGCCTGCTCCGATGCAGGATTGCGCCGCGCGACGTCACGCGACGGGAATCGGGTTGTCGACGATGAAGCGGTTGAACTGGTCGACGAACGCGTGCTCGTTCGGGCCCGCGTTGTCGCGCAACGGCTGCGCTGCTGCGACGACGACTTCGGTGGTTGCGGTCTCGAGCAGCGTTAGCGTCTCGGCGACGAACGCGTCGACCGGCATCGCGCGCGGATCGCCGCTCTTGTGCACGAGATCGGTGTCGACCCACGGCGGCGCGATTTCCAGCACGCGCACGCTCGTGTCGCGCAGCATGAAACGCTGCGACAGCGTGTACGAATGGATCGCGGCCTTCGTCGCGGAATAGAGCGCGGTCGCTGCGAGCGGCACGTACGCGAGCACCGAGCTGTTGTTGATGATCGTCGCGTCCGGCTGCCGCTTCAGGTGCTCGACGAACGCCGCGCTGACGCGCACCGGGCCGAGCAGGTTCGTGTTGACGAGTCGCACGGCCTGTTCGTCGTCGAGCGGCCCGGCCGCGTCGTCGAACGGCATGATGCCCGCGTTGTTGATCACGACGTTCAGCGCGGGATAACGGTCGATCAACCGCGCCGCGACCGCGCGGATCTGCGCCGGGTCGCCGACGTCGAGCTCGATTGTGTCGATGTTCGGATACTGCCGCGCGATCTCGTCGAGCAGCGCCGTGCGCCGGCCGGCGACGACGACCTTGTTGCCCAGCTCGTCGAGCGCGATCGCCAGCGCGCGGCCGATCCCGGACGTGCCGCCGGTGATGAGGATGGTATTGCCGTCGAGTTTCATGATGGGGCGCCTCAGCGGGCGGCCGCATAGCGCGGCGCCGGCGAATCCGTCGACAGGTGCGGCGCCATCGTGCGGCGGGCGGCCTCGTACGCATCCCATTCGCCAGCCGCGTGCAGCGACGGAATCGTCACGAGTTCGCGGCGATCGAAGCCGACCAGCGCCGCGTCGACCAGGTCGGACGCCGACATCACGATCTCCTTCGGCAGGTGTTCGAGCGGCAGGCCGCCGGTCTGCCAGAAGTCGGTGGCCGTCGCGCCGGGCAGCACGGCCTGCACCTGCACGCCGTGGTCCGCGAGTTCGTGATGCAGCGACTGGCTGAACGCGAGCACGAATGCCTTGCTGCCGCCGTACACGCCGTTGAGCGTTTCCGGCGACAGCGCGACGATCGACGAGATGTTGATCACGGCGCCGCGGCCGCGTGCGACGAAGCCGGGCACGGCCGCATAGGTCAGGCGCGTGAGCGCGGTCACGTTCAGGTCGATCAGCCGCGTCATCGCGTCGACGTCGCTGTCGAGCAGCGGTGCGTGCGTACCGACGCCCGCGTTGTTGACGAGCAGCGTGATGCTCGCGTCCTGCTTCAGCTTCGCCTCGACGGCGGCGAGTGCCGCGCGGTCGTTGAGGTCCGCGCCGACGATCTCGACGCTGCGCTGCGTGTCGTTCGTGATGCGCTCGGCGAGCGCGATCAGCCGCTCGCGGTTGCGCGCGACCAGGATCAGGTCGTAGCCGCGGCGCGCGAGCCGGTCCGCATAGATCGCGCCGATGCCGGATGATGCGCCGGTAATGACGGCGGTACCGCGATGTGCTTCAGTCATGATGTCGCTCCGTGTCGAGGAAAGGGTGAGTGCGTGAAGGCATTCTGGCGTCGAATCGCCGCGACACAAATGACGTAGATGGGTATGATTTCGGACATCGGGCCGATCGTAACGACCGTGACGATCCTGACGCCCGTCACCGGAGACACGCATGCACCGCATCGGCTTTCTGATCAGCGACGGCTTCCAGATCATGGCGCTCGCCGCGCAGTCGGTGTTCGAGTACGCGAACCTGGGCGCGGGCGAGCCGTTCTACGTGATGGACAACTATTCCGTCGACGGCGGCGACGTGCGCTCGTCGCTCGGGCTGTCGGTCGCGACGCGCGCGCTGCGTGGGCGGATCGACGTCGATACGTGGATCGTCGCGGGTGTCAACGATCCGATCGCGTCGCCGGCGCCGGCCGGCGTCGTCGCGTTCCTGCGCCGTGCGAATGCGCGCGCGCGGCGAATCGCCGGCATCTGCACCGGCGCGTTCGTGCTTGCGGAGGCCGGGCTGCTCGCGCAGCGCCGCGCGACGACGCACTGGGCGTACGGCCGCGACATGCAGAAGCATTTTCCGGACATTCGTGTCGAGGAGGACCGGATCTATATCGTCGACGGGCCGATCTGGACGTCGGCCGGGATGACGGCCGGCCTCGACCTGGCCCTCGCGATGGTGGAGAAGGATCTCGGCGCGGACGCCGCGCGCTCGGTCGCGCACAAGCTCGTGATGCACCAGCGCCGTGCTGGCGGGCAGTCACAGCATTCGGAGATGCTGGATCTCGCGCCGAAATCGGACCGGATCCAGAATGCGCTGAACTATGCGCGGCAGAACCTCGGCCGCGCGCTGACCGTCGAGGACCTGGCCGACGCCGTCCACCTGAGTCCGCGCCAGTTCAGCCGCGTGTTCACGCTGGAAACCGGGCAGTCGCCGGCGAAGGCGATCGAGCGGCTGCGGCTCGAGGCCGCGCGGCTGATGATCGAGCAGAGCCGGCACTCGCTCGACGTGATCGCGAAGGAGAACGGTTTCCGCGACCGGCGCCACCTGCGCGATGCGTTCGTGCGCGGGTTCGGCGTGCCGCCGCAGGCGGTGCGGCGCGATGCGCGCGGGGACGACCGGGGAGGTCGCTAGGCGGGGGGGCGCCGCAGGCACGGGCAGGCAGACGAATCGGGGCGGGCGGGGGCGAGGGTTGTTGTTGGCTGGATTCGGCCACTTTGGGACATTCGACGTGGCGCCGTAGATCATTCCGCGAAAAGAGCTTTCGCGGCTGTGCGCGTCGTTGTTTGGCTGGGAGCGTTATTGTCTTCACGCATTTGCGAGCGACGTCGGATCCCGCTCGACGTCGTCGATCTGATATTCGACATGCCGATTGCGGTTCTGGACCGGCGAGCCAGACGCTTCAGTCATCTTCACGACGAGCGACATGGTTCGCTCTTGGAGGGCGCTACTTCCCGCTTACCAGGTCCTTTGTGCGCAGGGTAATCGCCGACAGGCCTTTTTCCACGATCTCTTGCCAGTCGCTGGAAACCACGACCTGCTTCGAATCGCTAACGCGAGTCTTCACGGTCTGAACACCATGAAGCGCGCCGACGTCGCCTGACAATTGCAATTCCGACTTCTGATTGGTTGTGACGGACCAGAAGCCGGGCTGGAACCATGCCCAGAATTCGATTACTTGTGCAGTCACCGGAGCGGCGGCGGCAAAGTTGGGGTCACCTTGCTTTACGACGATGTAACCTGCCTCCTGAAAGCCCGTAGCCAATGCGCTTTCAACGAGGCCGGAAACCGTCTTGCCTTCAGGAAGCACCACATCGCCGAGTGCCTTGCCATAACTGTTTCTCTTCCGACCGATCGCGCGAGCTTTCGACGCATCGCTGGAATCTTCGTCAGAATCCAGTGATGCCATGTCGGCGCTGGGGGGCTTGACGGTGAAAGTGCGTTTGTCCAGGACGGAGTCAATGCGCACGTACTTCCCCGTCGCGGGGTTTGTGCCTTGAGGCGCGGAGACGTCGACAGTTGTGCGGCCCACCGCGCATCCGGCAAGGATGGACGCGGCGAGGCCATAGATGGCGATTCGACTCAACAGCATAATTGTTTTACCCCTAGTGGATTATTCGAGTCACCAAGTTGAACGCTTGACGATGCCCACAATAAAGTGCATGCGGAGTCGATCGCCGTCCATGTCCGGAGCCATTCGATTTCGTGATCACTCGATCGTAATTTGAAATTATCTGTTGATCAAACGGTAACCCAGGATGGTACTCGGGACGGCCTTGCGAGCCCGCAAGCCGTGGCGGCAAGCAATCGAAAAAGGAGACGGCGATGATCATTCCGGTGCTGGTGAATATCTGCGTCGTTGCGTTTCTGGCGCTTGTCGGCCTCGGCGCGGCGCGCGCGGACGAACTCAAGGTCTTCAGCACGCCCACGCTGAAGTCGACGCTGGCGGAAATCGCGCCCGAGTTCGAGCGGCAGACCGGACATGGTCTCGCAGCCACGTTCGACAACGCGGCTGCGCTGAAGCGGCGGATCGACGCGCGGGAGGCATTCGATGTCGCGATCCTGCTGCCCGATCAGATCGACGATCTGATACGCACGGGCCGAATCGTATCGAGCACGCGCGCCGACATCGCGAAAGCCGTGGTCGGCATGGCGGTGCGCGCGGACGCGCCGGTGCCCGACATCAGGACCGTCGACGCGTTCAGGCGGGCGCTGACGGCTGCCCGTTCGCTGTCCTGGTCGCCCGGAAGCGCGAGCGGCGCCTATCTCGTCGATCTGCTTGGTCGGCTGGGCGTCGCGGACACGGTCAGGTCGCATCTCGTGCCCGTGCCGGGCGGCGACGTGGTCGCTGCCGTCGCGGGCGGCACGGCCGATGCGACCGTCATCACCGTGCCCAACATCGTCGACGTGCCGGGTGTCCGTCTGGCCGGCGTGCTGCCACCGGAGCTGCAGCACGACACGGTCTACACGGCCGGAATTGCCACCCATACGGAGGATCCGGACGGGGCGAAGGCGCTGATCCGCCTCCTGACATCCGTCGAGGCGACCGCAGTGCTGCGCAAGAAGGGGCTCGAGCGAACGACACCATGAATCGATGAGCGAGCGACACGATGACGGCACGGCGCGTGGATTCGCATCGGAACCTCGCGTCCGACCCCGCCCGAGCGCTCAGCGCGTGACGAACGCCGCCGCGTCGTTCGGCGCGGTGCGCGCATGCTTGCGCTGGCGCAGCAGCGCGACGCGGCAATTCTCGCGCGCGGTCTCGCGGCCGTCGTCATCGAGCAGCACCAGGTCGCCGCGCATCACGTTGAGCGTGATCACGTCGTCGCCGGGCGCGCCGAGCGTTTCCGGCGTATGCACGGAGCCGGCCGGTTCGAGCACCGTCGAGCCGGCCTGCGCGATCCATTCGTACTCGCGGTAGCGCCACGCTCCCTGCAGCGTATGGACGAACACCTCGCCGTCGTGACGGTGGCGCGGCAGCGTGCCGCCGGCCGGCATCTTCAGCAGCGCGGTCAGCGTGTCTTCCGCCGCATTGATATGCAGATACTTGATCGCGAGCCCCGGCAGGTCGGCGCTCATCGGCAGCCACGGCAGCGCGTCGCCGGGCAGGCACGAAATCGGCGGCAGGTCGGTGGAGAGCGGGGCGGACGGCTGCGTCATGGCGGGAGGCGAGCGGAAACGGGAAGTGCGCATTATCGCAGAGCGGGCGCGAACGACCGCCGCGGCCGGACGACGGCGCAGGCCAAGCCCGAGCCCGGCTATGCGTCGCCGCCATCGCCGCCATCGCCGCCCGGCCGCGCCGCCGCATGCGCGGCCTCGAGGCACGACTGGAACAGCAGCGCCGCCCGTGACGGCCGCGGCGAGCGTCGCAGCAGGCTCACGAACCGGCACCGGTAGTTGAAGCGGTGCGGCGCGATCGGCTGCATCAGCCCCTTGGTTTCGAAGCTCTCCGCATAATGATCGGGCAGGAAGCCGAGATAGCGGCCGGACAGGATCAGCGTCGCGATCGATTCCTGGTCCGATGCCGTCGCGGTCCGCGTGAGCTTCGCGCGATGGCTCAGTTCCATGTTCGGCGAATGGAAGCCGAGGCCAGCGAACGCGTGGTTGCGGATCGTCGTCCACGTGAGCTTGCCGTGCGGCGCGTCGAACAGCGGGTGCTGGCGGCCGCAGTACAGCAGCATCCGCTCGTCGAACAGTTCCGCATACACGAGGCTGCCCGAGCTGCGGTGCGCGGGGATGATCCCGACCTGATAGCTGCCGTCGATGATCCCGCGCTCGACCTCGTTGATCGACGCGACATGCAGGGTCAGCGCGACGTCGGGCGCCTCGTCCGCAAACTGGCGGATCGCGTCGCCGAGCCGCGCATGCGGGTTGGTGGCGGTCTTGTCGAACACGGCGATGTGAAGTTCTCCGCCCATCTTGTCGTGAATGCCGTCGATCCTGCTGCGAAATGCCTCCATCGACGCGAGCAGCCGCAGGGTTTCCTCGTACACCGTCTGCCCTTCGGCGGTCAGCGTGAAGCCCGCGCGGCCGCGCCGGCACAGCACGAGGCCGAGGCGTGTTTCCAGATCCTTCACATGCCGGCTGATCGTCGAGATGCCGATATTCAGCTCCAGCTCGGCCGCCGCCATCCCGCCGCACTGCACGACGCCCTTGAAGACTCGCAGCAGCCGCAGATCCATGTCGCTGAGCTGCCCGAGCAGCGCGCGGCTCTTCGGTTTCTTTGCTTGCATAGTTGCGCAAGTGAACATTGATATTGCGATATTCAAAAGACTAATTGGCGTCCCGACAATGCGCAACATCATCACAAGAAGGAGGGGCGCGCCGCGCCGACCGACATGACCGACACGATCACCGCCAGCCAGCAGGACGACACGAACCTCCGCACCGACGCCGCGTGGCTCGACGCCCACTGGATGCCGTTCACGGCGAACCGCCAGTTCAAGTCCGACCCGCGCATGATCGTGTCGGCCAAGGACGCGTATTACACGGATGGCGAAGGCCGCAAGATCTTCGACGGCCTGTCGGGCCTGTGGTGCACGGGCCTCGGTCACGGCCGCACGGAGATCACGGAAGCCGTGAGCCGCCAGGTCGCGCAGCTCGACTACGCGCCGGCGTTCCAGTTCGGCCATCCGAAGTCGTTCGAGCTCGCGAACAAGATCAAGGACCTGACGCCGGCCGGCCTCGACTACGTGTTCTTCACGGGCTCGGGCTCGGAAGCGGCCGACACGTCGCTGAAGATGGCTCGCGCATACTGGCGCGCCAAGGGCAAGGGCTCGAAGACGCGCCTGATCGGCCGCGAGAAGGGCTATCACGGCGTGAACTTCGGCGGCATCTCGGTCGGCGGGATCGGCGCGAACCGCAAGCTGTTCGGCCAGGGCATCGACGCCGATTTCCTGCCGCACACGCAACTCGCGGAAAACAAGTTCTCGCGCGGGATGCCCGAGCACGGCGTCGAGCTGGCCGACCGCCTGCTCGACCTGATCGCGCTGCACGACGCGTCGAACATCGCGGCCGTGATCGTCGAGCCGTTCTCCGGCTCGGCGGGCGTGGTGATCCCGCCGCAGGGCTATCTGAAGCGCCTGCGCGACATCTGTACCGCGCACGACATCCTGCTGATCTTCGACGAAGTCATCACGGGCTTCGGCCGCGCCGGCGCGATGACGGGCGCCGACGCGTTCGGCGTGGTGCCGGACATCATGAACTTCGCGAAGCAGGTGACCAACGGCGTGCAGCCGCTCGGCGGCGTGATCGCGACGAAGGAAATCTACGACACGTTCATGGCCGCGGGCGGCCCCGAGTACATGCTCGAGTTCCCGCACGGCTACACGTACTCGGCGCACCCGGTCGCGTGCGCGGCCGGCGTCGCGGCGCTCGACCTGCTCGTGAAGGAAGACGCGGTGGCCCGCGTGCGCGATCTCGCGCCGCATTTCGAGGCGGCCGTGCACGGGCTGAAGGGCCAGCGCCATATCACGGACATCCGCAACTACGGGCTGGCGGCCGGCCTGACGATCGCGGCGCTGCCGGGCGAGCCGGCTCGGCGCCCGTACGAGATCGCGATGCGCTGCTGGGCGAAGGGCTTCTACGTGCGCTACGGCGGCGACACGATCCAGCTCGCGCCGCCGTTCATCGCCGAGAAGCGCGAGATCGACAACCTCGTGAACGCGCTGTCCGACGCGCTGAACGAAGTGAACTGAGCGCGGCCCGTTGCCCGCGACAACCGAATTCACGAAAGGCCAGAAACATGAAACACGACAGCAATGTGACCTCCACCGTCGGCCACCTGATCGACGGCCAGCGCGTCGACGGCGGCAGCCGCATCCAGCCGGTGTTCGACCCGGCGACGGGCGAATCGGACAAGAGCGTCGCGCTCGCCGACAAGCTGACCGTCGAAGCCGCGATCGCGTCCGCGCAGGCCGCGTTCCCGGCGTGGCGCAACACGCCGCCGCTGAAGCGCGCCCGCGTGATGAGCCGCTTCAAGACGCTGCTCGAGGAGCATGCGGACGAGCTGTGCGCGCTGATCACCGCCGAGCACGGCAAGGTGCTCGCCGACGCGATGGGCGAACTGCAGCGCGGGATCGAGAACGTCGAATACGCTTCCTATGTGCCCGAGCTGCTGAAGGGCGAGCACAGCAAGAACGTCGGCCCGGCGATCGATTCGTGGAGCGAGTTCCAGGCGCTCGGCGTCGCCGCCGGCATCACGCCGTTCAACTTCCCGGTGATGGTGCCGCTGTGGATGTGGCCGATGGCCGTCGCCTGCGGCAACACGTTCGTGCTGAAGCCGTCCGAGCGCACGCCGTCGTCGACGCTGCGCATGGCCGAGCTCGCGCTCGAGGCCGGCCTGCCGCCGGGCGTGCTGAACGTCGTGAACGGCGACAAGGAAGCGGTCGACACGATCCTGACCGACCCGCGCGTGAAGGCGGTGAGCTTCGTCGGCTCGACGCCGATCGCGGAATACATCTACTCGACCGGCTGCGCGCACGGCAAGCGCGTGCAGGCGCTCGGCGGCGCGAAGAACTTCGCGGTCGTCATGCCCGACGCCGACATCGGCAACGCGGTGAACGCGCTGATGGGCGCGGCGTACGGCTCGTGCGGCGAGCGCTGCATGGCGATTCCGCTGGTCGTCGCGATCGGCGATGAAACGGGCGACAAGGTGGTCGACGGCCTGCAGGCCGAGATCGCGAAGATGAAGGTTGGCCCGGGCAACGGTGCCGGCGTCGACATGGGGCCGCTCGTCACGAAGCAGCATTTCGAGAAGGTGACCGGCTTCGTCGATGCGGGTGTGGAAGCGGGCGCGACGCTCGTCGTCGACGGCCGCGGCGTGAAGGTCGACGGCCACGACGGCGGCTACTACCTCGGCCCGTGCCTGTTCGACAACGTGAAGCCCGGCATGCCGATCTATCAGCACGAGATCTTCGGGCCGGTGCTCGGCGTGATCCGCCTGAAGTCGCTCGACGAGGCGATGGCGCTGATCGACGCGCACGAATACGGCAACGGCACGTGCCTGTTCACGCGCGACGGCGAAGCGGCGCGCTACTTCAGCGACAACATCCAGATCGGCATGGTCGGCATCAACGTGCCGCTGCCGGTGCCGGTCGCGTATCACTCGTTCGGCGGGTGGAAGCGCTCGTTGTTCGGCGACCTGCATGCGTACGGCCCGGATGCGGTGCGGTTCTACACGAAGCGCAAGACGATCACGCAGCGCTGGCCGTCGGCCGGCGTGCGCGAAGGGACGGTGTTCAGCTTCCCGTCGAACCGCTGATGCGTGTGTTGCGGCCGCACGCGGCGCCGGCCGGCCGGCGGGTGTCGCCACGCAACCGCCGGCCTTGAAGACGCACCGGCCCGCCCCGGTCCACGATCGGGGCGGGCCTTTTTACGCGCGCGGCGGCCGTGCCGACGCTCAAGGTGGGGAAAGAACGCTTACGGCGCGACCACGTGCCACACGTTCCTGAAGTTGTCGCCGGTGCGGTCGCCCTGTTTCATGTCCTTCGAGAAGAAGTACAGCGGCTTGCCCTTGTAGGCCCATTGCGGGCTGCCGTCGTCGCGCTTGACGATCGTATACGGCCCGACCGGAACGTCGGTCGCGCTGGCCTTGTACGGCGGCCAGAGGGATTCGCATTGCCCCGCGCATGCGCTGGTGCCGGCGTTGGGCTGGTCCTTGTCGAACGTGTAGACGGTCATCCCGTTCGCGGCGACGAGCGCGCCGTTTTCGACTTTGGTGATCGAGCCTTGAGCCGAGGCCGAGACGGACGCCATGGCGAGCAGGGCGGAACTGACGAGCAGCACGGCTTTCATGGTTACCTCCTTGTAGTCCGGTGGACGGCGCAATCGCGCGCACGGCCGGGCGTGCGCACGATTGCGGGGAATGGTGCCGGAACGCGGCGCCGTGGCCGCCGGTGCGAGCGACGGGAAGTCGAATGACGGCGGAACGGACCCGCTTCATTCACCATAGGCGGTTTTTCGCGGGGCTGCGAGAAGAACCGGGGGCGCATCGGCGGTGCGTAGGTCGCGCGCAACGCTGCGGCGTTTGTACGCTTGCGGCGGGATTCGGCATCCGTCCCCGAACCTCCTTGAGTCGAACTGGGCCCTGCGGCGCACTCCCGCGACGGATAGCGACACGCCGCGGTGCCGGGCCGTCAGCGAAACACCGGCGCCGACGCGAGCGCCGTCAGCACGGCCGGCATCGCGAGCGCGGCGGCGATCGTCTGGAACGCGGTGATGCCGGCCATCAGCGGCGCGTCGCCGCCGAGCTGGCGCGCCATGATGTACGACGAGGACGACGTCGGCAGCGCCTGGAACAGCAGCGCGATGGTCAGCGCGGCATCGCCGAGCCCGAACAGGCGGCCGGCCGCGAGCGTGGCGAGCGGCATCGCCATGAACTTGAACGCCGACGCGATGCACATCGGCTGCATCCATCCGCGCGCCGCGTCGAACTTCAGCGCCGCGCCCACGCACAGCAGGCCGAGCGGCATCGAGGCGGCGCCGAGCGCGCGCACGGCCGGTTCGACCGCGGCCGGAAACGCGATGCCGGCGGCCTGCATCGCGATCCCCAGCGCGCACCCGACGACGAGTGGATTCGACAGGATCTGACGCACGAGCGCCCACGCGCCGAGCCGTGTGTCGCCGTAGCGCGCGAACACCAGCACGCACATCAGGTTCACGGTCGGCACGATCGCCGCGACGCACACGGCCGCGAGCGCGATGCCGTGCGCGCCGAACAGTCCGGCGGCGAGGGCGGTGCCGACATAGTTGTTGAAGCGCACCGCGCCCTGGAACACCGACGTGAACCCGGCGCCGTCGACCTGCACGAACCGGCGGACCAGCAGAAGAAGCGCCGCGACGAGCACGGTCGAACCGACCAGCGCCGCCGCGAGCGGTAACACGGGCAGCGCTTGCAGCCGCGCATTCGCGAGACCGTCCGCGAACAGCGCGGGCAGCAGCACGTAGTAGCAAAGTCGCTCGGCGTGCGGCCAGAACGCATCGGCGATGAAGCCCGTGCGCCGGAGGCCGTGGCCCAACGCGACCAGCAGCGCGACCGGCGCGAGCGCGAGCAGGATCGGGCCGATCATCGACGCGCCTTCAGGCGAGGCGGGCGGGACGGCCGGCAGGCGGAGCAGCGGAACGAAGCGGAAATCCATCCGGAGGGCAACATGGCGGTACGCAATCGAAAGAGTGACGATGCCGCCAAGTTAACATGCGGACGCAGCAGGAATAATTGTGAATTATCGGGTGTTCAATGAGAAATTCTCATCGATGACGTGGTGACTTCGGCGGCCAGCGCACGGGCGAAACGCTCCGCCGGACGCGACTGGTGTTCGAGCAGTACGACCGCGCGGCCCATCTGCGGCTGGCCGAACGGCAAGCGCGTGACGGGCGGCAGCCGCGCGAGCGTCGAGTCGGGGAGCGCGACGATCGCCGCGCCGAGCCCGCGCGCGACCATGCGCGCGATCGTCTCGGCGCTGTCGAGCACCATCTCCTCGCGCACGCGGACGCCGATGCGGCGCAGTTCGGCGGCGATCATCCGGCCGGCCCACGCCTGCGCGTCGAAGCGGATGAACGGCAGCGCCTCGAGCAGCGTGCCCGCGTCGCGCTCCGCGTAGTGCGGCGGCGCGAGCAGCCAGAAGCGGTCTTCGTACAGCGTGGTCCACGTCAGTTCCGCCGGATGCGGGCGCACCGGGCGCGTCGTGATCGCCGCGTCGAGTTCGCCGGCCGCGACGCGGTTCGCCAGTTCGGCCGACATGCCGGCCGATACGTGCACGCGCAACGACGGATGCGCATCGCGCAGCGCGAGCAGCGCATCGGGCAGCGGGCCGGACAGCGCGGTCTGGATCGCACCGATCCGCAGGCGGCCGACGAGCTTCTTCTCGTCGCTGAGCGCATCGGGAATCCGGTCGACCATCGCGAGTACCTGCTCGGCCTGCGCGACGAGGATGTTGCCGGCTTCGGTGAGCACCGGCTGGCGGCGCGAACGGTCGAACAGCTGGACGTTGTATTCGCTCTCGAGCGCCTTGACCTGCAGGCTCACGGCGGACTGCGTGAGCCCGATCGCCTCGCCGGCGCGGGCGAAGGTCCGGTATCGGGCGATCGCGACCAGCGTTCTGAATGCGCGTAGTGACATGGACACGGTGAGGTGGGCGGCCGGGACCGGCACGCGGATTGCACGAGGATGCGGGCGGCGGTGCAGGGACGGCATGCCGACTGCGCCACCGCCGACCGCCGACGACCGCCGAAGCGGACGGCGCGCTGCCGGACATCATGCCCGCGCGTGCGGAAACGGGCAACCACGGCAGCGGCGGCATCGGCTGCCTGCTGCAGTCAGCGCGGCGCGTCGCGTGCGGACCGGCCGGTGCGGGTTTTCGTGAATGGCACCGAGCCGGCTGGTACGTGCCGCATCAGGCACCCGCTGGCGGGTTCATCGAATCGGGCGATTGACGGCCTACGCCCGCATCGATGCGCTCACCCCGCCGCATCCTCCCCCAGCGCCTGAATGAACCGGGAAAACAATTCGGGCTGCGACGAGATTCCAAGCTTCGCGTAAAGATGCCGCCGATGCACCTTCACCGTTTCCGGTGAAATCGCCAGCCGCTCGGCGATCGCCTTCGACGAATTGCCGCGCAGCACCATTCTCGCGATCGACATCTCGCGATCGGTCAGAACGCCCGCGCCGAAGCGCGCGAGCGCCTGCTCGACGCGTGCGCCGAGATCGTCGTCGGGCGTCGCGCGCGCGGCATCGCCCACCAGCCGCCAATGCTGCCGGATCGTCGCGAGCACCCACGGCATCGCAGCCGTCAGCTTGCCGAGCGGCTCGACGTCGAAGCGCGCGGCCGCGCCGAGCGACAACGACAGCAGCAGGTCGGGATTCGGCCGCAGCAGGATCTGGATTTCATCGTCGCCGACCGCGTCGCGGAAGTAGCTCAGGAAATACTCGCTCTGCCGGAACAGGTCGGGCGCGACTTCCTCGAGCCGGTAGCAGCCGTCGGCGAGCCCGTCGTGCGCGGCCTGCAGGAACGGATCGAGCAGATATAACCCATTGAGGTAAAGCGGCACCGGCGACGCGCTGTCGGTGCCGCCCGTGTCGTATTCGTCGAGCACGAGCGGCACGCCGTCGCGGCCGATCGCGGTTGCGAGCGCATTGTCGAACGGCACCATTTCGTTGAGCAGCAGCACCAGGAAACGCCAGAAGCGCGGCTGGCCGAGATGATCGATCGCGCGGCCGAGCGCCTGATGCATCGCGATTTCGGAGAAGAGTCGATCCATACCACCACCGGAGGGCGTAACACGAAGGGGGAATAGCGGTCCTGAATTTGGCTTCCTAGACTGCCACGCAATCAATCGGGCCCGAGTATGGGCGTTCAAAAAAGTGCAGCATAGGCGCAACAGGAGAACGAAATGGCGATGATGTCGGAATCGACGGGCACGCTGCAAGCGACGCCTGCCACGGAAGGCGCGCCGCGCGCGTTATCGCAGACGCTCAGCGTCCGCGACGCGGTGATGATCACCGTGTCGGGCGTGACGCCCGCAAGCTCGATCTTCGTGATCGCGCCGTTCGCGATCCAGCAGGCCGGCAGCGGCGCGGTGCTGTCGTTCGTGCTCGGCGGCGTGCTCGCGCTCGCGTTCGCACTCTGCTACGCGGAGCTCAGCGCCGCGCACCGCAGCGCGGGCGGCGAATACGTGATGGCCAAGCGCGTGTTCGGCACGCTGCCCGGCTACCTGACCTTCATCACGGTGCTGTCCGTCAGCGTGTTCATTCCGGCGGTGCTCGCGAGCGGCGCCGCGCCATACCTGAACAACGCGCTCGGCACGCACTTCAGCAACCAGTCGGTCGCATTGACGATCGTGTTGCTCAGCTACGTGCTCGGCATGCTGAACATCAAGACGAATGCATGGATCACCGGCGCGTTTCTCGTCGTCGAGATCGGCGTGCTGATGCTGATCGCGGGGCTCGGCTTCGGCTCTCCGCATCGCGGCGCCGAGGCGCTGGTCGCGCCGGTCGTCGCGAGCGGCAATGCGCTGGTGCCCGCCACGCTCGCGGCGATCGTGCCCGCGATCGGCACGGCGATCTTCTGCTACAACGGCTTCGGCTCCGCCGCCTATCTCGCGGAAGACCTGCGCGGCGGCAACCGCAACGTCGCGAAGGCGGTGATCTATTCGCTGCTGGTGATCCTGGTCGTCGAACTGATTCCGCTCACCGCGATCGTGCTCGGCGCGCCGTCGCTGACGGAACTGACGAAGAGCGCCGACCCGATCGGCTATGTCGTGCGCTCGCTGAGCAGCCCGACGGTGTCGCGCGTGGTCAGCGGCGGGATCTTCCTGTCGGTGTTCAACGCGATCATCGCGATCGTGATCACGATGGGGCGCCTGCTGTACAGCAGCGGCCGCCATGCGCTCTGGTCGCGCACCTGCAACCGCGCGTTCTCGACGATCCATCCGCGCTTCGAGTCGCCGTGGCTCGCGACGCTCGCGCTGGCGGTGCCGTCGGCGGGGCTGGTGTTCGTGTCGAGCCTCGACGAGCTGACCGCGTTCACGGTCGACCTGCTGCTGATGATCTATCTGGTCGTCGGACTGGCCGCGCTGGCGAGCCGGTTCGTGCGCCGCGACGTCGAGCATCATTACCGGATGCCGCTGTGGCCCGTGACGCCGCTCGTCGCGGTCGCGGGTGCCGCGTATACGCTCTACACGACGCTGGCGACGGCGACGAAGCCGACCGACCTGATCATCATCGGCGGGCTGCTGGTGGCCGCGCTCGTGATGTATGCCATCTGGGCGCGCCACAGCGATGCGTTCCGCACGCTCTGACCATAACGACCCACCGAACCATTGAAAGACTGGAGGAATTGCATCATGCGCACGAGGGATCTCGGCATCCGCATCGGACTCGGCACGCCGGGCCGCTTCAACGCGATCACCGACGTACCGGGCGTGCGGGTCGGACACTGCACGCTGAACGTCGAGAACGGCGATGCGTCGATCCGCACCGGCGTCACCGTCATCGAGCCGCGCGCCGGCGCCGCGCACGATTCGCCGTGCTTCGCGGGTGTCCATGTGCTGAACGGCAACGGCGACGCGACCGGGCTCGAATGGATCCGCGAAGCCGGCCTGCTGACGACGCCGATCGCCTATACGAACACGCACAGCGTCGGCGCGGTGCGCGATGCGCTGGTCGCGAACGAACGCGAAGCGGCGGCCGGCCGCGTCTACTGGTGCATGCCGGTGGTGATGGAAACCTACGACGGCCTGCTCAACGACATCTGGGGCCAGCACGTGAGCGCCGCGCACGTGCAGCGCGCGCTGGCCGCCGCGCAGTCGGGGCCGGTCGCCGAAGGCGGCGTGGGCGGCGGCACCGGCATGATCTGCCACGAGTTCAAGGGCGGCATCGGCACCGCGTCGCGGGTGGTCGCGGCCGACGCGGGCGGCTGGACCGTCGGCGCGCTCGTGCAGGCGAACTACGGCGTGCGCGAGATGCTGCGCGTGGCCGGTTATCCGGTGGGCGAAGTGCTGCGGCACGTGCATTCGCCGTTTCGCGCGCCCGATGCGCCGGGCGAGGCCGGGATGGGCTCGATCGTCGTCACGATCGCGACCGATGCACCGCTGCTGCCGCATCAGTGCACGCGCCTCGCGCAGCGTGCGAGCGTCGGGCTGGCCCGTGTCGGCGGCGGCACCGAGGATTCGAGCGGCGACATCTTCCTTGCGTTTGCAACCGGCAACGACGGACTGCCGGCCGCGAACTACGGCAACAAGGGCGCGCCGACGACTGCCGTGAAGATGGTGAACAACGACCATATCTCCGCGCTGTTCGTCGCGGCGGCGGAAGCGGTGGAGGAAGCGATCGTGAATGCGCTGGTCGCGGGGAGCGACGTCGAATCGCGCGGCGCGCGGGTCGAAGGGCTGGGGCAGGCGCGCTTGCTGGATGCGTTGCGCGAAGTGGGGTGGCGGCCGGGGCGCGGCGCCTGAAACGGCATGCGCCGCTTCAATCGAAGCGGCGTGGCGGGCAGTGTCGGTGCGGCGAGCGGCCGGCCCGTCGTGCACGCGCGCATGCGATCCGTGCGATGCGCGCGCGGCGGGCCCGGCCGTGACGACGCGACGTCATGCTCAGCTGCCGAAGTAGACGTTGCAGAAGCTGACGGGGCCGACGCATGCGTTCGGGTCTTCCTGCTTCGATTGCGCACGATCGGCGCGGCCTGCCGCCTGGACGGCTTCGGCGCGGTTCGCCGGTTGCTGCGCGAGGTCGGCCGGCGCGGGCTGGGCATGCGCGACAGCGGCGGTGAGCGACAGGGCAACGAGGGCGAGGTGCAGCGGCTTCATTTCGGTTTCTCCTGGGTCAGTGCCAGTCTCGCTGGCAGTGAGGAAACTATAGGCTCGCACTGCTTGAAGATTAATCACCGCGGGTGCAGAGCTTATTTCCATTCGGAACAAGGGTGACGTTGCGTACGCATCGATCGCCGCCGATCGTCATCGATGGTCAATGACGATGGCGGTTGAACGGCGCATCCTTGTCCAGCAGCGCGCTGCGGATGAAGTGCAGGCAGCCGACGATGCGCTGCATGCGGTGGCGCGCCTCGGGCACCGCGTACCACGCGTGCAGCGTGTGCTGCGCGGCGCGGATCGCCAGGTTCACCGATTTCAGCGTGCGCGCGTGGCGGCCCGGCGCCGGATCGTCGAAGAAGCGCGGCAGCTCGTGCAGCACCGCATCGATCGACGCGGTCCAGCGCAGCGTCTGCGGCGGTTTCGATTCGCAGAACCCGTGCAGCTCGTCGCGCAGGTCGATCACCGCATGGCCGACTTCGAGCGTCGACAGCATCCAGCGCAGCGCGTCGCGATGCTGCCGCGTACGCTTGACGAGCAGCGTGCGCAACTGCGCCATCAGGTCGTGCGTGCTCGACTGGAAGCGCGCCGCGAGGCCCTCGCGCGCGCCTTCGCACGCGAGCGTGACCTGGCGGCGCAGATCGTGCGCGATCCGCGACGTGAGCCACGGCATGTGGGTCGGAAACACCACGGCGAACACGATCGAGCACGCCAGCATCGCGACGACGACGGCGAAGCCGTTGTTGATCAGCACCTCGGGCGTATACGCGATCGCGTTGTCGGGGCCCGCGAGCAGGCAGAAGAACACCGCGAAGCCGATCCCGTAGCCGGACAGGCCCGGGCGCATCGCGAGAAACGCGCCGAGGCCGAGTACCGGCGCGAGTGCCGCGCACAGCAGCGGAAAACCGTCGATGTTCGGATAGACGTAGCAGAGGAACAGGTAGCCGACGGCCGTCGCGAACGCCGCGCCGACACCCATCTGCGCGACGAACTTCGGCGCGCGCGGCGACGTCGAGCTCAGCGCGCACGCGATCGCGGTGCCGATCACGGCGAGCGAGCCGCTCGGCCATTCGGACGCGAGCCAGAACGCGCTCATCGCACCGACGGCGACGAGCGTGCGCAGGAAGGCGAAACCGACGAAGAACGAATTGGTCTTCACCGCGTAGTGGGTGACCGAGCGTTCGAACGCGTGATCGTCGCGGTCGAGCGACGCGTTGGTGTCGGCGTAGCCGAGATACTCGCCGATGAAGCGATACATCAGCTCGATCGCGGTATCGAAGTCGAGCACGCCGCCGGCCGCGTGATCCTCGATCTCGCGGCGCGATGCGCGCGCGGCCTTCGGCAACGCGCCGTGAAAGCGGCGCAGTTCGAGCAGCGCGCCGGTGGTGGTCGCAATCCCGCGCTGCCGCTCGTCGCGCAACGCGGTGATGCGCTGCGCGAGCGCATCGATGTGCGGCGCGAGTGCGTCGAGCACCGCGTCCGACCGGTTCGCGCGCAAGCGTTTGACGAGCTGGTGCAGCGCATGCAGGCGCGTGCACGCATTCATGAACTCGCTGTTGAGTCGCGCGAGCCGGCGGCTGCGCGCGCGAATGTGCGGATCCTCGAACGACGCGAACGCGCGGTTGGCCTCGAACCCGACGATCTCGTCGACGAAATCGGCGAAGCGCCGCTCGAAATCGCCGCGCGCGAGGTCGCCCGACAGCGCGCCGGCCGCGAATGCCGCGAACTTCACATGACGGGCGGTCAGCGAGCGCATCAGCGCTTTCGCGGAACTGAGCGGCAGGATCAGCGCGCTGACCGCGCCGGAGCAGGCGATGCCGAGCGCGACTTCCGCGGCGCGCGTGAGCGCGGACTGGAACAGCGTCTGCGGCGTCATCACCGCGGGCAGGCCGATCAGCGCGGCGGTGTAGCCGGCGAGCACGAACCCGTACCAGCGGAAGTGGCGGTTGCGCACCGCGAGCGCGATGCAACTGCCGATCCACAGCGTGATGCCGGCCATGTACAGCTCCGGCTGCTGCGCGAACAGCCCGCCGAGCGCGAGCGCGGCGACGAGGCCGGCCACCGTGCCGAGCACGCGGTAGAAGCTCTTCGCGAACACCATTCCCGACAGCGGCTGCATCAGCACGAACACGGTCGTCATCGCCGTGCGCGGCTGCGACATCTCGAGCCGCATCGCGATCCCCATCGCGAGCAGCGCCGCGAGCACGGTCTTGGCGAGGTGCAGCCAGATCAGCCCGTCGCGCGCGGCCCAGTCGCGCGCGGCGCCGCCGAGCGGATCGAGCCAGGTTCTCCATCGTGCCGGTTCGATGGGAGGTCGCTCGATCGCAGGTGGTGGCTTCATGAAAAAAGAGGGAGCGCGTGCGGTGCCGCGGCGCGTCCGGACGGGTCCATTCGACTGGTGAGGCGCCGATTGTAGGAGTGCGGCGCGCAGGCATTAACGCAGCTACGGGGAAACGATAGTTGCAGGCCGCGTAACAATCTGTCGCATCCGTTGGAGGAAAATGGCGGCTCCGCTACAGGTGGCTCACAGGAATGGATACCCTACAAAACATGCGGGTGTTTACGCGCGTCGTCGAGACGGGCAGTTTCACCGCGGCCGCGCAATCGCTGAATTCGACCACGGGCGCGATGTCGCGCGCGGTGTCGGAACTCGAGGCGCGCCTGCGCACCCGTCTGATGAATCGCTCGACGCGCCGCCTCGCGCTGACGTCGGCCGGCGAAAGCTATCTGCGGCGCTGCCGCCAGATCCTCGCCGACGTCGATCGCGCCGAGGAAGAGGCGAGCTGCGCGCACGAGCGGCCGGCCGGCGTGCTGCGCATGCACAGCTTCGCGAGCGTCGGCCATCACTACGTGATGCCCGCGCTGACGCGCTATCACACGCAGTATCCGGACGTCTCGATCGAGCTGTCGCTGTCGCAGCGCATGCCCGACCTGTTCGACGGCACGAGCGACATGGCGGTCGTGACCGCGTCGTCGCTGCCCGATTCCGAGCTCGTGTCGCACCTGCTCGGCTCGACCTTCAGCATCCTGTGCGCGTCGCCGGAGTACGTGAAGCGCCACGGCGCGCCGGCGCGCCCGCAGGATCTCGGCGCGCACGCGTGCCTGACGCTCTGCACGCCGGCCTTCCCGACCCACGAATGGGTGCTCGAAGGCGCCGAGGGCGTCGAGCAGATCCACGTCGCCGGGCCGGTGCAGACCAATACGGCCGAGTCGCTCGCGCTCGCGATCCGCGACGGTATCGGGATCGGCATGCTGCCGCTGTATTCCGCGATCGACGCGCTGCAGGACGGCACGCTCGTGCGCGTGCTGCCCGGGCACATCCTGCAGAAGATGAACGTGTATGCGCTGTATCCGTCGCGCCGCTTCGTCGACGCGAAGGTGCGCACCTGGGTCGAGATGCTGCGCGCGCAGGTGCCGGGGATGATCGCGCGCGACGTCGAGATGCTGAACGCGATCGACCGCGAACCGCAGGCCGCCTGAGGGCGAACACCGGAAGAGGATGGCCGCGTGCCGGACGGCACGCTGTCCGGCCGCATCGTCGCGGGCGGGTTCGCACGCTATCCGCCGCACCCGCATGACACCTGTCATGCCGGTACGGCGTTGTGCCATGCCTTCACAGCGCGGGCTTCGCGGCGACGCCCGATTCGGTTGCGCCCGCACCGGCCGGGCCATATGCGGCATGCGCGGCCTTGTGCTCGGCGAGGCGTTTTGCCGCCAGGCGTTCCTGCGCGGCCATGATGTCGTCCGGATAGTTGCCGGCGTCGCCGAGCGACGGGTTGTAGCCGACCGATTCGAGGTCGTAGAGCTCCTGCAGCACCTGCGCACGCGTGACGGGCGACTTGGCGGACTGAGCGAACGACAGGGCCGGTGCGGCAAGCAGGACGGCAGCGGCGGCGGTAACGACGAGCGATTTCACGATGTGCTCCTGTAGGCGGGGGGTGAGGCCGGTTCGGCGATCGATGAGCGATCCGAACCGTCGATGCCAGTCTATGCAGCGCACGCGGGCACAAAAACCCCGATTCCAGGCAGGCAGCTTTCCAGATGGAACAACATTGGCGCGCGTCGCCCGCATCGCGCGAACCCGTCCGTCAAGACAGGTTCACGGCCGGCGCGCAACGCGCGGTCCCTCGGATCGGGATCAGAACCGCGTGCGCATGCCGATCGTGCCGACGATCTGGTTCGCGGTGCTCGACGCGCCGCCCGACGTGTTGATGAACGCCTGGTAGCCGCGGCCCGACGCGTGCTGATACATCGCTTCCGCGTACAGGTCGGTGCGGCGCGACAGCTTGTACACGGCCTGCAGGTCGACCTGGTGCCACTTCGGATCGGTGCCGTGCTTGCTGTCCGGGTTCGACACGCTGGCATCCGTGTACACGTAGGCCGCGCCGAGGCTGACGGCCGGCGTCACCGCATAGCGCACGTTCACGTCGTAGTTGTTGAACGCGACCTGGCCGGTGGAACCGAACGAGCCCGAGTTGTCGTACTGCGAGCGCGTGTAGACGAAGCCGACCGTCGCCGGACCGAACACGTAGCTGACCCCGCCGCCGTACGTGCGCATGCGGTCCGCGCCCACCGACCAGCCGCCCTGGCTCACGCTCTTTGCTTCGGCCACGTCGGTCGCGCCCGGGCTCGCGCTCGTCGAACCCTTCGTGCCGTTCATCTGCAGGTACGCGCCGGCCAGCTTCAGCGGGCCGTTCGTGTAGCTCGCCGCCACGCTGTATGCACGGTTGCCCGCGAAATTCGTCGAGTTCGAGAAGCCGTACAGCGCGCCGACCTTGAAGCCCGCGATCGTGTCGCTCGTGTACTTGACCGCGTTGTTGATGCGCACCGAGTGGTTCAGGTTGTCGTTGTCGAACGGATGCGCGAAGCCCGTGTCGCCGAAGTCGCCGGACGTCGCGGACAGCGGTGCGACGAAGTCGACCATCGTGTCGTACTGGCGGCCGAGCGTCAGCGTGCCGTAGCCGCTGCGGCTCAGGCCGACATAGGCGTGGCGGCCGAACAGCTTGCCGTCCTGGCCGAGCGCGCCGTTGTTCGCGTTGAAGCCGTTCTCCAGGACGAACAGCGCCTTCACGCCGCCGCCGAGATCTTCCGTGCCGCGCAGGCCGAAGCGGCTGCCGTTGACGGTGCCGGTGGTCATGCGCCACAGCGATGCGCCGCCGGCGTTGTTGGTGTACGCGATGCCGGCATCGATCAGGCCGTACAGCGTGACCGAGCTCTGTGCGTGCGCGAGCGGGGCGAAGAGGGCGGCGGCGGATGCGGCGGCAATCAGGGTTTTGTTCGTTTTGTGCATGTAACAGCTCCTGCGTGTGGGACGGGTGATCAAAGTTCGGCGCAAGTGTAGGGGCGGGGTCGCGCGATTCCGGCCGCCGGCGCGCGAGCGCTCCGTTGCGAGCTGCGCAAGAGTGCGTCACATGGCGTTCACAAATCGGTGCCGAGGCCGGATGGCGTGCGTTTGCACCGAAGGTGCGACGCGAGAGGCGACGGTGTCGCGCACGCCGTGTCGCGCATTGACAACACGCGCGTCGCCGGCGCGGGAGTTGATTGCGGCACCGCGCGCGTGGAGAATGAGCAGACCCATGCCGAGATCCGGAGACACCCGATGACTACGCCTCGCCGTCCTTCCTTGAGTGCCGCGCTGTGCTACCGCGACCCGAAAGCCGCGCTTGCCTGGCTCGAACGCGCATTCGGCTTCGAGCGCGCGCTGGTCGTCACCACGCCGGAAGGCGACATCGCGCATGCCGAAATGACATTCGGCGACGGCCTCGTCATGATCGGCGGCGCGTGGGCCGACTTCATCGCCTCGCCGGAAGACACGGGCGACCGGAACACGCAGCATGTCCACGTGCATCTTCCCGACGACGCGGACCTCGACGCGCACTGCGCGCGTGCGCGTGCGGCCGGCGCGGAGATCCTGCAGGCGCCGGCCGACCAGTTCTACGGCGATCGCATGTATCGCGCGCGCGATCCCGGCCGGCATGTGTGGACGTTCGGCAAGCACGTGCGCGACGTGACGAACGACGAGATGAGCGCGGCCACCGGCCTGACGATCGACGCATTCAAATAAGCGCGGCACGCATCGCCGGAGCCGGTTTTCCCACCACGCGGCGCGCCGACGCCGCATGACGCCTGGACCCACATGAATCTCTTCAATGCACGCCTGCGCGGCCGCGACGGGCTGTTCACGATCGGCATCGATGGCGACCGGATCGCGCGGATCGACGCGCAAACCGCGCCGGTCACATCGGTTGGCGCCGACGATGTCGATGCGGGCGGCCGTCTCGCGATTGCTCCGCTCGTCGAACCGCATATCCATCTCGATGCCGTGCTCACGGCCGGCGAGCCGGCCTGGAACATGAGCGGCACGCTGTTCGAGGGCATCGAGCGCTGGTCCGAGCGCAAGGCGACGATCACGCACGAGGACACCAGGACGCGGGCGCATGCGGCGATCGGCATGCTGCGCGATCACGGCATCCAGCACGTGCGCACCCATGTCGACGTCACCGATCCGTCACTGGCCGCGCTGAAGGCGATGCTCGAGGTGAAGGACGAGGCGCGCGGGCTGATCGACCTGCAGATCGTTGCGTTTCCGCAGGAAGGCATCGAGTCGTTCGACGGCGGTCGCGCGCTGATGGAGCAGGCGATCGACCTCGGCGCGGACGTCGTCGGCGGGATCCCGCATTTCGAGAACACGCGCGAGCAGGGCGTCAGCTCGATCCGCTTCCTGATGGAACTGGCCGAGCGCACCGGCTGCCTCGTCGACGTGCATTGCGACGAGACCGACGATCCGCATTCGCGCTTTCTGGAAGTGCTCGCGGAAGAGGCGCGCGTGCGCGGGATGGGCGCGCGCGTGACGGCGAGCCACACGACCGCGATGGGTTCGTACGACAACGCGTACTGTTCGAAGCTGTTCCGGCTGCTGAAGCGCGCGGGCCTGAACTTCGTTTCGTGCCCGACCGAGAGCATCCACCTGCAGGGGCGCTTCGACACGTTTCCGAAGCGGCGCGGCGTCACGCGCGTCGCGGAGCTCGATCGCGCGGGCCTGAACGTATGCTTCGGACAGGATTCGATCAAGGATCCGTGGTATCCGCTCGGCAACGGCAACATCCTGCGCGTGCTCGACGCCGGCCTGCACATCTGCCACATGATGGGCTACCAGGACCTGCAGCGCTGCCTCGACTTCGTGACCGATCACAGCGCGACGACGATGCATCTCGGCGACGGCTACGGGATCGCGGTCGGTCGGCCGGCGAACCTGGTCGTACTCGATGCGGACAGCGACTACGAAGCCGTGCGCCGGCAGGTGAAGGCCACGCTGTCGGTGCGCCACGGGAAGGTGATCATGCGGCGGGAGCCGGAGCGCGTCACGTATCCGGCGTGACGCGGCTGCGTGGCAGGCGGCACGCATCGTCGCAGGTCGCCTTCGGTCACGTATTCGCAAAATGCATGAGTTGATCAGAAAAATACGTTTGTCTCATGAGGGGCCGACGCCTACGATGCGGACCTGACGGCGGCGTGCAGGGTGCGCGCCGTCTTGTCGACCCTCGTTCGCCGAACTTCATGCGCCTCGATCTCCCGTCTGCTCCCGCGTCTTCCTCGCCGTCCGCCAGCCTGTCCGCCAGCCTGTCCGCCAGCCCGTTCGCGCGGATGGCTGCCGTCACGGTCCTGACCGGCGTCGGCGCCGGCTTCGGCGGGATGCTGCTCGCGCTGCTGCTGCACGCGATCCAGCATGCGGCCTATGGCTACAGCCTGGCGCACGTGGTCGGCACCGAGAGCTTTCTCACGGGCGTGACCCGGGCCGACCCGTTGCGCCGGCTCGCGGTGCTCGTCGTGTGCGGGCTCGTCGCGGGCGGCGGCTGGTGGGCGCTCTACCGGTACGGCCGGCCGCTCGTCAGCATCCGCCGGGCCGTTCGCGCGGCCGATCCGCGGATGCCGTTCGTCAGCACGACGGTGCATGCGTTGCTCCAGATCGTCACCGTCGCGCTCGGATCGCCGCTCGGCCGCGAAGTCGCGCCGCGCGAGATCGGCGCGCTGCTGGCAGGGCGGCTCGCGCACCGCGCGGGGCTCACGCCCGCCGATTGCCGGTTGATGGTCGCGTGCGGCGCGGGCGCCGGCCTCGCGGCCGTCTACAACGTGCCGCTCGGCGGCGCCGTGTTCGTGCTCGAAGTGCTGCTCGGCACGTTCGAACTGCGCGCGCTGGTGGCGGCCGTCGTCACGTCGGCGATCGCGGCGGCCGTCGCATGGATCGGCCTCGGCAACGAACACCAGTACACGGTGCCGCCGTTCGTGCCGAGCACGCCGCTCGTCGCGTGGTCGATCGTCTGCGGGCCGCTGTTCGGTTTCGCCGCGTACGGCTTCGTGCGGCTCACGACCCGCGCGCGGGCGGATGCGCCGAAGGGCCGGTTGCTGCCCGTGCTCGCGCTGGTCAACTTCGCGGTAATCGGCGTGCTCGCGATGCGGTTTCCGCAACTGCTCGGCAACGGCAAGGGGCCGGCTTCACTGGGTTTCGACGGTACGCTGACGATCGGCCTCGCGGCGACGCTGCTCGTGCTGAAGGTATTGATCGAGGCGGCCAGCCTGCGTGCGGGCGCCGAGGGCGGGCTGCTCACGCCGGGCCTCGCGAACGGCGCGTTGCTGGGCGTCGTGCTCGGCGGGTTGTGGAGTCTCGTGTGGCCGGGCGCGTCGATCGGCGGGTGCGCGCTGATCGGCGCGACCGCGTTCCTCGCCGCGTCGATGCAGATGCCGATCACGGCCGTCGTGCTGCTGCTCGAATTCACGCGTGTCAATTACGACTGCCTGGTGCCGATGCTGCTGGCCGTGGCGGGCTCGCTTGTCGCGTACCGGTTCGCGCAGCACCTGGCGCAGCGGCGAGCGAATGCGATCGCAGCCGTCAGCACGCCGGAGGCGGTTGCTCGCTAGCTGGCTTACGGCTGGCCCCTCTACGCATCGACGAGGCGACGATCCGTGCCATGACGTGGCGCGTTTGGAGGACTGCTCTTGGGTAGGGGAAGCGCGCGCATCGCGGATGCGTTAATTCCGCTCTGAAGTGGATTAGAGCCGAAAATCTCGTTGTAAGGCCCAATATTCGGGGATTATCCTTCTTGGATGCATCTTGCCTGTAACTCTATAATATTGGGACTTATGAGGGATATAGCCACAGAAGGCCCACTATGTTGGAATTGAGCTTCCGCAAGCCCGATGAAATCGTCACATTGCTTTGTGCGCGGCTTCGCACGGAGCGGCTGGCGTTGCAACTGACGCAGACCGACGTAGCCGCGCGTGCCGGCGTGGGTGCCAATACCGTGTCCAATCTGGAAGCCGGACGCAATGTGAGCCTCGAAACGGTCATCCGTGTAGCGATGGTTCTGGGACGAAGCAAGGAACTCGAAGGACTGTTCCTGCCGAAGCTCGATAGCCTGGAAGACGTTCACCGCTATGAAAAGAGTGCCAAACGTCAGCGCGTCAAGAGGGGCAACCAGAAATGATTGAGCGGATCGATGTCTACTACGACGGCTGGGGGGAGCACTGGCGGTGGGGATCGATGGTCTCTACGACGGCGATCACGGGGCGCCCATTGATCGTATTCGAATATAGCGATGACGCGCGCAAGAGGGGGCTGGAACTGTCGTCTTATGCGCTCCCATTGCACGGGGCGAGGCTGCGCAAGGACTTTCCGTCCCACCAGCTGGGATTGCCCGGACCGGTCTATGACGCACTACCCGACGGATGGGGCATGTTGCTGATGGACCGCTTGTTCAAACGCCGCGGTCTCAACGCGGCACGCATTGGGCCGCTGGAGCGCTTGGCTTACATTGGCAACCATGCAATGGGGGCCATGTCGTTCGAGCCGGTCGCGCCCGAGATCCAGGCACCTCAGCCGGATATTCCTCTCGATCGGCTCGCGGCCGAGGTACAGGAAGTCCTGAATGGTGAGGGCGGTGAATTCCTTCATCAACTGCTGCAGGTCGGCGGTTCTCCGCAAGGCGCCAGGCCAAAGGCCCTGGTCTATCGTGATCCGCGGTCCGGCGTTTTTACCACGGCCGCGATGGCGGGTTTTGAAGCGTGGTTGGTCAAGTTCCCGGCTCGGCAAGAGCATCCCGAGGTGTGCGCGATCGAAATGGTCTACGCCGAGTGCTTGCGCATGTGCGGCATCGAGACCCCGGACACGCTCCATTTCAATTTGCCCGACGGGATGGCGGCATTTGCGTCCAGGCGTTTCGATCGACGGGACGGTCTGCGCGTGCCCATGCAAAGCGTTGCCGCGTTTACCGGTGCCGATTACAAAACGCCGGGTGCGCTGGATTACGTGAATTTCCTGCGTGCGACTCACATGTGCACCAACGACGTACGCGAGAAGGCGCGGGCGTTTGAACGGGCTGTCTTCAATGTCGCGTTCAACAATCGCGACGATCATCCGAAGAACTTCGCGTACGTCATGTCGCGATCCGGCGAGTGGAAGCTCGCGCCGGCCTACGACGTGACATTCTGCGAGGGGCCGGGCGGTTACCACCAAATGGACGTAATGGGCGAGGCGCTGCGGATCGACCGGGCGGCATTGCTCGGACTGGCAAACGAAGCGGAGCTTTCCGCAGCCGTTGCCGGCGACATGATCGACGGAATGTGCGGCGTGGCCAGCCGGTTTTCGGCCATTGCGAAGCGCCGCTACGAGGGGATCATCACCCAAGACACCCTGATGGACATTCAGCGTCGAATCGACGAGAACGTTGCGCTGCTGCGCTAGTGCCACGGGGTTGCAGAAAGCGAAGCGGCGAGATGGGCGTTCGTCGGCACTCGGTATTGCACATGCATGATGGAACCGGCTCGAATTCATCGGCCGCCTGTCGGGCTGATCCGTTGGCGGACGCACCGGCGACCGCCCATCGCCATCCTCCCCCCGATCGTGCAGAATCGAACCCCCGATCCCCGCCGACGGATGCCGCATGACCGATCCGAACGAACCGTCCGCCCGCCGCGTGTACGCGAGCTTCGCGCAACGCTACGCGGACATCGCGCCGACCAAGGCGCACAACGCGCTCTACGAACGCCCGGCGACGTTGGCGCTGCTCGGCGACGTCGCCGGCCTGACGGTGCTCGACGCCGGTTGCGGGCCCGGCATCTGCAGCGAGCACCTCGCGCGCCACGGTGCGACCGTCCACGCGTTCGACATCACGCCCGAGATGGTCGCGCTCGCCAAAGCGCGCTGCGCGGGGCTCGCGGTCGACGTCGCTCAGGGCGATCTTGCGGCGCCGCTCGACTGGCTGCCCGACCAGGCGTTCGACAAGATCCTGTGTTCGCTCGCGTTCGACTACCTGCGCGATCTAACGCCGACCCTGCGCGAATTCAGGCGCGTCGCGCGGCCGGGCGCGACGCTGGTGTTCTCGATGGCGCACCCGATGCGCGACTGGATGGACGAGCGTACGCGCGGCGACGGCACGTACTTCGAGACGAGCCGTTTCGGCTTCCATTGGTCGGGCTTCGGCGAACCGAAGCCCTACGTCGAAGCATGGCGCCGGCCGCTCGGCGACATCCTGAACGCGCTGGCCGACGCCGGCTGGCGGCTCGACCGGTTCGTCGAACCGACGCCGCTGCCCGAGATGAAGGCCGTGTCGGAACGACTCCATGCGGAGCTGTCGCTGGCGCCGGCTTTCCTGTGCATCCGTGCGCGCCGCTGACTGACCCGGCGCGCACGGCAAACGATACCCGGCACCTCAGCGCGCCGGCTCGTCGGTCAGCGTGCCGAGAAACGCTTCGATATCCTTGATGTCCTGTGCGGTCATCGCGGGCTGGTCGCCGGGTTTGCGGTCGAACGGCGCATCGGTCACGTCGACGTTCGCGCGGTATTTCGCCGGAATGTCGTCGTATGCGTCGACCTTGCCGTCCGCGCCGCGCGGGTAGAACTTCTGCGGCGAGATGCTGCGCTCGTTGTAGAACGCCATGACCTGGTCGAGCGTATGGAACACGCCGTTGTGGAAGAACACGTGGCGCGTCGCCGCGTTGCGCAGCGTCGGCGTGAGGAACATCGCGCAGTACTGCGTCTGGTCCTTCAGGTCCTCGCGGAACGGCCCGCACACGCCGAGGTCGTGGAACGCCGGGTTGCGGTTCTGCGCAAGCGCCGTGTTGCGCGGCGCGCCGAGCGCCTCGTACTGGTAGTCGGTGAACATCGGCGGCAAGCCGTCCTTGCCGGGCTTCGACAGATGGCAGCCCGCGCAATTCGCCTTGTCCGGATCGTTGAAGAGCCGCAGCCCGCGCAACTCGGCCTGCGTGAAGCGCGCACGGCCCTCGAGCCAGCGGTCGTACTTGCTGTTGTACGGATGGAACGACGGATCCTCGACCTGATAGCGTGCGATCGCGAACATCGCCTCCGACACCAGCAGCTGCGGGCTGGAGAACACGCGCGCGCCGAACAGTTGCTCGAACTGCGCGCGATGCGACGACTGCGCGAGCTTGCGCGCGACGTCGTCGATGTTCGCATTCGCCATTTCGACCGGATTCAGCAGCGGCCCGAACGCCTGCTGCTGTAGCGTATCGGCGCGGCCGTCCCAGAACATCCCGCCCTGCGGCACGAGTTGCGGCGCGGCCGACGTGCCGGCCACCTTCTGCGCCTTGACGACGCCAGCCGCGGATGCGGCCTGCTGCGCGACACTCGGCGCGGCGTCGTTTTCGCCCGCATCGGGGCCGATGCTGAAGTTCGGCTGGCGATACAGGTACATCAGCGACGGCGGCGGGCGGTAGCCCTGCTGCGTCATCGCCAGGCCGCCCGGCTGCACGTCGAGCCCGTTCGGCGGGCCGTACGCATGATCGGGGCTGTGGCACGACGCGCACGACTGCTTGCCGGATGCCGACAGCGACGGATCGGCGAACAGTGCGCGCCCGAGCTGCGCGACCGCGGACAGCGGCTGCGCGGCCGGGCGTTGCAGCACGACCGGATGCGGATTCGCGCCCGTCCAGTCGGCGACGACGTCGCCGATCGCCGCCGGCGTACGGGCCGGAAACGCGAGCGCGAACGCGCCGTAGCCGAGCACGGCCGCGCCGAGCACGAACGCCGCGCGGCGCAGCACGCGGGCAGGGGAACGCGGCGCGGCGGCGCCGGATGGGTCGGGGGACGGGCACGCGGGACGAGCTGTCATGCTGTCGGTCGAAGGTCGGGCACCGCGCAAAGGCGGCGCGTTAAATGGAAACGGCCGGCGCACGATGCGCCGGCCTGCTGCTGCTTGCTGCGACCGGTTATGCCATGCCGGTCAGATCGACGGCGCCGCGCTCAGCACGGTGCCTTGCGTCGGGTCGAGATACAGCGGCGCGGTATTCGGCTTCGACGAGAAGTCGAACAGCCCGCGCAGGTCGCCTGCCGTCGTATCGAACGAACCGCCGCCGATGCGCAGGCCGCCGAGCCAGTTGTCCTCGATGAAGCGCACGACGGACGCCTGGTCGATCATCGTGTGGTCGACGTAGTTCTGCTTCGCGTACGGCGAGATCACGACCAGCGGGATGCGCACGCCCGGACCGCAGCGGCCGTTCACCGTGCCGCCGTTCACGCCGGTGGTGCCGCCCGAGCCGCACGCGCCGTTGCCGTTCACCTGGTCGACCGCGTCGGACGACGCACGCGTCGGTGCCGTGTACGCATGGTCGTACCAGCCGTCCGAGTCGTCATAGGTGACGATCACGGCCGTGTTCTGCCAGTCGGGCTGCTGCTGCAGGAAGTTGACGACCTTCGTCACGAACGCCTGCTCGTCGAGCGGATCCGAGTAGCCCGCGTGCGCGTCCTGCGCGGCCGGCGCCTTCAGGAAGCTGACCGACGGGAAGTTGCCGGCCTTCACGGCCGCGAAGAAGTCGTCCGTGTCGTACTGGTGGTTCGCCGGTTCGGCCGTCTTGCCGTCCGCCTCGAGGCTCGAGCCGATCGCCGCGACCGCGCTCGGGCGCGTGTGCTGCGGGTTCGCGGTCGATGCGTAGTACTGGAACCAGTTGTGGTGCGGGATGTAGTCGGTCGTCGCGGCGTTCACGGCGGTGGCGACCGTGCTGCGGTTACAGCCGGTCGTGCCGTTGCCGTTGGTCGTCGACAGGTTGAAGCCGCCCATGAAGCCGCCCCACGTGATCTTCGCGCCGTTCAGCAGGTCGCCGATGTTCTTGCCGCTCATCATCGCCTGGTCGGTCGTGCTCGAGCACACGTCGTAGCCCGGGTCGACGTCGTTGATCATCGTGAAGCCGCCCTGGCCGTCGTTGATGTAGTACGACGTGGCGGCGAGCGTCGACGGCTGCTTCGACGTCTTGACGATCTGCATCCCGTTGGTCTGGCCCGACACGACGTTCAGCGCGCCCGGCGTCGACGGGCCGTAGACCGTCGTATACGCGTTGTCGCTCATCGCGAAGCGCTGCGCGTAGTTCCACAGCGCGGTCACGGTGTTGCCGTCGAAGTAGCCCATCACCTGGCCCTTCGTGCCGAACGCGCCGGCGCCGCCGGACGAGCCCTTGCCGGTGTATTTCGGGAACAGGTCGGCGAGGCCGTTGTCCTCGGCCTGCTGCTCGGCCGTGTACGCGTGGTTCTGGTCGGCGGTCGCGGCTTGCGTGCGGTCGAGGCGGAACGGGTTCGCGGCGTCGGTGCCGTTGGCCGTGTTCGTGAAGTTCGGGTTGGCGGTGAGCAGCGTGCCCGTCAGCCCGTTGACCGTCGGCGTGCCGGACTTCGCCGTGAAGGCCGGTTCGCCGGACGGGTTCGACGCGTTCGGGTAGGTGCCGAAATAGTGGTCGAACGACACGTTTTCGCCGTAGATCACGACGACGTGCTTGATCGGCGTGGCGGTCTGCAGCGCATCCTGCGACGACACGGCGGGCGTCGACGCGGGATCGTCGCTGCCGCCGCACGCGAACAGCGCAAGCGCTGCGCCGGCGCAGGCGGTGACGAGCAAGGCTTGACGGAACATCGTGAAACTCCAGGTAGGTTTTCGATGGGGGAGAGCGGTCCCGTCGCCATGTCGGTTCGGCGCGGCGCTCGAGACAGAGCACCGGCATTGGAACAGTCCGGTATGAAGATATGGGGGCGGAGCGGTTTCGCGACGGTTGCGCTGTGGTATCGATTTCATTACGGTGCGCAGCGGCCCGAAAGAAAGCGGAAAGGGACGGAGCGGATGCCACCTGGGCGACACAGTCGGCGGCGGGCACCGTCACGGCCGCGGATCCCGCGTGGGGCGGGCGCCAGCGCGCGGCGGGCCGGTTCGTCCGGGAGGTCGGGCCGCGCGCCTTTTTGACAGTCGGATGACGCATTCATGCGACGGTCGGCCCGCGGCGACGATGTCGCGTTGCCGGCCGTCAGCGAGGATTCAACGTGCCGATCCCCGTGCTGTTTGCCGTCATGTGCGCCGCCTTCCTGCCTGCGTCACGGAATGCGCACGTGCGCGGCAGCGGCGGCCGGCTGCGCTCGGCCACGGTGCTGCAGATCGCGATCTGGGTGTTCGCGGCGCTGATGGCGCGCGCGTATCTCGGCGAGCAGCTGACGCCGCGTCGCGCCGGCGGGTGTCTGGTGATTGCTTGCCGGGCGTTGCCGATCAGCGCGTCCGAAGCGGTGCGCTGAGCGCGGCTGCCGAACCAGGCGTCGCCCGGCCGGGCGCGCGGTGGCGGATCAGGCTTCCACCGGCATCGCGCTCGTGCACTTGATCTCGTCGAGGCACACGCTCGAATGGACGCCGCTCACGCCGGGAATCCGCATCAGCGTTTCGAGCAGGAACGTGGACAGCCCCTTCAGGTCGCGCGCGACGACCTTCAGCACGTAGTCGATATCGCCCGTCACCGAGAAACATTCCTGGATCTGCGCGAGATCCGACACGAGTTTCTGGAACTTCGACAGGTCGCGGATATGCCCGCGCTCCATCGTCACGTGCACGAACGCCGTGACGCCGAACCCGAGCGTATCGGGGCACAGACGCGTTTCGTAACGGCGGATCGCGCCGATCTCCTCCAGCCGGCGGTGGCGCCGCAGCGTCTGCGCGGGCGACAGGCCGACGGCCTTCGCCAGGTCGAGGTTCGACGCGCGGCCGTTCTCCTGCAGCACCGACAGCAAGTGGCGATCGATGCGATCGAGAACCGGTTCAGGCATTTTTGTTTCCTCATCTGTCTCCTGGATGCAATCTTATCTCATAATGTAGGGTTTGCATGAGCGGGTTACGCAACCCGATTTCGCTGTCGCGACGCTAAACTGACGCCGGATTTTCGTGTGCGGCCGCAGCAATGCGGACGAGGGCGACGGTCGGCGGCCGGTCTGGCGGGCCTGCCGACAGGCAGCGGGCGTCGCCGTGCGAGGATTGCAGTCCCCAACCCGGCGGCTCCACGAACGGCCGCCGGCACAGCAAAACAGCGCCCGGCACACCGAGGCGCGCCGCGCCGCTTCCGGCGGAGGCGGGCAGAATGGAGAAGACATGGTTTCTGGAAACGAGAAGGACGGCCTGAAGCGGGGGCTGAAGAATCGGCACATCCAGCTGATCGCGCTCGGCGGCGCGCTCGGCACGGGGCTGTTCCTCGGCATCGCGCAGACGATCAAGATGGCCGGCCCGTCCGTGCTGCTCGGCTACGCGGTGGCCGGCATCGTCGCGTTCTTCATCATGCGCCAGCTCGGCGAGATGGTCGTCGACGAGCCGGTCGCCGGCTCGTTCAGCTACTTCGCCGACAAGTACGTCGGCCACTTCACCGGCTTCCTGTCCGGCTGGAACTACTGGGTGCTGTACATCCTCGTCAGCATGGCCGAGCTGTCGGCCGTCGGGATCTACGTGCAGTACTGGTGGCCCGGCGTGCCGACCTGGGTGTCGGCGCTGGTGTTCTTCGTCGCGATCAACCTGCTCAACCTGGCGAGCGTGAAGTCGTACGGCGAGACGGAATTCTGGTTCTCGATCATCAAGGTCGCCGCGATCGTCGGGATGATCGGCTTCGGCGGCTGGCTGCTCGCGAGCGGCCATGCGGGGCCGGAAGCGAGCATCGCGAACCTGTGGCAGCACGGCGGCTTCTTCCCGAACGGCGTGTCGGGGCTCGTGATGTCGATGGCGGCGATCATGTTCTCGTTCGGCGGGCTGGAGCTGATCGGCATCACCGCGGCCGAGGCCGACGATCCGAAGCACAGCATTCCGCGCGCGACCAACCAGGTGATCTACCGGATCCTGATTTTCTACATCGGCGCGCTCGCCGTGCTGCTGTCGCTGTATCCGTGGGAAAAGGTCGTCACCGGCGGCAGCCCGTTCGTGCTGATCTTCCACGCGCTGAGCAGCAACCTGGTCGCGAACGTGCTGAACGTGGTCGTGCTGACGGCCGCGCTGTCGGTCTACAACAGCGGCGTGTACAGCAACAGCCGGATGCTGTTCGGCCTCGCGAAGCAGGGCAACGCGCCGAAGGTGCTGTGCTCGGTGAACAAGCGCGGCATTCCGCTCGCCGCGCTCGGCGCGTCGGCACTCGCGACCGGCGCGTGCGTGGTGGTCAACTACTTCATGCCGGGCAAGGCGTTCGAGGTGCTGATGGGTCTCGTCGTGTCGGCGCTGATCATCAACTGGGCGATGATCACGCTGATCCACCTGAAGTTCCGCCAGGCCAAGCGCATCGCCGGAGAGCAGACTTCCTTCCGCAGTCTGGGCTATCCTTTCACGAATTACCTGTGCCTGGCGTTCATGGCCGGCATTCTCGTCGTGATGTACCTGACGCCGGATCTCCGCCTGTCGGTGTACCTGATCCCCGTATGGCTCGCGGTGCTCGCGATCGGGTATCGCTTCCGTCAGAAGAATGCGGGCTACGCGATGCGCGACGGCGCGTCCGCACGCTGACACGGGCACCACGACCCTTCTTCCAAACGAGACCGACATAGCCATGTTCGAACACATCGACGCGTACCCGGGCGATCCGATCCTGACGCTCAACGAGAACTTCCAGAAAGATCCGCGCGATCAGAAGGTCAACCTGAGCATCGGCATCTATTTCGATGCCGAAGGCCGGATTCCGGTGATGGGTGCCGTGCGCGAAGCCGAAACCGCGCTGCAGCGCGACTTCGGCCCGAAGCCCTACCTGCCGATGGTCGGCCTCGCCGCGTATCGCGACGCCGTGCAGGCGCTGGTGTTCGGCGCCGATCATCCGGCGCGTGCGGCCGGCCGCATCGCGACCGTGCAGACGCTCGGCGGCTCCGGCGCGCTGAAGGTGGGCGCCGATTTCCTGAAGCGCTACTTCCCGGACGCACAGGTGTGGCTGAGCGACCCGAGCTGGGAAAACCACCGCTTCATCTTCGAGCGCGCGGGCTTCACGGTGAACACGTACCCGTACTACGACGAGGCGACGGGCGGCCTGAAGTTCGACGCGATGCTCGCGGCGATCGGCGCGCTGCCGGCGCGCAGCATCGTGCTGCTGCACGCGTGCTGCCATAACCCGACCGGCGTCGATCTCGACGAAGGCCAGTGGGCGAAGCTGATCGACGTGATCGAGGCGCGCGGGCTGCTGCCGTTCGTCGACATGGCGTACCAGGGCTTCGGCGCGGGCCTCGACGCGGACGCGTTCGCGGTGCGCGAACTGGCCCGCCGCGGCGTGCCGGCGCTCGTCGCGAACTCGTTCTCGAAGAATTTCTCGCTGTACGGCGAGCGCGTCGGCGGCCTGAGCGTCGTGTGCGAGGATGCGGCCGCGGCGGAGCGCGTGCTGGGCCAGCTGGCCGGCGCGGTGCGCTCGAACTACAGCAACCCGCAAACCTACGGCGCGAAGGTCGTGGCGGCCGTGCTCAATACGCCCGCGCTGCGCCAGCAATGGGAAGAAGAACTCGCCGCGATGTGCCGCCGGATCGCGCGGATGCGCCAGTCGATCCACGACGGCCTGCGCGACCACGTCAGCGGCGAAGCCCTCACGCGCTACGTGAAGCAGCGCGGGATGTTCACGTACACGGGCCTGACCGAATCGCAGGTCGAAGCGCTGCGCGAAGTGCACGGCGTGTACATCCTGCGTTCGGGCCGCATGTGCGTCGCGGGCCTGAACGATTCGAACGTCGGCATCGTCGCGGATGCGATCGGCAAGGTGCTGAAGAGCGGCGTCTGACCGGCGCGCCCGCGGGCGCCCGATCGCTCGCCGGAACCGGCTGTCTCCCCCCGTGGAGGCAGCCGGTTTTTTCTTGCGCGGCGGCGGCGCGGCGGTACGATGGCGGATCGAACGCAAGACGAAGGAGCGGCATGGCTATTCGAATCGTACGGCTCGGCACGCCGCGCGCGGCCGGCGAGGGCCTGAGGATCGGCACGGTGCGGCGGCCGCCGCGCGGCGTGCCCAAGGCGGAATTCGCATCGCGCAACTACTATGATGTATGGCTGCCGACGCTGTCGCCGAGCCCCGAGCTCGTCGCGCAGGCGCAGGCGGCCGGAACCGACGCCGAATGGCGCGCGTTCACGCGCCACTTCCGCGCGGAAATGGCGCATGGCGACGCGCCGAAGGTGCTGGACCTGCTCGCCGCGCTGTCGGCGACGAGCGCGTTCTCGATCGGCTGCTACTGCGAGGACGAGCGACGCTGTCATCGCAGCGTGCTGCGCGAACTGCTGGCGGAGCGCGGCGCGGCGATCGACGCGGACGCAGGCTGAATGCCCGTCGGGCCGCACGACGGGCGCCGCATCGTGCGGCGCAGCGAAGCGGTTGACGTGGGTCAAGCGGACGGCCGTGCGGGCCGCTATGCTCATGTCATGGGATCGTCCTGAGGATGACAGGCGGACAAATGCAGATTGCCTTTCCACCGGAACCGCCCGAGTATTGCGCACGCGATCTGGTCGTCGCGTTTTCGGCACTGGTCGACGGCCGCTGCGTGCAGTGCGCGATCACGGCTGAAGCGCTGGAAGACCATTTCGGCGCGCTGTCGCTGCTCGAGCGGGACCTGCTGAATGCGTTCGACGCGCATCGGTCGGCGATCGAGGCGATGGCGCGACGGATGCTCGACGAAATCGGCGGCCGGCCGGTGTTGCTGCATAGCGGTCATTTCCGGTTCGACGACTGACATCCCGGGAGGGCGCATGACACTGCAAGGCACGATTCATGAACGCGACTGGTCGGTCGAGATCGAGACGCGGCCGTGCGAATCCGGCGAGTTCCGCTGTCGTGTGTCGGTCGAGCACGGCACTGGGGCGGCGCGCTTTCACCACACGTTCGAGCACAGTCATGCGTATCCCACCGAGCACGAGGCCGCGATCGAAGGGCTGCGGGCCGGGATGACATGGATCGAAATGAAGGCGTCGCAGACATTCAGCGTGTAAACCGCTTCGCGCCGACGGATGCGCGCAGGCAAGGCTGCCAGGGCAGTGATCGCCGCGTCCGTCATCGCACCGAACGACGCGCGAGCAGACGGCTTCTGCCGCGGGCGGGACAGACAGACACAGGGACAGGCAACGCGGTCGACCAGCAGGCGATCGCGTCAGGAGAAACGACATGGGCGTGGGCATGCAGATCGTCTGCGTCGGATTCGCGGGTTCCGCCGCGCTCGAAGCAGAAGCGGGGGTGCAACTGGTGCGGCTCGAACGATTCCGTGCACGACTCGGCGATTGCCGGCTGGCGATCGAGTCGCGCACGACCGTCGACGGCGGGCGGACCTACGACGTGAGCCTCGAGCTGGTCATGCACGATCGTGCGCCGGCGTCGCTGCCGTGCAGCAGCGGTGACGACGTGAACGAGACGATGCGCCGCGTGTTCGCGCAAGCCGAACAGGCACTGTCCGCCTGGCGCGCCGGCGAACCTGACGCGGTCGCGCTGCATGCGGTCGCGACGCGCGTCGCCGCGCAATGATGCGCAATGACGCGAGCCGCGAGCCGAGCGTCAGACCTGCGCGAGCGCCTGCGCGTCGAGGATCCTCACGCGCTTGCCGCGCGTTTCGACGAGCGAATCCCGATGGAACCGCGAGAACATGCGGCTGACGGTCTCGAGCTTCATGCCGAGATAGCAGCCGATCTCCTCGCGCGTCATCCGCAAGTTGAATTCCGATGCGGAATAGCCGCGTGCCTCGAAGCGCGACGACAGGTTCAGCAGGAAATGCGCGACGCGCTGCTCGGCCGACATCGTGCCGAGCAGCAGCATCTGGCTCGATTCGCGAACGATCTCGCTGCTCAGCATCTGGTAGAGGAAATGCTGCATCGGCTTCATTTCGCGGCACGCCGCCTCGAGCGCACCGAACGGGATGATGCACACGACGCTGTCCTCGAGCGCGATCGCGTCGCAGCAGTGCTGGCCGCTGCCGATGCCGTCCATGCCGAGCGTTTCACCGGCGATCTGGAAGCCGGTCACGTGCTCGCGGCCGTCGCGATGCATCATCACCGTCTTGAACGAGCCCGCACGCACGGCATAGATGCTGTGGAACGGATCCTCGGTGCGGAACAGCGCGTCGCCCTGGCGAACCTGTCGCGTCGAGCAGATGATTGCGTCGAGGCGGCCGTATTCATCGGCGGTCAGGTCGGGCGGCAGACACATCGAGCGCATCGCGCAGACCGAGCAGCGTGCGGCCGGGTGTTTGGCGGCGTCGGTGCGCGCGACCGCACGCAGCGGCGTCGTGGGCCGAGAGGCGACGGGCGGGGCAGTGGCGCAGGCGGTGGCGGTAGACATGAGTCACTCCGGCTCGATCAGGGGTGGTGCGCGCGAGCGTGCACCAGGGATTCGATGACGCGGCATGCGGCGTCGAATTCGGCGGTCTTGTCGAAGAAATAATCGGCTCCGGCCGCGGCGCATGCCTCTCTGAATGCCGGCGCCGAGTGGTTCGTCAGCACGATCGTGACGACGCGCGGCGCGGCTTTCGACAGCATCCCGATCAGGTCGAGACCGCTGCCGTCCGCGAGCCGCACATCGACGATCACGACCTCCGCGTGGCTGCTGCGGATGTGCATCCACGCGTCCTGGCCGTCTTCCGCTTCGCCGACGACCACGACACCGTGGATCGCACCGACGAGCAGCGCGATCCGTTGCCGGACGGCAATGGCGTGATCGACGAGAAACACCCTGAGCGCGGCGGCGGGTGGCAGGCTGGCATTCATGCCGGCAGTATCGTGTTACGCCACCAGAATTGAAATCGGCCGAATTGGAAGTTTGTGTAGGCCGCTTCGACGCGTTGTAGGTCGATTCCTACAACGCGTACGGGAAGGAGGCGGCGCCGCCCGTGCCGCGATGCCGGGCGTGCGTGGTGCAGTCGGCGGGCGGGCGCTCGCCGCCGCCGTCGGATCAACCGGGCCGGCGCGCGGCCAGCGCATCGCGCGCCGTGCGGCACGCGGCCAGATCCCATGCGGCGCAGCCGACGCTCTTGAACAGCAGCGGCCCGCCGCGCGCGAATGCGCCGCTCAGCACGTCGGCGAGCGACGCGACCTGCTGCCAGTCGATTTTCGCGACGATCAGGTCGCCGGCCTCGTGGCGTGCGCCGGCCGGATCGTCGACGACGAGCCGGCTGTGGCGGACGGTATCGGCGTCGATCTCGGCAGCATCCGCGGTGAACGCGCCGACCCCGACCACGAGACGGCCTTCGCGCGCCGCCTCGCGATAGACGGGCGTGCGGCTCGTCGTCAGCGTGACGACGACATCGATCGCATCGGGAATCGTATCGCCGTCGAGCGCCACGAGCTGCGGCGCCTGCGCACGGTGCGCGGCGCAGAATGCGGCCGCACTGTCGGCGCGCGAGCCGCGCACGTGCAGGCGCGCGTCCGGAAAGATCGCCGCGAGCGCTTCCGCGTGATTGGCCGCCTGCTTGCCGGTGCCGATCAGCAGGATGTCGCGCGGCGCGCTGCCGTGCAGCGCCTGGATGCCCAGCGCGGTAATGGCCGCCGTGCGGCGTCCGGTGACCGTCGGGCCGTCGAGCACGAAGCGCATCTCGCCCGTCGTCGCGTCGTACGCGCTCACCTGGCCCAGGATCGTCGGCAGGCCGCGCGCGCCGTTGCCGGGGCATACGTTCACGAGCTTGTGGCTGGCGAGGTCGCGCGCGCTCGACGGCATCGACAGCATCACGCCGCCCGCCTGCAGCGGCACGACCAGCCGTTCGGGGCTGACGATCTCGCCCGCCGCGTATTCGGCGACGGTGTGCCTGAGGGTGGCGAGCAGCGCGGGGTAGTCGAGCAGCGCGGCCGTTTCGGTGGCATCGAAAGCGGGAATCCGGGAGAGAGCGGTCATCGTGTCGGTCGGTTGTGTCGGTGGGCGTGGACGACGGGCGCACGGCGCGCTGGCCACGGAGGCTGCCGGCCAGGGCAGCGGCAGGTAGTCTGGATCGAATCTATACCAATTTCAGGCCGTCCGGCAAGCCGAAAAAGCGAGCGGATGGCCGATTTTGGTTCTAATATCCGTCCAGATGGGCGTTGCGCGCACCGGCGCCGGTATCGCTCCGGTATAGTGCGACCCCATTCCCGATCCACGACCCGACCGGGCAGGAGCCCCAGATGATGTCCGCACGTTCCGAATCGCTCGAAGCCGGTTTCCGGCCGCTGCAGATCTACGAACAGGTCGCCGAGAAGATCCGCGACGAGATTCGCGCGGGACGCTATGCGGCCGATTCGAGGCTGCCGTCGGAGCGCGAACTCGCGGCGCTGTTCCAGGTCGGCCGGCCCGCCGTGCGCGAGGCGCTCGGCGCGTTGCAGAACGAGGGGCTGGTGTTCACGAAACGCAATTCGGGCACCTACGTCGTGCCGGCGCCGCTCGACGTGCTCGCGCAGCGCGGCGACGCGCGGCGTGCGCCCGATGCGGACTTCAGCCCGACCTCGACGCTCGACGTGCGGCTCATCCTCGAGCCCGCGATCGCGCGCCTCGCGGCCGCGCACGGCCGCGCCGATCCGGTCGCCGAAGGCTATCTCGCGCAGATGGAAACCGTCACCGACGTCGACGATCCGCAGCAGCGCGCGTTGTGGAACGAGAGCGACCGGCTGTTCCACCGGCAGCTCGCCCTGATGACCGGCGACGCGCTGATCGTGAAGATCGCGGACGAAGTCGCGAAGACGATGGATCAGCCGTTGTGGAAGCGGCTGAAGGACGACGGCATCTACGACGCGGGCCGGATCCGGCTCTACGTGTCCGAGCACCGGCTGATCTACGAGGCGATCGTGTCCGGCGACGCCGATGCGGCCGCGTTCTATGTCGAGCAGCACATTCTCCGTGTGCGCCGCGACATCACGCCGAAGTAATGCGCGCCACATCGGTCTGGTCTGAAATATGACCAGAATCGCAAAAATCTTTTTGAAATTGCTTGCATGGTGACCACGTGTGTCCTACATTGGTTTCACACAAAACCAATCAGGAGACACCATGCGACACTTCGTTACCGCGCTCTCGGTGGCCGTTGCCGCCGGCGCGCTGACTTCCGCGCACGCGCAGGAAGTCGTGATGATCGGCCACTCGGCGCCGCTCACCGGCCCGCAGGCCGCGAACGGCAAGGACAATGAAAACGGCGCGCGCCTCGCCGTCGACGAGCTCAACAAGGCGGGCGTGAAGGTGGCCGGCAAGACGGTCACGTTCAAGCTGGTGTCGGATGACGACCAGGCCGACCCGAAAGCGGGCGTGCAGGTCGCGCAGAACCTGGTCGACAAGGGCATCGTCGCGGTGCTCGGGCCGTACAACTCGGGCGTCGCCATCCCGGCATCGCGTGTGTACAGCAACGCCGGCGTCCCGATGCTGCCGGTCGCGTCGAACCCGGCGCTCACGCGCCAGGGCTTCAAGAACATCTTCCGGATCGGCGCGAGCGACGAACAGCTCGGCGGCACGATGGCGACCTTCGCCGCGAAGACGCTGAACGCCAAGACCGCCGCGGTCATCGACGATCGCACCGCGTACGGGCAGGGCGTCGCCGAGCAGTTCATGAACGTCGCGAAGGCGAACGGCATCAAGATCGTCGACCAGGAATACACGAACTCGTCGGCCACCGATTTCCTCGGCATTCTCACCAAGATCAAGGCCAGCAATCCCGACGTGATCTTCCTCGGCGGCTATGCGGCGCAGGGCGCGCCGATGGCGAAGCAGATGAAGCAGCGCGGCTTGCGCGCGAAGCTGCTCGGCGGCGACGGCATCTGCTCGGCCGACATGGGCAAGGTCGCGGGCGAGGCCGCGTCGATCGTCTATTGCGCGCAGGGCGGCGTCGCACTCGAGAAGACGCCGGCCGGCCGCGAATTCCTGAAGAAGTACCACGACACCTATCACACGGATACGCAGGTCTACGGCGTCAACTACTACGACGGCATGAAGCTGCTCGCCGACGCGATGGTCAAGGCCGGCACGACCACCGACAAGGCGAAGCTGATGGCGCAGCTGGCGAAGTCGAACTATGCGGGCGTCGCGGGCACCTATTCGTTCGACGAACGCGGCGACCTGAAGGGCGCGCCGACTTCCGTCTACGTGATCCGCAACGGGCTGCCCGAGCCGTACGCGAAGTAAAACCGCTACCGGAAGGACGGCGCCGGGGCGCCGTCCTTCGTCTTCACGCTTTCGATCCTCATGAAAATTTCCCGATCCCTTTCCACCGTCGAAGTCCATACCGGCGGCGAAGCGTTCCGCATCGTCACGAGCGGGTTGCCGCGCCTGCCCGGCGACACGATCGTCCAGCGCCGTGCCTGGCTCAAGGACAACGCCGACGAGATCCGCCGCGCGCTGATGTTCGAGCCGCGCGGCCATGCCGACATGTACGGCGGCTACCTGACCGAGCCGGTGTCGCCGAACGCGGATTTCGGCGTGATCTTCCTGCATAACGAAGGCTACAGCGACCATTGCGGGCACGGCGTGATCGCGCTGTCGACCGCCGCGGTCGAGCTCGGCTGGGTGCAGCGCACGGTGCCGGAGACGCGCGTCGGCATCGACGCGCCGTGCGGTTTCATCGAGGCGTTCGTGCAATGGGACGGCGAGCACGCGGGGCCGGTGCGCTTCGTCAACGTGCCGTCGTTCATCTGGCAGCGCGACGTGTCGGTCGACACGCCGTCGTTCGGCACCGTGACCGGCGACATCGCGTACGGCGGCGCGTTCTATTTCTACGTCGACGGCGCGCCGTTCGACCTGCCGGTGCGCGAAGCGGCGGTGGAAAAGCTGATCCGCTTCGGCGCTGAAGTGAAGGCCGCCGCGAACGCGAAATATCCGGTCGTGCATCCGGAAATTCCGGAAATCAACCATATCTACGGCACGATCATCGCGAACGCGCCGCGCCATCCGGGCTCGACGCAGGCGAACTGCTGCGTGTTCGCGGATCGCGAGGTCGACCGCTCGCCGACCGGCTCCGGCACCGGCGGCCGCGTCGCGCAGCTGTACCAGCGCGGCCTGCTCGCGGCCGGCGACACGCTCGTCAACGAATCGATCGTCGGCACGGTGTTCAAGGGCCGCGTGCTGCGCGAGACGACGGTGGGCGACATCCCGGCCGTGATCCCGGAAGTGGAGGGCAGCGCGCACATCTGCGGGTTCGCGAACTGGATCGTCGACGAGCGCGATCCGCTGACCTACGGTTTTCTCGTGCGCTGAACGCCGGCGCACGGCATCCGGTTGTACCAGGCTTGGCGCGCGGTCCCGTTGCGGGGCGCGCGCCTTTTTTTGTTGTAAAAATGCGCGATCGGACGCCCTTTTTGCGCGCCCGGGACGCCCGCCGGCCGGTGCGCCGCGCGAGTTTTGGTACGATGCAGCCTTTCCAGCCGATCCCCCACCCGCGTGAATCGCCGAAACGTGTCGTCAGTGCGTGACCTCTGTGCCAAATGGGTCGCGCGCGCCCAACCCGTCGCGGCCGCTGCCGCCGTGCCCGTCAAGCGTGTCCTGGCCATCGCCTGGCACCATCTTCGTCATCCCACGCGCCGCGGCGTGCTGCGTGCCGCCGCCGCCGTGCCGGCGCTGTTCCTGCTGTACGTGCTGGTGCTGATTCCGTTCACGCCGAGCATCGGCGACATCCGCAAGGCGCGCGTCGACCAGCCCGCGCAGGTGCTGTCCGCCGACGGCAAGGTGCTGGCGGAATTCAAGCCGTCGAACCGCGAATGGGTGTCGCTCAAGCAGATTTCGCCGCACATGGTCGACGCGCTGATCGCGACCGAGGACCATCGCTTCTACGAGCACCACGGCCTTGACTGGAAGCGCACGGCGTCGGCCGCGCTCCATACGTTCTCGGGCAGCCGCCAGGGCGGTTCGACGATCACGCAGCAGCTCGCGCGCAACCTGTATCCGGACGAGATCGGCCGCGCGCCGACGCTCACGCGCAAGGTGAAGGAGGCGATCACCGCGCTGAAGATCGAGGCCGTGTACAGCAAGGACCAGATCCTCGAGACCTACCTGAACACGGTGCCGTTCCTGTACAACGCGTACGGCGTCGAGATGGCCGCGCGCACCTATTTCGACAAGTCGGCCGACGCGCTCGACGTGCTCGACAGCGCGACGCTCGTCGGGATGCTGAAGGGCAACAGCTACTACAACCCGGTGCTGAACCCCGAGCGCGCGCTGCAGCGGCGCAACACGGTGCTCGGCCAGATGGTGAAGTACGGCAAGCTGTCGCCGGCGCAGTTCGCGCAGCTGCAGCGCCGGCCGTTGCGCATCGACTTCGAGCGCCAGAAGGAACCGCCGGGGCCCGCGCCGCACTTCGCGCAGCAACTGCGCAAATGGCTGATCGGCTGGGCCGACCGCAACGATTACAACATCTACTCGGACGGGCTGATCGTGCGCACCACGATCGATGCGCGACTGCAGCAGATGGCGACCCAGGCGCTGACGCTGCAGGCGAACCAGCTGCAGGGCATCGCGAACAACGCCTGGAGCGGCCGCGACGGCTGCGGCACCGACAACGAGGTGTTCCGCACCTTCATGCGCGAGTCGCCCGAGTACAAGGCCGCGCAGGATGCCGGCAAGAACGATGCGGCCGCGATGAAGCAGCTCGCCGCCGACCGCGGTTTCATGCGCGCGCTGTGCAAGACGAAGACCGACGTGCAGGCCGGCTTCGTCGCGATCGATCCGCGCGACGGGCAGATCCGCGCGTGGGTCGGCAGCCGCGACTTCACGAACGAGCCGTTCGATCATGTCGCGCAGGCACGGCGCCAGCCGGGTTCCACGTTCAAGCCGTTCGTCTATGGCGTCGCGTTCGCGAACGGGATGAAGCCGGACGACACGTTCATCGACCAGGCGGTCGAGATTCCGCTGAAGGGCGGCGAGATCTGGCGGCCGAACGACGACGTGCCGCCGTCGGGTAAGCCGATGACGCTGCGCGACGCGGTCGCGCTGTCGCGCAACCGGATCACCGCGCAGGTGATGGAGAAGGTCGGTCCGTCGGCCGTCGCGCGGCTCGCGCGCGACATGGGCGTGCGCGAAAGCCCGCTCGAGCGCGTGCCGTCGCTCGCGCTCGGCACGAGCCCCGTGACGCTCAAGGAAATGGTCGCGTCGTACGCGACCATCGCGAACGGCGGGCTGTACGTCGAGCCGCAGATGGTGACGCGCATCGAGAACCGCCAGGGCGACGTGCTCGCCGAATACGCGCCGGCGCCGCCCGAGCGCGCGCTCGACACCGAAACCGACAAGACGCTGCTCGGCGTGATGCGCGACGTCGTGACGCGCGGCACCGGCAGCAGCATCCGCACGCGCTTCGGGATTCGCGGCGACGTGGCCGGCAAGACCGGAACCACGCAGGACAACGCGGACGGCTGGTTCATCCTGATGCAGCCCGGGCTGGTGGCCGGCGCGTGGGTCGGCTTCGACGACGGCCGCGTGACGCTGCGCAGCGACTACTGGGGGCAAGGCGCGCACAGCGCGCTGCCGATCGTCGGCGACTTTTTCCAGCGCGCGCAACGCGCCCGGATCGTCGATACGAAGCTGAAATTCGATACCGAACCGTCGCCCGGCTGGTTCGCGTCGGTGCGCGAACGGGTGACGGACCTGTTCGACGGATGGTTCAGGCCCGAGCCGAAGCAGGCGCCGGCGCCCGTCAGGACGCAGCGTATCGAGCGTCAGCCGGAGGCGGACGCAGCCGCGGCGTCGGCCGCGTCTGCCGCGTCGGCCCCCGAGGCGGCATCCGGCGGCATCGTCGAGGAATGGGTGCCGGCGTCCGAGGTGGCGGCTTCGGCCGCTGCGTTGTCGGCGGGCGCGTCGCAACCGCAGGCCGTGCCGCCGCCGGCGGCGGGAGGCAGCGCGACGAGCCCGGGTAACACGGGCGGGGGCCTCGGCTCCGCACCGGCCGCCGCGCCTTCGGCTGCGCCGGCTCCGGCCCCGGCGCCGGCACCGGGTTCACCCGACGCGACCCGCGGTGCGGAGTAACGAGCCGTTCAGAATTCGCGCGATGCTGCCGTAATAACGTTGTCACGACAGCTCGCGCGGTCGCTCCGCGCTTCTCCGATGCCGCTCATCATCGATCACGTCGCGCTCACGCGCGATGACGTCTCCGCCGGCGTCCCGCTCGGCTTCGATCTCTACGATGCCGGCGGTGCCGCGCTGCTGCCCGCCGGCACGACGCTGCGCGATCCCGCGCAGCACGACTTCCTGTTCGATCACTTCCGGCCCGTCCGTCGACGCGACGCCGCCGCGCCCACCCCGCCGGTGCACGACGCCGCGCCGGCGGCCACGGGCATGGGGCTGTCGGCCGGCGCGGCGATCGGCATCCGACGGCGGGTCGGCGGGACCCGCGTGCTGCAGCGCTGCCGGTTGATCGGAGTCGGCGCATCGGGCGCGCTGTTCGTCGAGCCGCAGCCGGCCGTCGTGCTCGATTTCGCCCGCGGCGACGACGTCGAGGCGGTCGCGATCGGCCGCTCGGCGGTGTCGCGCTTCGGTGCGACGGTCGAAGCGGTGCAAAAAACGGGCGCCGCGCCGTTCATGGTGCTTTCGCCGCCGGGCTTCGTCGATCGGTTGCGCACGCGCGCGGAGCCGCGCGTGCCGGTGCGGATCGCGGCCTGCTGCACGGGCGGGCGGGCTCAGGTCGACGGCATCGGAATCGTGCACGATCTCAGCCTGAACGGCCTGTCGATCACGCTCGACCGGCCGCTCGCGGCGGCCGGCGAGCCGTTGCGCGTGCAACTGCCATACACGGACGGAGACCGTATCGCATTGCTGACGCTCGACAGCACGGTGCGCGCGGTGCACGCCGATCCGGCGACACCGGGCTGGACGCTTCATCACGCGGCTTTCACCGAAATCGCCGCCGCCGACCGGATTTGCCTCAAGGCGTTGCTGTTCGACCTGTCGGTGGGGGCCGTGGAGGCCGATCGGGTCCGGTGATGTTTCGGACGGGCAATCGCGGCAGCCGCAGGGGGCGGATGCCCAGGCCCGATGGCCTGTCCGCCCAGGCTGGGCATGCCCGAAGCGGGTCGCAGCACGATTGAGTGCGGATGCGATCATAATCATCTGATGATTCAGCCGAATGCGCCGCAATTGTACGGATTCGGTCAACAGAGAATTAGCGATTTAAGTATTTACCCTGATAGCCGAGCCGCCTAGACTTTCACTCATGCGCAACGACTACCGAGTCCGAAGCGCCTGACAAAACAATCTGGAGGTAACGCATCATGAAATCGCTGATCAAGGCAGTTGCACTGGCCGCTCTGGTGGCCGCACCGGTCGTTTCGTTCGCCCAATCGAACCAGCAGCCGCTGACGCGCGCGCAAGTGCGTGCCGAGCTGGTCCAGCTCGAAAAGGCCGGCTACAACCCGAACGACTGGATCAACTATCCGGAAAACATCCAGGCCGCACAGGCCAAGATCGCCGCGGCACAGAACACCGGTGCGCAGGCTGACGCAACGGGCTACGGCTCGAACCCGGTCGCGACGTCGCAGTCGGGCCAGCGCGTGACCGTGCCGGCGGTAGCCGACCGCTCGTCGGTGTACTTCGGTCACTAAGCCGGTGGACACCCGCGACGGGTGTCCCGGAAGTGGCTTCCCCGAAACCCGCGCACGACACTCGTGCGCGGGTTTTTCATTTCCACGGCCTCGAATGAGAAGGGGCGCGCGCCGTGCAGCCGTTCGCCATCACGAGCGGGCGTCCGCGTGGTGGGCACGGCTCGCGAGCACGGCAGCGACACCGCCGAGGATCGCGGCCGACGCGAGCGCGAGCCGCCAGGTCGGCTGTTCCGACAAAAACAGCACGGCGCCGCATGCGGCGATCGGCGGCACGGACAACTGGACCGCCGCGGCGCGCATCGCCGTCAGGTGCCGCAGCGCGGCATACCAGATCACGTAACCGATGCCCGACGTCAGTGCGCCGGAAAGCAACGCGAGCGCGGCGCCGGCCGGCGTCAGGTGAATGCGGGCGGCGAGCGCGGCGCTCAAGGCGAGTGCCATCGGCGCGGCCCGCAGGAAATTGCCGGCGGTCGCGGCGACCGGATCGGCCGGTCGACGGCCCCGTATCGAATAGATGCCCCACGCGACGCCGGCGGCCGTCATCAGCGCAGCGCCGCTCGGCGACGGTGCGGCCAGCCCCGGCGAGACGAGGTACAGCAGCCCGCCCAGCGCCGCGCCGAATCCGGCCCAGCCCGCGGGAGCGAACCGTTCGCCGGCGCGCCATCCAGCCGCGAACATCGTCAGTTGCACCGCGCCGAACAGGATCAGTGCGCCGGTCGCGGCGCTGACGGTCAGGTAGGCGAACGAGAAGCACGCGACATACGCGAACAGCATCGCCGCCGCGGGCCAGTCCGCTGGCTGGGCGGGCCGCCGCGCACCGGCGCGCGCGACGATCGCGAGCATCAGCGCGCCCGACACGAGGCGCAGGCTGCCGAAGCTGGCCGCATCGATCCGTCCGCCCTGCAGCGCGAGCCGGCACAGCAGCGAATTCGATGCAAACGCAAGCATCGCGACCGACGTCAGCGCGGCGACGCGCACGCCGGGACGCACGTGCGACGCGAATGCAGAGGCGGGCGGGCGCATCGCGGGCCTCACGCGTGACCGGCAACGATCAGCACGGCCGCGCCGAACAGCGCGACGCCGAGCGGCGCGGTGAGTTGCCGCCCCCACACGGCGTTCTTTTCGACGGCCATCAGCGCGGCAAGCGACAGCATCCAGCCGAGACTGCCGGCGCCGACGACGAACATCAGCAGCATCAGCGCCCAGCAGCACCCGACGCAGAAGAGTCCGTGACTGGCGCCCAGCGCGAACGCGTGCCGCAACGGCGTGCGGCCGCGCCAGCGGCCGATCACGAAACCGAGCGGCGTGCGGCACCGGTCGAGACAGCGCGCCTTCAGCCCGCTGAACTGAAACGCGCCGGCGAGCGCGAAGACGGCCGCGCCGATCAGCCAGCCGCGCCACGCAAGCGCCGGCACGTGCGCGATGCCCGTCAGCAGCAGCGTGTGCAGGCCGTGTGCGACGAGACCGAAGCCGCTCCACGCAGCCACGTAACCGAGGCCGACGAGTGCGAGCAGCCATGCCCGGTCGGGGCGGTCCGAGACGACGCGCGCGAACGTGTCGAACAGCGACAGCGTCGTCGGCAGCATCATCGCGAGGATCATCAGCGTCCAGGCCGCCGCGTCGAACACGGCCGGCAGCCACCACGCACCGCCCGGCAGCGCGCGGCACAGCGTGCTGAACGGCAAGGACGCCGCGTCGTCGCCGTGCGCGAGATAGCGTCCGTACGGGCTGCGCGTCCACGCCCACAGCGTGACCCAGGCGAACCCGACGAGACTCGCGAGCACGAACGGAAACAGGCGCCGGTGCAGCCGCGCGGCCATGATCGTTCAGGCGCGATCGCGCTTCACGCGTCGAACATGAACGTACTCTGCAGCGCGTTGTGATCCTTCAGATCGACGTCGATGCCGATCGCCGCGTTCTTCGACCGGTAGACGGGGGCCTTGCCGACGAACACGGGCGCGCCGGGCACCGTCGAGAACACGGTGTCGGTCAGCGTCGTCTGCGCGCCGCTCGGACCGAGATACGGCTCGAGTTCCGCGTGGTAGTCGGTGCCGATCGACAGCGTGCCGCGGGCGCCGACGACATCGAACCGGATCGGCGCACGCTCGACCGATACCACCTTGCCGATCAGTTTCGCGAGCTCGGCGATCGGGCCGCCGGCCTGGCCGGTATAGACCTTGAGCAGCGCCTGCTCCTGCGCGTCGGACGCCGTGTCGCTGACGTAGATCGCGGCCGTCCAGTTGCCTTGCAGGATGTTGCCGGGCACGCGACATACCGCGGCGATCGTGTTGCCGCCGACGTCGATGCCGTCGACGGTGCCCTGGTCGACATGCCATGCGACGATGGTGTCGCAGACGCCGAAATCCGGATCCTCGCCGATCCAGCACGGGCACAGTACACGACAGTTGCAGACCTCGAGCAGACGGCCTTCCAGGTGATAGCTCATGATTTCCTCCAGGTGAGCGACGGCGCTTGCGCGTTGTGCCGGGCGGAGGAAACCGGCTGACGAAACGTCAGGCCCGCTCGGTGTCGCGAACGCGAAATGCGCTGAAGAATGCGGCGGAAGCGAAGACGGGATGCGTGCGATAGCGAGCCTGAACGGCGTACTGATTTCTCAGTGTAGGCGTGCGGGGCCGATATGCAAGGCGCCGGCTGACAACCGTCCGCACGTGCGCTAGCATCGCGGACGGTGTCGCCGCGCGCCGAGGCGCGGCAGGGCAACCGGCACCGGGTTCCACGAATTCAACGAACAACAAACCAGGAGCATCCATGCGTGTCTTGACCGGTCTGCTGTGCGGCGCGCTGGCGCTGACGGCGAACGTTGCCCATGCGCAGGCGAATTGTGCGGACGCGACGGATCAGGCGGCGCTGACGGCGTGTGCCGATCGCGCGTACAAGAAATCCGACGCGGAGCTGAACCGCACCTACCAGGCGGTTACCGCGCGGCTGCGCGATGCGAAGCCGCTCGCCGAGAGGCTCGTAAACGCGCAGCGCGCGTGGATCGCCTACCGCGATGCCGAATGCAGCTTCTCCAGCGCGAACGCCGAAGGCGGCAGCGTGCATCCGATGGTCGTGTCGACCTGCCTCGACGATCTGACCAAGACGCGCAACGAGACGTTGAAGGGTTACCTGTCCTGCGAGGAAGGCGATCTGGCCTGCCCGGTGCCGGCGAAGTAACGGCTGAGCAACGGCTGAGCGGCGCCTGAGCAGCGTCAGGCCGGCCTGCGCGTCGCGCGGCCGGCGCGGTTCGCCGTTCCGGTGGCCTAGACGTCGTCGGTTTCGTCGAGCAGCTTGTGCCGCATCGCGTAGCGGACCAGCGCCGCTTCGTGCGGCATCTGCATCTTTTCCAGGATCCGGGTCTTGTACGTGCTGACCGTCTTTGCGCTGACGCACAGCGCCTGCGCGATCTCGGTCAGCGTCTGCCCGGCGGCGATCCGGCGGAACACGTCGAACTCGCGATCGGACAGACGCTGGTGCGGCAGCGTCTCGGCCGGCTCGTTCAGGCTCTGCGCGAACTGCTCGGCCATCGCGAGGCTCACGTAGACGCCGCCCGAGGCAACCTTGGTCACCGCGCCGACCAGTTCGGCGCTCGCGCTTTCCTTGGTCAGATAGCCCGATGCACCGGCGCGGAACGCGCGCACCGCGTATTGCTGTTCCGCGTGCATGGTCAGCACGAGCACGCGCAGCGCGGGCTTCTCGTCCTTGATCTGCTTGATCAGTTCGACGCCGTTGCGGCCCGGCATCGACAGGTCGAGCACCAGCACCTGCGCGGGTGTCGAACGCACGAGCGCGATCGTCGACGCGCCGTCGCACGCTTCGCCGGCCACTTCGAAACCGGTGGCGTTCTGGAGAATGTGCCGCAGACCGTCGCGCACGAGCGTATGGTCGTCGGCGATGAGCACCTTGATCATGTGAGGGTGGTTTCCTGTTGAACGGTGCCGAGCGGGAAGGCGACGGTGATCGAGAAACCGCGCGCGAGCGCGGTGTCGATCGTCACGCTGCCGCCCAGCATGTGTGCGCGTTCGCGAATGCCGATCAGGCCGAACGATTTGTCCTCGTGGGCGCTGCCGCCCGGTGCCGCGCCGCGGCCGTTGTCCGCGACGCGCAGCACGCAGAAGCCGTCCTCGATGTCGAGCCGCAGTGCGACGCGCGTCGCATCCGCATGGCGCGCGACGTTCGTCAGCGCTTCCTGGACGATCCGGAACAGGGTAGTCGCCCCCGCGCTGGTGAACGTGAGCCCGCCCGTTTCGATGTGGCGTTCGACGTCGATGCCGTAGCGATTCGTGAAGTCGTTCGCCAGCCACTCGATCGCGGGGACGAGGCCGAGATCGTCGAGCATCACGGGGCGCAGGTCGGCCGCGATGCGCCGTACCGATGCGACGGTCGCGTCGATCAGCCGGCGCATGCCCTGCAGGTGCGACAGCACGTCGGAGCCGGGTTGCGCATGGCCCGGCGCGCGCAGTTGCTGCTCGACGACCGACAGGTCCATCTTCAGCGCGGTGAGTTGCTGGCCGAGGTCGTCGTGCAGCTCGCGCGCGATGCGGGTCTTTTCCTCTTCGCGCACGTTCTGCAGGTTCGCCGACAGTTCGCGCAGCTCCTCCCGCGACTGCTTCAGCGCATTCTCGGCGCGCTGCCGCTCGGTGATGTCGCGCAGCATCACCGTATAGAGCTTGCCCGACGCATCGCGGATCTGCGAGATCGACGCCTCGATCGGGAATTCCTCGCCGTTGCCGCGCAGCCCGAACAGCACCCGCTGGCGGCCCATCTGCCGCTCGGACACGCCCGTCACGCCGAACTGGTCGACGTGCTTCGCATGCGCGGCACGAAACCGCTCGGGGATGAAGCGCGACAGCGGCGCGCCGATCGCCTCCATCGCCGACACGCCGAATACCTGTTCGGCCATCGGGTTGAAGATCACGACCGTCTGCTTCTCGTCGATCGTGATGATCGCTTCCATCGACGAACGGATGATGCCCATCATCCGCGCCTCGTTCAGGATGCCGCGGCTGCTGGCGCCGGTATCGGCGGTGCCGGCGCGGCCGCGCAGCAGCGCATGGACGAGCACCGCGAACGCGAACGACGCGATCAGCCCCGCGGCGAGCACCGTGCCGGCCGCGCGCTGCGCGCCGGTCGCGCTCGGGCGGCCGTCCGCGGAATAGGCGAGCGTCAGCACGGTTCCGCCGAAATTCAACTGGTCGGTGCGCCGCAGCAGGTCGGGCGAGGCGGAGGCCTCGTCGGTCGTCGTCTCGGCACTCGCGATCGGGTGCGGATCGTCGCCGGCGCTCATCCGCAGGTCGAGCCCGCGTTCCGCGTCGAGCGCGCGTTCGACCAGGCGATTCGGGCTCACTTCCGCGAACAGCACGCCGTCGGCGCCGATGTCATGGGCGCCGGCCAGCGCGACGGCCATGCGCGACGAAGCCGTCGCGGGTACGAAAAGCGTGAGGGTGCGCGCATCGCGGGACGTATCGTCGTCGGCCGGATGGATGCCGAGCGCGACATCGCCGGTCCGCAGCGCGCGCGCCAGCGGTGCCTGATCCGGCACGCCGAAGCGCACGCCGGCCGAGTTCGACACCGGAGCAACGAGCGTGCTCACCGCGAGCGGGCCGGCCGGCATCGGCGCGTGGCCGGCGAGGGCGCTGCGGGTCGCGGGCGACAGCGGGGCATAGCCGAGCTGGCGGATCGGCGAACGCCCGCTGTCGAGGTCGAGCGTGTCGGCATACCGGCGCCATTGCTCGGGTGTCATCTGCGGCGCGAGCGCGAACGCGCCGCGCGCGCTTTCGAGCACGGCGACGCTGGCTTGCAGCTCGTGGCGCAGCATCGCCGTCACGTGCGTCGTGCGGCGTTCGAAGCGCGTATGGACGGCGCCTTGCCACTGCTCGCGAACGAGCAGCGCGACGCAGAGCGACAGCGCCGCGCCAGCGAACAGCGTAACGACGCCGGCCGCGAGCGGCTGGCGTAACATGGTCTGGAAACGCGTGGGCCCTCGGGCGTCACGCGACGGGGTTCCACTGGCGGTCATTCGATGGCCATTCTGGTGTCGGGGCCGCCCGTGGCACTCGGGCAGCGCGGCAAAACCGGGAAAAACTCGCACCGGCCGCGTGCGACGTCTATTTTCAATATGAAATTGTGCGCGTTTTACAGGTTTTTTGTAATAGGGTCAGCCAAAAATGAGATAGCCGGGCGAGGCAGCGGGCGTCCCGGCCGCATTTGACGCGCGTCAACGGGCGCGTCGGCACGTGGGGCAGACTGTTCGGCAGGCGAGCCGGCATCGGGCCGGCTTGCGGTGACGGGTACGTCGTTTGCGCGATGCGCGACGGGTGCCCGGTCGGAGGGTGGACCATGTACAAGCGGATTTTCGTCGGGCTCGATGGCAGCCCGAGTGCGCGTCTCGCGCTGAACGAGGCGATCCGGATCGCGGCGGCATCCGGCGGCGAGGTCACGTGCGCGTATGTCGTCGAGCACCGGCCGCAGCTCGTCGACGTCGATGCGGGCTTTGCGGCCGAACGAGACGGCGACGCGGCGGCAACCGATGCGGCGACGCCCGTGCTCGACGACGCCAAAGCGGCGCTCGCGCAGCGGCACGTGCCGGGCACCGTGCGCGCGCTCGACGCGTACGGCGAGGATATCGCCGTGGTGCTGATGCGCACGGCGGCCGAGGCCGGCGCCGATCTGATCGTGATGGGGACGAGCGGGCGGCACGGCCTGCGCCGGCTGCTGCTCGGCAGTGTCGCGGAATCGCTGCTGCGCGCGGCCGACCGGCCCGTGCTGCTGGTGCGGCACGACGAGCCGGCCGCGGCGGCCACCGCGTGACGGGGCGGTGCGGCGCCGAGGTGTGAGCGGCGGTGGGCAGGGGGCGGTTGCGCGCAGGCTGGCACGATGACCGGTGCCGCGGTGCGTCCGTTGCATCGATCGCATCAATCGACGTGCCGCGCGGACGGTGCGCCGCTACGGCGTTGTCGCGTAGCGCCGGTTGCATCGTGGCCCGCACTTCTGGCAGCATCGACCGGTGTTCGCTTCATCGCCGCGCGCGGGTGCCGCGCGCGATTCAGTCGCCGCGTGCATGGCCGCGGCGATCGACGCAGCGGCACGCGACGTCGGCCGATCGCATCGTCGATCGAGCCAGGCCGTGCGTCGTGTGTCCGGTTCACTCATTCACCGACGTCATCCGCCATGCCGATCTCCGCCGCCGACCTGATTCACCAGTTCGATCTGCAACCGCACCCCGAGGGCGGCTATTTCCGGGAAACCTACCGCGCGGCCGATACGGTCGTGCGTCCGGCCGACGGCGCGCCGCGCGCCGCGTCGACCGCGATCTACTACCTGTTGTGCGACGGCGCGTATTCGTCGTGGCACCGGATCCGTTCCGACGAGGTCTGGCATTTCTACGCGGGCGATCCGCTCGAGGTGTGGGTGCTCGACGAGCACGACGGCCTGACGATCCACCGGCTCGGCAACCCGCTCACGCATCCGGGCACCGTGTTCCAGGCCGTCGTGCCGGCCGGACGCTGGTTCGGTGCGCGCTGCGCGTCGCCGGAGCACGTCGCGCTCGTCGGTTGCACGGTCGCGCCCGGGTTCGAGTTTGCGGAATTCGAGCTCGCGGACGCGACGGCGCTGGCCGCCGCGTTCCCCGAGTACGCGGAATACGTGGCGGGGCTCGCGCAGCGCCCCGACGCGTGAGCGTGCCGGCCGCCACGCCGGCCGTCCCGCGCCGCCTCCGGCGGCAGCCGTTCCGCGCGGTCCCGGCCAAACCCGTTTAGAATGCACGGTGGTGCAGGATCGGCCGCGGACGTGCCGCGGCGGTCGCTGCCAGCCGTATCGACGGCCGCCCCCGTCGCACGGTCCGCATGTCTTCCAGGAGCGCCGCCGTGTGGCACTTTCCCATTGCGATTCCCTCGTCGCTCGGCCCGTGGGCCGTGTTCGCGAGCGTACTGATCACGCAGCTCGGCGTGCCGGTGCCGGCCGTGCCGATGCTGATTCTCGGCGGTACGATGGCGGCGATGGGGCAGGCGTCCTGGGTAAGCATGTTCGCGGCGGCGATCGGCGCGACGATGCTCGCCGATTCGCTGTGGTTCTTCATGGGCCGCACGCGCGGCCGGCGCCTGCTGAACGGGCTCGTGCGATTCTCGCTGTCGCTCGACACCACGCTGCGCTTCGCGCGCAATGTGTTCGAAAGATACGGCGCACCGCTGCTCGTCCTCTCCAAATTCCTGCCGGGCCTCGGTCTCGTGTCGGCGCCGCTGCTCGGCACGACCGCGATCGGCATCGGCGTGTTCCTGTTCTGGGATCTGGCCGGCGCGTCGCTGTGGGCCGCGTTCTGGCTGATCGGCGGCGCGGCCGTGCATGACCAGATCGTCCAGTTCGTGCTGTGGGTCCGCGCGAGCGGCGGCACGATCCTCGACGCGTTCCTCGCGATCTTCATCACGTTCGTGCTGTACCGCTGGGTGCGCCGCGTGCAGTTCCGCCGCTACCTCGCGCAGGTGCGCATTTCCCCGCCGCAGCTCGTCGAAATGATGACGTCGAACGAACCGCCGCTGATCTTCGATGCGCGGCCGCGCGCGATTCGCGAACGCGAGCCGTTCCGGATTGCCGGTGCGGTGCCGGTCGATCTCGATTCGCCGGACCTGCTGGATCCGGAACTGCTGAAGCGGCCGATCGTCGTGTATTGCGTGTGCCCGAACGAGGCCACGGCCAAGCGCCTGATCGGGAAGATGCAGCGCAAGAAGATGCTCCACAACATCAAGGCGCTGAAGGGCGGCCTCGACGCGTGGGAGAAGCACGGCTATCCGGTCGAGCCGCTGCCGGCCGACCTCGATGCGTCGCGGTATTTCGTGCGGCCGGACCACGGCACCGCGCTCGAAGGCGAATATACGGTGCGCGCGACGCTGTCGAAATAAAGCGTGCGCGGGATTCCGCGCACGTTCCGATTCCGCCGCCGATTTCACGCTTCTCATTCGCGTGAAAACCGGCTGGCGCGAAACGTCTGATTATTCTTATAATCCCGCCTGCATATTGCGTGCGCTTGATTGCGCACATTCGACGCGCGTTCGTTCGCGCCGAAAGCGATTGATCCCGTTGCCGCCCGCCACGTGCACAGCCGCGTCGCACGGGCCGCACGGGCGTATTCCGTGAAAGGCCCGATCCGTTTTCCGGATTGTTCCGGAAAATGTCGATAATCAACGGCAATTCCAATCGGAGTGACGCGGTATCCGCAACGTTTTTCATCCGGAAAACGGCGGCGGGGATTTTTCGTTTTCGGTTTGCCGGTATCGGCATGAACGGTCGCGCATTGACATCGACAATGACGGCGGCCCGTTCGCGGCTGCCAGGAGACGGACTTGAAACAACCAGAAGACCAGCTGCACCGCGCGCTGGAAGAGCGGCACATCAACCTGATGGCGCTCGGCGCGACGATCGGCGTCGGCCTGTTCCTCGGCTCGGCCACCGCGATCCGCACGGCCGGCCCCGCCATCCTGCTGACCTACCTGCTGGGCGGCATCGCGATTTTCCTGATCATGCGCGCGCTCGGCGAAATGGCGATCACCAATCCGGTCGCGGGCGCCTTCAGCCGCTATGCGCGCGACTACCTCGGCCCGCTCGCGGGCTACCTGACCGGCTGGACCTACTGGTTCGTGTGGATCGTCACCTGCATGGCGGAAATCACCGCGGTCGGCGTCTACATGCACATGTGGTTCCCCGGCGTGCCGAACTGGATCTGGGCGCTCGCGGCGCTCACGGCGATGGGCGCGGTGAACTTCATCGCGGTCAAGCTGTACGGCGAATTCGAGTTCTGGTTCGCGTTGATCAAGATCGTCACGATCGTGCTGATGATCATCGGCGGCGGGCTCATGATCGCGTTCGGCATCGGTAACGGCGGCGTCGCGACGGGCATCTCGAACCTGTGGGCCCATGGCGGCTTCATGCCGAACGGCATCGACGGCGTGATCGGCGCGCTGCCGATCGTGATGTTCGCGTATCTCGGCGTCGAAATGCTCGGCCTTACGGCCGGCGAGGCGCGCAACCCGGAGAAATCGCTGACGAAGGCGGTGAACTCGGTGTTCTGGCGCGTGCTGATCTTCTACATCGGCGCGCTGTTCGTGATCATGTCGCTCTATCCGTGGGATCAGATCGGCACGCAGGGCAGCCCGTTCGTGATGACGTTCTCGCGGCTCGGGATCCCGGCTGCCGCCGGCATCATCAACTTCGTCGTGCTGACCGCTGCGCTGTCGTCGTGCAACAGCGGCCTGTTCAGCACCGCGCGGATGCTCTACAACCTCGCGCAGCAGGGCCAGGCGCCGGCCATGCTGGGTCGCGTGAACCGCCACGGTGTGCCGGTGTACGGCGTGGCCGTGTCGGTCGCGCTGCTGCTGATCGGCGTGCTGCTCAACTATCTCGCGCCGCAGCACGTGTTCACGTGGCTGACGTCGGTGTCGACGTTCGGCGCGATCTGGACCTGGTGCGTGATCCTGATCGCGCAGATGCGCTTTCGCCGCACGCTGTCGGCCGACAAGATCGCGCGCCTGCCGATCCGCGTGCCGTTCTATCCGCTCGGCTCGTTCGTCGCGCTCGGGTTTCTGGCGCTGGTCGTCGTGCTGATGGCGTTCACGCCGGACACGCGCGTCGCGCTCGTGATCGGCCCGGTGTGGATCGTGCTGCTCGGTATCGCATACGCGGTGTTCTATGCGAACCGCGCGGGCGCGCCCGCATCGACCAAGTCGTAAGCAAACCGGCCGAAGGTCGAAAGTCGAAAGTCGCCGCGCCGCGCGCCGTACCTGCGCGCGCGGCACGGCGCGCCCCGCACGGGTATTGATCGCGATCATGCACGTGCGGGCCGGACGACATATGCTGTCTGAATCGCTTGTCCGCGCTTCGCGTGGCCGTCCGCCGATTCCCGCGACCGCGTCGGTCGCGGGTCCGTCCGCCGCACGCCGCCGCCCGCGCGAAGCTCCGGTCGTCGTCCGCGACGACGCGTCCGCAAGGAGGCCTTCGCCATGCAATCCACCCCGACCATCCCGCCGCTCGCGCGGATCTCGCTGGCCGTCGACCTGACGCCGGAGTCGCTGTCCGCCGCGCGCTACACGCGCGCGCTGCTGCGTCCCGGCATGCAGGTGCGCATCGTCTGCGCGATCGACAATCCGCGTCTCGTGCTGCCCGACATCCCGCGTGTCGACGCGCTGCTGACGTCGGCGCGCGAAGACATGGCGCGCGAAGCACAGGCGGCGCTCGAGCGCATCGCCGCACTGTATGCCGGCAGCGGCGCGACGATCGAGCAGGTGATCATCGATACCGCGGTCACGGGCGGCACGGTGGCCGATGCGCTCGCGAACGACACGTCGGCCTGGCGCGCCGACGTGCTCGTGGTCGGCGCCAATCCGCACCATGGGCTGCTGCGGCTCGTCGAGGGTGCGGTGTCCGACACGCTGGCCGCGCGCGCACGCTGCGCGCTGCTGATCGTGCCCGCCGACTATGCGCGGCCATCGGAAGGGCCGCTGCAGCGCCTGATGTTCGCGGTCGACGGCAGCGAGCCGTCGCTGCACGCGGTGCGTGTCGGGCTCGGCTTCGCGGTGCCGACGACGCTGCTGTACGCGGCCTACGTCGTCGATCGCGCGGTTCGTCTGACGGATCTCGTGCCGGTGCGCGCGCTCGAGGATGCCTACCGCGCGGAGGGCGAGGATGCGCTTTCGCGGATCGGCCCGCTGTTCCATGCAACGGGGAACCCGACCAAACGCGGCGTCGTCGAAACCCGTCCGACCAGCGACGACGTCGCCCATGCGCTGATGCGCGACGCGGTGCACTGGCATGCGGAACTGCTGGTGGTCGGCACGCACGGGCGGCGCGGCATCGCCGCCTGGCTGATCGGCAGCGTCGCGCGCCGGGTCGCGCATCTCGCACAGGTACCGGTGCTGCTCGTGCGCGACGCGGCATGAAGATCGCGCCGTGACGGGGCCGAAGCGGCCTTTCGTTGATCTGCATCAGAAACGCCTTGAGCGAAGCGTGAGACTGTCACACAGCATCCGTCCTGGCGAAGGTGCCTGTCGTCCGGACACGACGCCGCGATTCGACACGTTTCGACACGTTGGCCCGGAACCGCGCGAACCGGCGGGTGTCCGACGCTGTTGCGATTCAACCGATTTCCAGAGCCGTGCCGCGCAGCGCGTGGCGCATTGGCCGATCAAGAACTCTCTGGCACGAGGGTAGGCAGCCGGCGGCTGCCTTGGACAACGGGCGGGGTGCATCGCACCCCGTCCGCTTTCCTGGCCCCGTGCAGCCTCTTTTCCTCGCAGGTATTGTCTTCGTCGATGTTGCCGTGTGGAACGGCGCGTGACGCACGCGATCGCGCGATGGCGAATCGGTGTGGATGGCGGCATCCGATGCGCTGTCGCGCGCGCTCGGCGCGCGGCGGCCGGTGCCGGATGGGTGACGCGACCGTCGCCGCCGTCACGCGGCTGCGTGCGGCGCCGGCTGCGTCCAGGCCGTTACGCGGCGCGCGGCGCTCGCAGGTCGTGCCGGCGGTAGGCGCCGCGGCAGACGCGGGCGCGGCGACGCACGCCATGCAGATGGCCGCGTCCGCCCGGCGTGCGATTGCGCAGCCTCGGCCAGCCGGGGCGCGTCTTGCGGCGCGGCCTCACGACGGCCGGTGCGTCGGCGCCGGCCCGCGCGCAGAGGGCCGCGGCGAACCGCTGCAACGCGAGCACCGACCCCGCGACGCTCTGGTATTTTTCGCGGCCGATCTGCCCGTCGAGCGTGACGAGCAAGCCCGATTCGCGCGCGAGCGCGAGCAAACTGTCGAGATCCTCTGGCGGACGGAGTGCGCCCGGCACGGCGGGCGCGGACAGCATGCGCGCGCGCCGCTGTCCGTCCCGCATCGGGAAATTGCGAGATGTCATGATGGGTCTCCCTGCGCCCGACCCCGCGCGCCGGCTCGATGGCCGGCTGAGCGATGACCGGGTATGAACGCATCGTTCATGACATCAGTATCCACCGGAGAGACCGCGCTGCCAATCGGCGCGTGCCGAAGTCGCTGTCAGACATTGCGTGCGAGGTATCGGAATCCGCTGACACGCGGGGCCGACGAGCGGCGGCTGCTGCGCGCGGCGAGCCCGCGCGTGATGCCCGGCGCCCCGGTTCGGTGCATTCGAACCGACGAATCGCGGCCGGCGCGTGTCGCTTGACGCAGGATTTCGGCCGGTCTAAGTTTCCCAATGCATCGGCGTTGCGCGGCGGTTGATCGTCCGCGCGAACGGCGGTGCCGCGCCTCGGGGTGGCGTGGCAATCCTTCCAGTCGTTCGCGGGCATGTGCGCCGCGAATCCTGCGCACGGGCCGATCCAGCGACGGATCGGCGCGGCGGCACGCAAGGTGCCGTTGATCGCGCGCAAACACGCTTCGGCGCATCGTACGCCGGGCGGCCGTCCAGCCTCTAATCTTCCGGTAGCGTCATTTTTTCCTTTCGTTCCTCGACCGTCAGGAGCCCGTCGATGTCACAGGACAATCTGCTTGATGCTTTGAAGGCCGTCGCCCAACAGCGCGCGATCGGTGCCGACCAGTTGCGCACGATGCTCGACGACGAAGTCCGTGCGTTGTCGTCCGATGCCCGCGTGCACGACTACATCCACGTGTTCGCGATCCGCCACCTGCGCGAACGGATGCGCAGACAGGACGAACTCGAGCGCGACACATCGGCCAGTACGCCGCAGAAGGAGCCGGATACGAGTACCGGCCACCGTCTGTAAGGGGCGATCGGCGCGACCGGCGCCGGCGGCGCCTCGTGACAGCGGCAGGTCCGTGACCGCCGCGCGTGCCTCCGGCACGGGCAACCGCTGCACGCATGCGCACCGGCAACGCGCTTGCGCGCCGGCCGCGCCGCTATTCATCCGTTTAATCGAATTGACACAACGGCCTCAAGTAAGCGGCGCGAATGCCGTTTACCCGGTGAAATCGTCCACCGGGCGTTCGCGCTCCCTTACCGAGTCGTTGCCATGTTCTCGTCCATCCGCACCCGCATACTCGCCGCGTGCGTCGCCATCGTCGTATTCGCGCTCGTCGCCACCACGCTGATCAATTATTTCATCGCGCACGCGTACAACGACGACGCGATCGACCGCAACCTGAGATCCGTCGCGAGCGGCCACGTGGTCGGCATCGGCGACTGGGTCGCGACCCGGAGCCGGATGATCGCGTCGCTGCAGGACGCCGCGCTGTCGCCCGATCCGCTGCCGGTGTTCAAGCAGATGGCCACGGCCGGCGGCTTCACGAACGTCTATGCGGGCTACGCGGACAAGGTATTCCATTTCTCCGACCCGACCGGCATCCCGCCCGACTACGACCCGACCGGCCGGCCGTGGTACAAGCAGGCCGCGCAGGCCGGCAAGCCGGTCGTCACGCCGCCGTACGTCGATGCGGGCACCGGCAACCTGGTCGTCACGTTCGCGGTGCCGATCCTGCGCGACGGTGCGCTGAAGGGCGTCGTCGCCGCCGACGTCGCGATGGACAGCGTGATCGCGAACGTGAAGTCGATCCACCCGACGCCCGCGAGCTTCGGGATGTTGATCGACAGCAGCGGCCACGTCGTCGCGCATCCCGACGCGAAGCTCACGCTGAAGCCGGTCGCCGACGTGTCGCCCGAGCTCGGCGGCATGAGCGCCGCGTCGCTGGCCTCGGCTGCCGCGCCGGTCGAGGTGCGCGTCGGCGGCGACGCGAAGCTGGTGCGCGCACAGGCCGTGCCGGGCACCGACTGGTACGGGCTGGTCCTCCTCGACAAATCGGAAGCGACGGCCGGGATGCGCTCGCTGCTGACTGCTTCGCTGATCACGCTGGTGGTGATCGTCGGCGTCGCGTCGCTGATCGTCGGCGCGATCACCACGACCGCGTTCCGCCGCCTGTCGCAGGTGCGCCAGGCGATGGCGTCGATCGGCTCGGGCACGGGCGACCTCACGCAGCGCCTGCCGGCCGACGGCCGCGACGAGGTGGCCGACATCGCGCGCTCGTTCAACAGCTTCGTCGACAAGCTGAACGACGTGATGCGGCAGATCCGCGACGCGAGCGAATCGGTGCGCACCGCCGCGAACGAAATCGCCGCGGGCAACCAGGACCTGTCGTCGCGCACCGAATCGGCGGCGGCGAGCCTCGAGGAAACGGCCGCGTCGATGGAAGAGATCACCGCCACGGTCGGCCAGTCGGCGGCCGCCGCGGGCCAGGCCGACGAACGCGCGGCCGCGGCGTCGCGGATCGCGTCGCACGGCGGCGTGGTCGTGTCGGACGTCGTGTCGACCATGGAGAAGATCGAGGAAGCATCGGGCCGGATCGGCGACATCATCGGCGTGATCGACGGGATTGCGTTCCAGACCAACATCCTTGCGCTGAACGCGGCCGTGGAAGCGGCCCGTGCCGGCGAGCAGGGCCGTGGCTTCGCGGTCGTCGCGCAGGAAGTGCGCAGCCTCGCGCAACGCAGCGCGCAGGCCGCACGCGAGGTGAAGGTGCTGGTCGAATCGACGGTGGCGAGCGTGTCGGCCGGGTCGGGGCAGGTGCGCCAGGCCGGCGACACGATGCGCGAGATCGTGTCGAACGTCGCCAACGTGACGACGATCATCTCCGAGATCACGCACGCGGCGAACGAGCAGACGCGCGGCATCCAGGAAGTGAACCGCGCGGTCACCCAGCTCGACGAAATGGTGCAGCAGAACGCGGCGCTCGTCGAACAGTCGACCGCGGCCGCGACCGCGCTGCAGACCCAGGCGAACGCGCTCGCAACCACGGTCGGGCAGTTCAAGGTCGCCTGACCTGCAGCGGGCGACGCAGGCCGAGCCGCCGCGTGCGACACGCGCGGCGACGCTCAGGCGCGGCCGCCGTCGCGCATCAGCGCGAGCCGGTTGTAGAGCGTCTTGAGGCTGATGCCGAGCGCCTTCGCGGCTTGCGGCTTGTTGCCGTCGAAGTGCTGCAAGGTCGCCGCGATGAAGCGCTGCTGCGCGTGGTGCAGCGTCGCGCCGAGCGGCAGCGCCATCGCGTCGTCCGACGTGTGGTCGGGCAACATCGCCGACTTCGGCAGCGCGACATCGATGCCGTCGTCCGCGAGGATGTACGCCCGCTCGATCGTGTTGTGCAGTTCGCGCACGTTGCCGGGCCACGAATACGCGCGCAGCGCGGCGATCGCCGCGTCGGTCAGCCGCTTGTGCGAGCGGTGCCGCGCGTTGAGCGCATCGACGAACTCCTGCGCGATCGCCTCGACGTCGCCGCTGCGCTGCCGCAGCGGCGGCACATACAGCGCGAACGCGGCGAGACGGTAGAACAGATCCTCGCGCAGCCGGCCGTCGCGCACGGCCTCGGCCGGATTGTGGCGGGTGGCCGACAGGATGCGCACGTCGAGCGGAATCGACTCGGTGCCGCCGACCCGCACGATCGTGTTCGATTCGAGCGCCCGCAGCAGCTTCACCTGCAGCGACGCGGGCATCTCCGCGATCTCGTCGAGCAGCAGCGTGCCGCCGCATGCAGCTTCGAAGAAGCCTTCACGCTGCGCGATCGCGCCGGTGAAGCTGCCTTTCTCGTGACCGAACAATTGCGCTTCGGCGATGTCGGCCGGAATCGCGCCGCAGTTGACGGGCACGAACGGCCCGTCGCATCGCACGCTGAGGTCGTGCAGCCGGCGCGCGACGATATCCTTGCCGACCCCGCTTTCGCCGGCAATCATCACGCTGGCGCGGGTCGGAGCGATTTTCTCGATACGGCCGAGCAGCGTGCGCATCGCCGCGGAGCGGCCGGACAGCCGGCGTGCATCGGCGCGTTGCTTCGGACGGGTTGCGGATTCAGCCATAGGCGTCGGCGGGCCGTTTTGAAAATCGGCACCGCACATTCCCTTCATTGCAATATCTATCATCGACAGCGAAACCGCACGGAAGGTGCCGCGATTTAGAAATTTCCAATGTCCGGTGCGATGAGCGAAGAAATACGCGATCACTGGGGCACGATGCCGACAGGCGGCAGCCGACACCGCCTGTCGATGCTTTTTTTCAGCCCACGTATGAAAAATCGAACATCGGCAGCCCCCGCGTTCCGTGCGAACGCGGCAGGGTGGCAAGTGACGCGACGCGGCGGCGCGTGCACGCGGGCTGAGCCGCGAAGCCGCCGCGCGCCATGCTGCGGGTACGCGTCTTGCTTGGACGCATAGGCTCGCCCGGCACGCTCGACGGGGCGATGCAGGGGAACGATGAGGACCTTTATCCGTGAAGTGATTCGGCAGGGCGCATGGGTCGTGCTGGCCGTCGGGCTGGCGTCCGCGCTGCAGGCGTGGGCGATTCACGTCGCCGGCGTGCATGCACCGTTTGCGCAGCTGCCTTTCTACGCCGGTGTGGCGGCTGCGGCCTGGCTGACGTCGTTCGGCGGCGGCCTGGCCGCGACCGCCGCGAGCGTGGTCGTGATCGGCGCGTTGGGGTGGCGCGAGGTGCCGCTGCCCGCGCTGCTCGCGCAGGCCGGCGCCTTCGCCGCGATCGGTTTCGTCGAATGCGTGCTCGTGATGGTCGTCAAGCCGCTGCTCGCAAACGATCGGCTGCGCGGGGCCGAGGATGCCGAAGAAAACGGCGCACGCACGCCGCGCCGCGAACCGGCGCCCGCGGCGCGCTCGCTCGACGACATTCTGCTGCGCCGCGTGGTCGACGCATCGCCCGACGCGATCGTCGGCGTCGACGCCGTGCGGCGGATCACGAGCTGGAACCCGGCTGCGCGGTGCCTGTTCGGCTTCGATGCCGCGGCGGTGATCGGGCACGACGTCACGACGCTGATCGCGCCGCGCTGGTTGCGACAGCATCCGGTTCCCGCGTCGTTCGCGAACCTGCGCGTGCCCGCCGGCCCGCTCGACATCCTGTGCCTGCGCCACGACGGCGGCCGCTTTCGCGCCACCTTCGCGGCGGCGCCGATCGTCGACGCGCAAGGCAACTGCACCGGGCTGTCGATGACGCTGCGCGAGGCGCACGAGCGCCGCCGCGACGAGCGGCGCAACCTGCGTTCGTTGCGCGGCGCCCGCGACGCGCGCGTGCAGGCCGACGAGTCGAACCGGCTGAAGGACGAACTGCTGGCGACCGTGTCGCATGAACTGCGCACGCCGCTGAACGTGATCTACGGCTGGGTCGAGGTGCTGCGCAGCGTCGACGGCGAGGGCTTCGAGCGGCAGGCGATCGACGCGATCGATCGCAGCGCACGGTCGCTGGCGCGGATGGTCGGCGACCTGCTCGACGCCTCGTCGCTCGCGACAGGCCGGATGCGGCTCGAGCGCACGCCCGTCGATCTCGTGCGCGTCGTGCACGAGGCGGTGCGCGAACTCGCGACGACCGCGGAGGCGAACGGGCTCGAACTGTCGACCGAGTGCGCGATGTCCAACTGCGTGATTTCCGCGGACGGCGAGCGCGTGCGCCAGGTGCTGTCGAACCTGCTGTCGAACGCGATCAAGTTCACGCCGCCGGGTGGCCGCATCAAGGTGTCGCTGACCCGGGCCGGCGCGCGCGTGCGGCTGTCGGTCGCCGATACGGGCATGGGCATTTCCGCGGAACGCCTGCCGCATCTGTTCGATACGTTCAACCGGCCGGAAGGCGCATCCGCGTCGGCGAAACGCGGCCTCGGGCTCGGCCTGTCGATCGTGCGCAACATCGCGCGGCTGCACGGCGGCGAGGTCGCGGCGGCGAGCGAGGGCGCCGGGCGCGGCACGACCGTGACCGTGATGCTGCCGGTCGGATGGGGCGACGACGCTCCGACCGGCCACCCGGTGCGGCCGAGCGGAGCATCGACGGCGGTCGCGCTCGACGGCCAGCGCGTGCTGGTGGTCGACGACGATGCGACGTCGCGCGCGAGCCTCGCGGCGGCGCTCGAAACGCTGGGCGCCCAGGTGTCGACCGCGCAATCGGGGCACGACGCGCTCGAGGTGGTCGCGCGGCAGCACCCGAGCGTCGTGCTGTCCGATCTCGCGATGCCGGACGGCGACGGCTTCTGGCTGCTCGACCACATTCGCCATTTGCCGAACGGCGGCACGCGCCTGCCCGTCGTCGCGGTGACCGCGCATGCGGGCACGGCGGACCGGAAGCGCGTGATGGCCGCCGGCTTCGATGCGTATTTGTGCAAGCCGGTCGACATGCCGACGCTGGCCGGCGTGATCGTCGACGTGTCGCGCGCCGGCGAGGCGGCCGGAGCGGGGCGGCGTCGCTGACGCGGGGCCGGTCAGCGGCGGCGCGGCAGGGACACGTCCTCGAGCGTATTCGCCAGTTCGTCGCGTGCCGGACCGCCCGCGCGTGTCGCGATGTCGCCCAGCGACACGATGCCGACGATCTGGCGGTTGGCATCGAGCACCGGCATCCGGTGCAACTGCACGTCGGCCATCCGCTGCTGGACGTCGCCGACGCCGTCGTCCTCCACGCACCACTGCACCGGCGCGGATGCGACGACCTTCACCGGGGTATCGGACGCATGCCCGTTCGACAGCGCACGCACCGTGAGGTCGCGGTCCGTCACGATCGCGACGAGCCCGGTGTCGTCGCAGACCGGCAGCACGCCGATGTCGAAGCGCTGCATCAATTCGGCCGCATGGCGAATCGTGTCGGTCGGCGCGACGCACACCACGTCGCGCGACATGATTTCGTTGACGCGATACATGAACGCCTCCTTCGTGAGGGAGACGATGCGGGAGCAGGACGCGTGCCGCGTTCAATCGGCACAGGCGGGGCCTGCGCGGCCGGGCCACGGAGAAATTTGCCAGCCGGCTTGTACATCTTCCACGGCGGCAGCCGCGGCCGGGTCGCGAGCGACGCTCAGTGGCCGACACCCGTCATCACGACGATTGCCAGGACCAGCGCACTCTCGATCGCGGCGAGCGCCGCGATGCCCGCGGCGCCGCTGACTTCGTGCCATGCACGTTCGATGCGTTTCATCTGTTCACTCCGGTTGGGCCGGCCCGGCGCGACGCTGCCGCGCATCGCGGGCCGGGTGCCGCCGTCAGCCGTGATCGCGGGGCGGTGGCGGGGCGTCGGGCGCGCGACGTTCGCGTTCGCCGGACGGCCTGGCGGGGTCGATGCGGGTCGCGCCGCCGACGGCGGGCGGATCGCTGGCCGGGAACGTCTCCTCGAGCCCTTCGTCGATACGTTCCTCCGTCTTGTCGTCGGACGGCTTGCGCGACGTGGCTTGAGAGAGCAGGCCGGCAGCCGGTGACACGGCATCGCGGCGGCCGGGGGCGGAAACGGTCATGATCGAACCTCCTTACGGGTAACGACGAGTGCAAGCGTCGTGCCCGCGCAGCGCGGGACGGCGTGACGCTTGCAGCCGTCGAGCCGGCCGGGCGGGCGCACACTTGGCCCGCCCGCCGCCGGCGTGGACGAGACGACATCGTGATGAATGAACCCAGGGACAGGATACGTTACGACGCGAACGCGTGCGGCGGCGATTTCAGTGATGCGCGCGAGCGTATCGACGTATCGACACATGGCAGCGCGAATCGCGGGTTCATCGGCCCGAGCGGCGCGGGTTCGACGGGAAGGACGAGGTTCGCGAACTGAACCACGCCGTCTGCGCGGGGCCGGAAAGCGCACGGCGGGCGCCGGTCGCGCGATGCGCGCCGTCCGATCCGTTCGCGCTCGCGGCACGGCGCGCCGCCGAAGGGGGCACCCCGTGGCGGGTGTGGCGGCTTGCGACGCCTGACCGTGTGCGCGGTCGCCCCGCCGGGCAGGCACGCTGCTTGCGCACGCTCGCCGTGCCAATCGACACGCGCGAGCCGCCGCGCAGGAGTGACATGAGCACGCGATCCATGCTGCACCGTCCCGAGCCGACGCCCGACGTCGATCCCGACCCGACGCTGCCCGAGCGCGACGATCCCGTCGATCCGCCCGTGCTCCCGGGCCTGCCGCAGGGCGATCCGCCGTCGCGGCCGCTGCCGATGCGGATGCCGGGCGGGTACAGCGAACCCCGGCCGGCCGCGCGATCACTGCAAGGAGGACCATCATGGACATTCACGTGCAATCGCCCGACAAGCGCGCGATCGCCCAGGTGCTCGGCCGCTATTTCGAGTCGCGTTCGTTGCGCTATCACATCGAGGAGTTGCCGGGCGGCGTGCTGCATATCGGCTTTCGCGCGAGCGGCCGCCCGGTCGCCGTCACGGTGTCGTTCGACGACGCCGCCTACGACACCTACACGCACTGGGACGCGAGCCAGAAGCAACTCGCGCTCGGACGTCTCGCGGACGGCTTCTCGCGCATGATGGCGAAGCGCAGCCCGGCCGCGCTCGCGGGCGACTATCACGTCGAGCGTTTCTGATTCCGCAACCCTGCGCCGGTTCGTACCGGAATTCGGCAAAGTGCCCGTGCTCAACGGGCGCTTTGCGGCTTCGCGTGCGTCGCGTAGGATGTTCACAATTCAGCGCACGCTACGTTCGCGCCGTCGGCTGCCTCTCGTTGCAGCCGATCAGGCCGCGACGCGCTTTCCCTCAGGTTCGTTTCGTGCAACCGACGGAGATCGCCTTGATGACCGTTGCCCGCCCGTTGTTGTCGCCCGGCACCCGCCGGTTCGTGTCCGGCCTGTCGGCCTTCGCCGCGCTGGCGGCGGCCGGTGCCCGGGACGCGTCGGCGCAGACCCCTTCGCCGCTCGGCGAATGGCAATACTCGGCGGGCGTCCCGCTGCAGAAACTGTTCAGTCCGACCGTCCCGACGTGGCAGGTCAGCGTCGGCGCGGCGATGACGCTGCAGCCGCGCTACGCGGGTTCCGACCGCTATCGCGTGATGGGCGGCCCGAATTTCGACGTGCGCTATCGCGACCTGTTCTTCCTGTCGACGGGCGAGGGGCTCGGCGCGAACGTGCTGCGCGGGCCCAACTGGCGCGTGAGCCTGTCGGTCGGCTATGACCTCGGACGCCGCTCGGCCGACGATCTCGACCACCAGAACGGGCTCGACAACATCAACGCGGCGCCGGTGATGAAGCTCGCGGCCGACTACGTGATCTCGAAGGATTTCCCGCTCGTGCTGCGTGCGGATGTGCGGCGCAGCATCGGCGGCTCGAACGGCTGGGTCGGCGATTTCTCCGCGTACATGCCGATGCCGGGCAGCAACGAGCAGTTCTTCTGGTTCGCCGGGCCGACCGTGTCGTTCGCCGATTCGCGCTACCTGAACGGCTGGTTCGGCGTGAACCCGGGAGCGGCCGCGCGTTCGGGGCTGCCGGCCTATTCGTCGGGCGCGGGGATGAAGTCGTTCGGCGCCGGCGTGACGATGGTCTGGTTCGTCAACAAGCACTGGTTCGTGACGATGGACGGCGCGATCGAACAGCTCGTCGGCCGCGCAAGGCGCAGCCCGATCACGCAGCAGTCGACGAACGGCGTGTTCGACATGTCGGTGAATTACCAGTTCTGACCGGAACCTGGCCGGTGGGACGGCCGGTTGGCACGGGAGCGTGCGGCATTCGTCGTCACATTTGATATGATTCGGACCTGTACAAACGTACAGTGATCAATCCCCGTGACGCCTGCATCGCCGACGCCCCCGGCGTTTTACTACCTGACCAATTTCGAACGCGCGCTGGCCTGGCTCGGCGAGCGTTACGACGACCTGTTCGACGCGAGCGAACACGCGTTTCTCGCGCATTTCGCGCAACTGCCGAAAGCGTCGCGTGCGTTGCTCGTGCGGATGCTGATGCGCAGCGGCACCGAGTTCCGCGCGAGCAAGCTCGTGTACGACGAAATCGGCTGCACGCTCGACGCGGCCGCGCCGCTCGTCGAACTCGGCTGGGTCGATCCGGCACCCGCGCTCACGCTCGACGAACTGTTCGCGCTGTCGACCAAGGCCGACCTGCTGACGGTGTTCCCGTCACTCGCCGCGCACGCGGGTGAGCGCAAGCCCGAGTGGCTCGAACGGTTGCGCCCCGCGCACGACGTCGCGCAACCGCTCGACGCGTGGTGCGCGCAGGCCGACGATCGCGTGCTGCGCGTGACGGTCGGCGCGTTGTGCGACCGGCTGCGGCTGATGTTCTTCGGCAATCTTCATCACGACTGGAGCGAATTCGTGCTGGCCGATCTCGGCGTGTTCCAGTATGAAAGCGTGCCGTTCGCGCCGTCGTCGCGCGCGTTCCAGCAGCGCGACGACGTCGATACGTATCTCGCGCTGCAGACCTGCCGCGAAGCACTGGATGCGTGGCCCGACGACCTGCCGTTCGACGATCTGCTGCAGGCGATCGACGCGGTCGGCTGCGCGCAGCCGTGGCTCGCGACGCGTCGCGCGAAGCTGCTGTTCACGCTCGGCCAGACCTGCGAACGCCGCGCCGACTGGACCGCCGCGCTCGACGCGTATGCGCGCAGCGCGTGGCCGGGCAGCCGGCACCGGCGCATTCGCGTGCTCGAACGCTGCGGACGCGACGACGATGCGCTCGCGCTGGCGCTCGATGCGCGCGGCGGCTTCGAAAGCGACGAAGAACGCCAGCGCGTCGAGCGGATGCTGCCGCGCCTGCAGCGCCGTCTCGGGCAGCGGGTCGAACGCGCGGGCAGCGCGCCTGACGTGCCGCGCGAAACGCTCGTGCTGGCGCGCCCCGACGCGTTCGTCAGTGTCGAATTTGCGGTGCGCGACCATCTTGCCCGGCCCGATGCGCCGGTTCACTACGTCGAGAACACGCTGATCAATTCGCTGTTCGGGCTGCTGTGCTGGGAGCCCGTGTTCGCGGCCGTGCCCGGCGCGTTCTTTCACCCGTTCCAGCGCGGCCCGGCCGACCTGCACGCACCCGATTTCGCGGTGCGCCGCACCGACGCGTTCGCCGCCTGTTTCGCGCAACTCGATTCGGGCGCGTACCGCGACACGATCCGCCGGCACTACGCGACGAAGATGGGGCTGCAATCGCCGTTCGTGTTCTGGGGCGTGCTGACCGACACACTGCTCGACGAGGCGCTGGCCTGCCTGCCGCCCGAGCACCTGCGGTTGTGGTTCACACGCCTGCTCGCGGATATCCGCGGCAACCGCTCGGGGCTGCCCGATCTCGTCCGTTTCTGGCCCGGCGAGCGGCGCTATGAACTGATCGAGGTGAAGGGCCCCGGCGACCGGCTGCAGGACAACCAGACGCGCTGGCTCGCGTACTGCATCGCGCACGGCATGCCGGTGCGCGTCGTGGATGTCGAGTGGGCCGGCGCCGGTGTCGCGCAGGCCGAAGCGGCGGGGCTGTCCGCATGAGCTATGTCGTCGCGGTGCGGGCGATGTGCGAGTTCACCGCGCGGCGCGGCGATCTCGACCTGCGCTTCACGCCCGCGCCGACCGCGCTCGAAGGCATTGCCGGTCACGGTGCCGTCACGTCGAAGCGCGGCGCGCGCTACGAAACCGAGATCGCGCTGACCGGCACGTGGGACACGCTCACCGTGCGCGGGCGCGCCGACGGTTACGATCCCGTCGCCAACCGGCTCGAGGAGATCAAGACCTATCGCGGCAGCCTCGACGCGATGCCGGCCAATCATCGCGCGCTGCACTGGGCGCAGGCGAAGGTCTATGCGCACCTGATGTGCGACGCGCGCGGCCTCGCGGAAATCGACGTCGCGCTCGTGTATTTCGACATCGTGTCGGAGCGTGAGACCGTGCTGACCGAGACGCTGAGCGCAAGCGCGCTCGCCGCGTTCTTCGCCGAGCAATGCGCGTGCTTCGTCGGCTGGGCCGAGCGCGAGACCGCGCATCGCGCGGCCCGCGATGCGGCGCTGCGTGCGCTGACGTTTCCGCACGGGCAGTTCCGCAGCGGTCAGCGCGAGCTGGCGGTCTCGGTCTATCGCGCGGCGCGCGACGAACGCTGCCTGATGGCGCAAGCGCCGACCGGCATCGGCAAGACGGTCGGCACGGTGTTCCCGCTGCTGAAGGCGTGCGGCGAGGGCGAGCTCGATCACGTGTTCTTCCTGACCGCGAAGACGCCCGGCCGTGCGCTCGCGCTGGAAGCGGCGACGACGCTCGGTGCCGGCACGACCGCGCTGCCGCTGCGCGTGCTGGAACTCGTCGCACGCGACAAGGCGTGCGAGCATCCGGACCGCGCGTGCCATGGCGAATCGTGCCCGCTCGCGAAAGGTTTCTACGACCGGCTGCCGGCCGCGCGCGATACGGCAATCGAGGCCGGTCTGCTCGATCGCGATACCGTGCGCACGGCCGCGCTCGCACACGACGTCTGTCCGTACTACCTGTCGCAGGAACTCGCGCGCTGGTCGGACATGATGATCGGCGACTACAACTACTACTACGACGGCAGCGCGATGCTGCATACGCTCGCGCAGCAGAATCAGTGGCGCGTCGGCGTGCTCGTCGACGAGGCGCACAACCTGCTCGATCGCGCCCGCAAGATGTACAGCGCATCGCTCGACCCGTTCGCGTTCGCGGCCGCGCGCGAGGCGGCGCCTGCGGCATTGCGCAAGGCGTTCGACCGGCTCGGGCGCGCGTGGGGCACGCTCAATCGCGCACAGGCCGAGCGCTATGTGGCGTACCCCGAGATTCCGGGGCCGATCGTGTCGGCGGTGCAGAACCTCGTCGCGGCGATCGGTGAACACCTGACCGATGCGCCGCGCGCGAACGGCGACGCGCTGCTGCGCTTTCATTTCGAGGCGATCCAGTTCGGCGTGCTCGCCGACGCGTTCGACAGCGCGTCGATCTTCGACGCGACGCTGCACGGCGAGCCGCTGCCGCGCCAGTCGGGGCTCGACGGCGTGGCGCCGGCCGGGCGCCGGCGCCGCATGCAGTCGACGCTGTGCGTGCGCAACGTGATCCCGGCCGGCTTTCTCGCGCCGCGCTACGAAGCCGCGCGCGCGACCGTGCTGTTTTCCGGCACGCTGAGCCCGTTTCATTTCTATCGCGACACGCTCGGGTTGCCGGCCGATACCGGCTGGCTCGACGTCGACGGGCCGTTCCGCGCCGAGCAACTGACCGTGCGCGTCGCGAGCCATGTCTCGACGCGCTGGCGCGACCGCGACCGTTCGCTCGAACCGATCGCGGACCTGATCGCCGCGCAGTATGCGGCGCGGCCCGGCAACTACCTCGGTTTTCTCAGCAGCTTCGACTATCTCGGACGCGTCGTCGCGCTGATGCAGGCGCGCCACCCGGACGTGCCCGTGTGGGCCCAGGCGCCCGGCATGGCCGAAAGCGAGCGCGACGCGTTTCTCGCGCGCTTCGACGCGGGCGGGCGCGGGGTCGGCTTCGCGGTGCTGGGCGGTGCGTTCTCGGAAGGCGTGGATCTGGTCGGCGAGCGGCTGATCGGCGCGTTCATCGCGACGCTCGGGCTGCCGCAGGTCAACGACGTCAACGAACAGATGCGGCGCGCGATGGATGCGCGTTTCGGCAACGGGTACGACTACATGTATCTGTACCCGGGTTTGCAGAAGGTCGTGCAGGCGGCCGGGCGCGTGATCCGCACCGAACACGACGAAGGCGTCGTGCATCTGATCGACGATCGTTACCGGCGGCGCGAGGTGCGCGATCTGTTGCCGCGGTGGTGGCGGATCGGGTGAGGACGAGGTCCGTCGGGCGCGTTTCTACAGCACGTTGAGCATCGCCAGCGCGGCTTCCTGCAGATGCGGCAGCACGCGCCGCACGGCCGCGTCGGTCGTCTCCGCGCCGATCGGCATGTTCGTGCTCAGCGCGGCGACGACTTCGCCGTGACGGTTCTTCAGCGGCACCGCGATGCCGCGCACGCCGACCTGCAGTTGCTGCTCGATCACCGCGAAGCCCGCGTCGCGCGCGTGATCGACCTGTTCGAGCAGGCGTGGCTTGTTGGTGATCGTGTGCGGCGTGAACGGCGCGAGTTCGGTGTCGTCGAGCCACGCGCGGACGGCCTCGCGATCCGGATGATGCGCGAGCAGCACGACGCCCGGCGACGTCAGCGGGGCCGGCACGCGCGCGCCGAGCACGAAGCCCGTCGTCATCACGCGGGACACGCCGTTGCGGGCGATGAACACGAGTTCCCAGCCGTCGAGCACGCTCACGTACGCCGATTCGTTCAGCGACGCGCTCAGTTGCTGCAGATACGGCTGGACCGTGCGCGGCAGGCGCGCCGAATCGAAGTACGACCAGCCGACCCGCAGCACGCGCGGCGTGAGGCCGTACAGCTTGCCGTCGGTGTACACGTAGCCGAGCGATTCGAGCGTCAGCAGGTAGCGCCGTGCGGCCGTGCGCGTGAGGCCGGTGCGGGCGGCGGCCTGGGTGGGCGTCATCCGCGCGTGCTGGCTGTCGAATGCCTCGAGGATCATCAGGCCTTTTTCGAGGCCGGCAATCCAGTCGCGTCGGTCGAGGTCGGGCTTTTTCATCGTCGTGGGCACGGGTGGATGCGCGGTATGCGCGCAGGAGTGGGCGATTATCGCGCAGATCGAAAACGGTGCGAAGACGATCGACGGGCGTGCCGTGGGTCACGAGGAGGGGGATGTGCCGGGCGACGACGGTGCGGCCGGCAAGGACCGATGGCGGCTGCCGTCGTGTGCGAGGGTTGACCGGCGGCCTGTCGCAGGCGCCGGGCAAATGCGGGGGAGACGGGATACGGCGGCGCGAACATCATCCGCGCCGCCTCCGGAACGACGTTACTCGCTGCTCGTCCACTCGACGTTCGCGCCGACCGAACGCAGGTTTTCGACGAAATGCGGGTGCGCGCGGCGAATCGGCAGCGCGTTCATGATTTCCGAGCGGCCTTCGATGCTCGCGGCCACCATCAGCAGCGCGATCGCGACGCGGATGATGTACGGGCTCTCGACGCGCGCCGGCGTCAGCGGCAGCCCGCCGAACGTGATCAGGCGATGCGGATCGGACAGCAGCACGTGCGCGCCGAACTTCGACAGTTCGCCGGACCAGCCGAGCGCGCCGTCGTACACCTTGTTCCAGAACATCGCGCTGCCTTCCGCGCGCACGCCGAGCGCGATGAAGATCGGCAGCAGGTCGACCGGCAGGTACGGCCACGGCGCGGCTTCGACCTTGGTCAGGATGTTCTGCGTGAACGGCCGGCGCACCCGCAGCGGGCCGTCGCGTTCGGCGCGGGACCAGCCGTCGCGGTGCGTGACGGTCACGCCGAACTTCGCGAACGTGCGGTCGATCAGCGGGAAATGCTCCGGCGACGAGTTGCGCACCGTGATGTCGCCGCCCGTGATCGCGCCGAGTGCGAGGAACGTCGCGATTTCGTGGAAATCCTCGGCGAAGCGGAATTCGCCGCCGCCGAGCTTGCCGCCGCCCGTCACGCACAGGCGCGACGTGCCGATGCCTTCGATCGCGACGCCGATCATTGCGAGGAACTGGCAGAACTCCTGCACGTGCGGCTCGGACGCCGCATTCATCAGCGTGGACGTGCCGCCGGCTGCCGTCGCGCACAGCGCGAAGTTTTCGGTGGTCGTCACCGATGCGTAGTCGAGCCAGTGATCGTTGGCCGTCAGCGGGCCGTCGGCACGGACGATCAGCGAATCGGGCGTGCGCTGGATGTGCGCGCCGAAGCGCTCGAACACTTCGACGTGCGGATCGATTTCGCGCACGCCGAGCGTGCAGCCCTTCACGTCGTTCTCGAGGCGTGCGACGCCGAAGCGCGCGAGCAACGGCGGAATCAGCATGATCGACGAGCGCATCGCCTCGGGCAGGCGGTGAACGGCCGGGTCGAACGTCGTGTTGCGATGGTGGAGCTCGAGAATGCCTGTCGTGAAGTCGACCGACACGTCGCTGCCGAGCGTGCGGAAGATGTCGAGGATCTTGCGCACGTCGGTGATGTCCGGCACGCCGACGAGGCGCAGCGGCTGATCGGTCAACAGGGTGGCGCACAGGATCGGCAGGACGGCGTTCTTGTTCGCGGACGGCTTGATGTCCCCGCGCAGCGGAGTGCCGCCGTGGACGATGAGATTCGACATGATATGGGGGCGTATCGGTGACTGACGTAGGCCCATATGATGCCATTGGTCGGCGGGTGGCGTGGAATGTTCAGAGGGGAAAAAGGCCTTCTGTGCGCGGGATTGACCGTGTTTGACGTTGGGCGGGGCGGGCCCGCCCGGCTGAAATGGCCGGCGCGTCGCATCACGGCCGGCCATCCGGTCAACCCGTCTCACTCCGTCACTACGCCGCCCGCATCCGCGCGGCGACCACCAGCGAGATCAGGCAGCCCACCGCGAGATAGCCGGCGACGAGGTGCCACGAACCGCCGGCCAGGCTGACCAGCGCCACCGCGATGAACGGCGTGAACCCGCCGCCGACGACGCTCGCGAACTGGTAGCCGACGCCCGCGCCGCTGTAGCGGTATTCCGCACCGAACAACTCGGTGAAGAGCGGCTGCTGGACGCTCACGACCATGTCGTGCGCGGCATTCGCCAGCAGGATCGAGAAGACCACGATCCACGCGATCGAGCGCGACTCCAGCGCGACGAAGAACGGCACGGCCGACGCGAGACCGATCAGCGCGCCGATCAGGTAGATGCGGCGCAGCCCGAAGCGGTCGGCCAGCCACGCGAAGCACGGGATCGTCACGCAGCTCACCGCACCGACCAGCAGGCCGATGTTCAGGAACAGGTCGCGCGACATGCCGAGGTTCGACGTCGAATAGCTGAGCGCGAACGCGGTGACGATATACATCGTGAACAGTTCGGCGAGCCGCAGCGCGACGATCAGCAGGAACGCCTTGGGATGACGCGTCAGCGCCTCCAGCACCGGCAGGCGCAGCTTGCGGTTGCCGTGCTCGACCTTCTCGACGAACTCCTGCGACTCGTCCATGCTCTTGCGGACCCACAGCCCGATCAGCACCAGCACGATGCTGAACACGAACGGCAGGCGCCAGCCCCACGACTTGAACGCGGCCTCGCCGAGCGTATGGCTCAGGATCGACACGATCCCGGTCGCCAGCACGAGCCCGACGCCATAGCCCACCTGCACGCCGCTGCTGTAGAACGCCTTCTTCTGCTTGGGCGCGCTCTCGACGGCCATCAGCGCCGCGCCGCCCCATTCGCCGCCGACCGCGAAGCCCTGGATCGCACGCATCAGCACCAGCAGCACGGGCGCCCACCAGCCGATCGTCGCGAAGCTCGGCAGCAGGCCGATCGCGACGGTCGACAGCCCCATCAGCATCACGGTCAGTACCAGCATCCGCTTGCGGCCGAGCCGGTCGCCGTAATGGCCGAACACGACGCCACCGAGCGGCCGGAACAGGAAGCCGACGCCGAAAGTCGCGAACGCCGCGAGCGTGCCCATGGTCGGGCTGACCTTCGGGAAGAATTCGGAATTGAAGACGAGGGCGGCGACGATCCCGTACAGCAGGAAGTCGTACCAGTCGACGACGGCGCCGACAAAGCTGCCGATCGCGGCCTTGCGGGCCTGGCTGCGCGCGCGGGCGCCGGCGGCGGCGTCGAGGGTGTCGAAGGTTGGGGTCATGGCGAAGTCTCCTGGCACGGCGCATCGTGGAATCGTGGCGGCGCCGCGTCCGATGCTGCATTGAAGTCGATGGGTGAACGGAGGATAGGGCGCGCGCCGCGCGACGGCAATTGGCCGATCGGTCAAAATGCGCGATTATCGTTCAGTTGAGTGCGATTATCGAACGCTTTCCGGGTTTGCACTAGGCGGAGACACCCATATCCCGTTCGGCCAGGGTGTGCCGCCGTGAACGATCTGGTTAAAATCTGGACCATCAAAACCTCGCCCGGATCGGGCGGACGCCCGGCCACCCCATCGGCTGGCCGTGCCGCACGCGCCGGGCGTCATCCCCATCGACCGCATGCCCCCGGAGACTGCAATGCCCGGCAATTCCCACCCCCTGTCCAGCGATACGCCGCCCGTTGCCGATCCGGCCGCCAATCCGCTCGGGATGGCCGGACTCGAGTTCGTCGAGTTCGCGGCGCCGGTGCCGGACGCGCTCGCGCAACGTTTCGAGCAGCTCGGGTTCAAGGCGATCGCGCGCCATGTCAGCAAGAACGTCACGCTCTACCGGCAAGGGCAGATGCAGTTCCTGATCAACGCCGAGCCCGATTCGTTTGCTGCGCGCTATGCAGAGGAATACGGAACGGGCGTCTGCGCGATCGGGCTGCGCGTGGCCAGCGCACGGCGCGCGTTCGAGCGTGCGATCGAGCTTGGCGCGTGGGCGTTCGAGGGCGAGCGGATCGGAGTCGGCGAGCTGAAGATTCCCGCGATCCAGGGGATCGGCGATTCGCACCTCTATTTCGTCGACCGCTGGCGCGGGCGGGACGGCCAGCGCGGCGGCGTCGGCGACATCTCGATCTTCGACATCGATTTCCGGCCGATCGACATCGCGACCGCGCATACCGATCTCGATTGCGTGGGCACGGGCCTGCAGCAGGTCGATCACTTCACGCAGACGGTCGGCGCGGGGCGCATGCGCGAGTGGCTCGACTTCTATCACGACCTGCTGCACTTCCGCGAAATCCACGAAATCGACGCGCACTGGCATGTGTCGGAAGAATCGCGCGTGATGGTGTCGCCGTGCGGCGCGGTGCGGATTCCGGTCTACGAGGAAGGCACGCGGCGCACCGAACTGATGCACGCGTATCTGCCGGACCATCCGGGCGAAGGCGTCCAGCACGTGGCGCTCGCGACCGACGACATCCTGGCGAGCGTCGATGCGCTGCGCGCGAACGGGGTCGAATTCATCGAGCCGCCGGCGCGCTATTACGACGAAGTCGATGCGCGGCTGCCGGGGCACGGCGTCGATCTCGATGCGCTGCGCCGCCGCGCGGTGCTGGTCGACGGCGAGATCGGCAGCGACGGCGTGCCGCGCCTGTTCTTCCAGACCTTCGTCAAGCGCCGGCCCGGCGAGATCTTCTTCGAGATCGTGCAGCGGCAGGGGCACCACGGATTCGGGGAAGGGAACCTCGCGGCGCTGGCCCGCGCCCGCGACGCCGGCTGAGCGGCAAGGGCACGGCCGCGACCGCGGCGAGATCCGGCACGCCCTCACGCGTCCGTCACACGTCCGCGGCCGGCACGCGGTTCGGCGCCGGATCGTTCGGTGCCTTGAGTGCGCACGCGGTACCGCCCGGCGTGTACATCGACACGACGCAGCGGTTGCATGACGTGCAGCCCGACTGCTCGATCCGGCCGTCGCGCAGCCCGTTCACGAAACCCGGCTCGAACACGAGCGCGCGGGCGAGCGCCACCGCGTCGAATCCTTCTCGCATCGCCAGCGCGACGTTCTCGCGCGAGCGCACGCCGCCGAGATAGGCGAGCGGCATCCGGACGGCCGCTCGCACCTGCCGCGAATGCTCGAGGAAATACATCTCCCGGAACGCGCCCATCTTCGGCTCGGTGAGCTTCTGCAGCGCCATCGCGGCGCGCACGATCGCGTTGTCGGCGTTCGCGCGCGCCTCGCCGGGCAGCGGGCTGCCGAACAGCTGCCATACCGACTCGACGTTCATTCCGCCGCTCAGCACGAGCAGGTGCGCGCCCTCGGCCTCGAGCCGCCGCGCGATCTCGCATGCGTCGTCGGCGGTCCCGCCGCCGCGCACGCCTTCGGTCACGCCGATCTTGCAGACCACGGCGAGATCGCGGCCGACCGCATCGAGCACGCGGCGCAGCACCTCGACGGGGAACGTCGCGCGGCGTGCCGCATCGCCGCCGTACGCGTCGCGGCGATGGTTGTACAGCGGCGACAGGAACTGGCTCAGCAGATAGCCGTGCCCCATGTGGATCTCGACCGCATCGAAGCCCGCGTCGCGCGCATGGCGCGCCGCACGCGCGAATTCGTCGGCGATGACGATCATCTGGTCGCGCGTCATCGCCTGCTTCAGGAAGCGGCCGCTCATCACGCCGACCTTGTTGAACCCGCCCGACGCGCTCAACGGCCGTTTCGTCGACAGCGACGGCAGGAACGTGAAGCAGCCGCCGTGCGTGATCTGCGCGGACGCCGCCGCGCCGTGGCGATGCACCGCGTCGGTCAGCGCGCGGAATTGCCGGACCGTCGGCGCATCGAGCCGCGCCTGGTCGACGAACGTGCGGCCGTCGTCGCTGACCGCACAGTACGCGACGGTTGTCAGCGCGGCGCCGCCTGCGGCGATGCGTTCATGCAACCCGACGAGCGCACGCGACGGCACGCCGTTCGGCGTCATCCCTTCGTTGGTCGCGGATTTGATCAGGCGGTTGCGCAGCGTCAGCGGGCCGATCTGCAGCGGGCTGAACGCGGTGTCGAGGGCGGCGGTTTCCATGTCGGGCGGGCGTCGGAAATGAGTACGGCGACCATTGTGCGGAGTCGGCGCGGGGCCGCATCGTCCACGTGGATGACCCGCCGTCGACGGCGTGCCCGCGCCCGCACCGCCTACCCGGTCATGCCCAGCTTGCGCGCCTGGCGGCGCATCCCGTCGAAGATCGCGTCGGCCACGTCCGCCGGGAAATCCGCCGGAATGCGCGACGCGACGTCGGCGATCACCGGTTCGGTGCGTGCCGCCACATCGGCCATCGCCGCGCGCACGTCGTGTTCGGTCAGGCCGACACGCGCGCCTTGCGCGATCCAGTGACGCGGCTGGATGTCGCCGATCACGTAATGGCGATTCTTCCCGCACACGGCCATCGCGAGCCGGGCCCGCCGCGGCGGCAACTGGTTGCGGCGCGTGCCGATGATCGGATGCGCGGACAGCACGTCGTACAACGGCGTGCTGCGATACGTATTGCCCGGCAGGTGCGCGATGCTGAAATTCTTCGCGTGGCCGTCGATGGCCGCGAGCACCCAGAACACGAGTTGCGTGACGAAGAAGTTCTTCCGGTCCCGCGCGGCATCGGCGGAATTCGCGAGGATGCCCATGATCGCCGCGATGCCGGGCCCGCCGTCGGATTCGTATTTGGCGCCCGACGGCGTGCCGGTCGCCTGGCACATGTCCTCCTGCGGCAGCCGCAGGATCCACGTGCCGTCGCGGGACGGGCGGCGGTCGAAGCGCTCGACGATCAGCGCCTTCTGGTCGTCGAACCGGCCGATGTCGCACGCGGCGACGGGCAGGCCGTAGGCCGCGACGATCTTCGCGCACAGCCATTCGTTCTCGACCGAGGTGCGCATGTCGGCCTGCATGTTCCCTACGCGGCCCAGCGGCAGCTTGAAGATATGCGTGGTCGGCGTGCTGCCCGCCGGCAGCAGCCAGCGATTGCCGTCGTGCAGCAGCGCGGTCTTTTCCTGCGCGCCGGCGATCGACAGGCGCAGCTCGCCTTCGGGCTCCGCGTGGCCGGGCAGCGGCGCGGCGGTCGCGTGGCGCAGCACCTCGGCGACGGCCGCATCGTCGAGCGCGGAGCCGTCGATCGATTCGAGGTCGACCGGTGTTTCGTCCAGCGGCAACAACTGCAGCGCCCCGACGCAATCTCGGCCGATCGACGCCAGCAGTTCGAACGGCGCCGTCGACCCGAGCCGGTAGCGCTGCGCGATGCGGCGGCGGATCGGCTGGCTGTCCGGCAGCAGGTTGTCGAAGTAGTCGGCGACGATCGCGCCCTGGTGCGGCTGGTTGCCGGGCGTGAACGGCAATGACAGCGACAGCGGACGCCCTTGCGGATCGTCGACCCACGCCGGCAGGTAGACGAGGCGCTCGACGCCGCGCCGGACTTCCCAGTATCCGACCGGGATGCCGTTCATCCACAGGTCGAGGCGGTCGTGGCGAGGGCGGCGGGCCATCGTCACCAGTCCTCCCGCCCGGTGCCCCGAGGCTTGCCGGGCGTGGCCGCGGCAGGCCGTTTCCGCGCGGTGGCGGATGGGGCCTGCGCGGCGGCCGGCGGGCGGACCGGCAGATCGGACGAAGCGGACGAGCGTCCGCGCGCGGCCGGTGCGCGCTTGGGCGGCGGCGCGGTGTCGTCGGGCGCCGCTGCGTCGTCCGGTGTGCGCGGCTCGAGCGCCAGGCGAACGCCGAGCACGTTCAGCACCTTGAAAAGCCGTTCGATACTGACCGTGGACGGATTGGCTTCGAGCTGCGCGTACGACTGTTGCGTCACGCCGAGGCGGGCGGCGAGCTGCGCCTGCGTGAGCCCCGCCGACTTCCGGAAGCCGACGAGGATCGGGCGCAACTGGCTCAAGGTCTGGACTGGGAATGCCATGGGCTCTCCGCGAAATGACAGGCGATCGCTTGTAATCGAAAAATACAGTCTATGGTATGTATTGTCAAAATACAAACCCAAGGCTGTATTGAATAAAAACAAACGATAGCCTGTCAGGCGGACACCCGTGGGACGGGCAAGGGCGCGCGGCGCGCGCCCGTCAGCCCGGCATCACGCTGCTTTCATCGGGTTCGCATGGGCGGCGCGCGCGCTTTCCGGATCGTCGTCGCCGAGCGGGATGAACGCCATGATTTCCAGGTCGTGCCCCGACAGCGCCGGCAGCCGGAACGGGCTCGACAGCACGTTCAGCCGCCGCACGCCGAGGTCGCGCAGGATCTGCGATCCGATCCCCGTCACGCGACCGTCGCGGCGCGCATGGCCGGCGGGCGTTCGCATCGCGTCGCCGCGCATGTCGCAGTCGAGCAGCACCGCGACCCCGCAACCGGCTGCATCGATCCGCTGCAGCGCCGCGTGCAGCGGCCACGAATGCGCGGACGGCTCCGCGTCGAGCAGGTCGAGCAGCGAATGGCATTCGTGCACGCGCGTCAGCACGGGTGTCGACGGGTCGGGCTCGCCGCGCACCAGTGCGAGATGCGGTGCACCGTGCACGGTGTCGCGATACTCGATCGCGCGGAACCGGCCCCACGGCGTATGCAGCGGCCGTTCGCCGACGCGTTCGACCAGCGATTCGTGCTCGCGGCGGTAATGGATCAGGTCCGCGATCGTGCCGATCTTCAGGCCGTGATGCGCGGCGAACGTCTTCAGCTCGGGCAGTCGCGCCATCGTGCCGTCGTCGTTCATCACCTCGCAGATCACCGATGCGGGCGTGAGCCCGGCGAGCGCCGCGAGATCGCAGCCGGCCTCGGTGTGCCCCGCGCGCACCAGCACGCCGCCCGGGCGCGCGGCGATCGGAAACACGTGGCCGGGCTGCACGAGATCGTCGGGACGTGCGCCCGAGCGGACCGCCGCACGGATCGTCCGCGCGCGATCTGCCGCGGAAATGCCGGTCGTCACGCCTTCGGCCGCCTCGATGCTGACGGTGAACGCGGTGCCGAACGGTGTGCCGTTGCGATCGGCCATCGGCGGCAGACGCAGTTGCTCGCAGCGCTCGGCGGTCAGCGTCAGGCAGATCAGGCCGCGCCCGAAGCGCGCCATGAAGTTGATCGCTTCGGGCGTCACGTGATCGGCCGCGATCACGAGGTCGCCTTCGTTTTCGCGATCCTCTTCGTCGACGAGCAGGACCATCCGTCCCGCACGCAGCTCGGCGACGATTTCCCGCGTACTGGCGAGCGTCATCGTGCCTCCGTCGCGTCGAAGGCGCGGCGCAGCGCGTCGGCGCCGAAGGTCAGTACACGGTCGGCCGCGTCGACCGCCCCGAGCATGCTCGCGAAGCCGTGCAACTGGCCCGGCCAGCGCACGAGCGACACCGGCGTGCCGGCCTGCGCGAGACGCAGTGCGTACGCTTCGGCCTCGTCGCGCAACGGATCGAATTCCGCGCTGACGACGGTGGCCGGCGCCGCGCCCGACAGGTCCGCCACGGCGAGCGGGCTCGCGAGCGGCGATGTGCGGTCGGCGCCGTCGTCGAAATACTGGCGCTTGAACCAGCGCATCGCGTCCGCCGTCAGGAAATAACCTTCGCCGAGCGATTCGTACGACGGATGCTCGGTCGCGCAATCGACGACCGGATACAGCAGCAACTGGTGCGCGATCGCGATGCCCGACCCGCGCAGCTGCAGCGCGGCGACCGCGGCGAGGTTGCCGCCCGCGCTGTCGCCCGCCACGGCGATCGCTCCGGCGCGCACGTCGAGATCGCGCGCACTGGCGGCAGCCCAGCGCACGGCATCGCAGGCGTCCTGCGCGGCCGCCGGGAAGCGCGCTTCGGGCGCAAGCCGGTAATCGACCGACAGCACGAGCGTGCGCGCCCGTCCGGCGAGGCTGCGGCACAGATTCGCGTGCGAATCGATGCCGCATGCGACGAAGCCGCCGCCGTGGAAAAACACGGTCAGCGGCAATGGCCCGTCGGCGTGGGGCCGATACAGTCGTGCGGACAACTGACGGCCCGGTGCCGGGATCTGCCAGTCCTCTTCGGCGGCAATCGCGTCGCCGGGCGCGAACGCGCTGCCTCCGGCGAGGCTCGCGCGGTACGCGGGCACGGTCAGTTGATCGAAATCGATCGCGGGCGCTTGGGCGAGCGCGGCGAGCAGCGCCTGCGCCTGAGGGTCGAGCGGCATTGGAACTCCTGTCTGAATCGGATGCGGTCTGAATCAGGTAAACCCGCGTCGCGGTTTTCCCTGAGCCCGCGCCGGACGCTTGCCGGCACGGCCTGACGGGCATTCCAGCGCAGCGGGCAGGGCGCCACATCATCCGATCGGACGATGGTTCGCGCGTCCGGATGGCCAAAGCTCACCATTCAGTGAATGTCCCGATGACGCCGGAATTAAGACGCGTCTTAATCATGGCGGCGCGGATGAATCGCACCGAACACAGGTTGCATGGAGGATGGAGCGTGCTGATGGAGACGAGATGGGCCCCGCAAGAGAGCCAGTCAACGAGCGAGGAGGCCGACATCGGCGTCGCTGATTTCAGCGAGCTGATGGCGCGCATCTATCAGGGGCCGATGGAAACGCCGCCATGGGCGGGCGCGCTCGAGATGGTTCGCCGGCTGCTGCAGGCCAACTACGTGACGCTGATCCTGCGCGCGGCCGCGAGCGACCGTCGCGCGCCGCTGTCCGTGCATGCATCGGAATTCGGTCCGGTCGTGCCGGGCGACGGCGAGGCGTCGTACAACAACTACTACTATTCGCTCGACCCGTTCGTCGGCCTGCCGGCCGATCGCGTGGTCACGGTCGACGACGTGTTCGGCGACACGGGCTGGCTGTCGAGCGAACTGTACAAGCAGTTCCTGAAGCCGCAGGACGTGCGCTACATCCTGGGCGCGGACCTGCGCACGCCGTCGGGCGTCGAGTGCCGGTTCCGCGTGTGCCGCAACCATGCGTCGAAGCAGTTCTCCGCGCGCGACAAGGCGATCTGCGCGCTGCTGCTGCCGCACCTGAAGCGCGCGGTCGAGCTGCATTCGCGGCTCGACACGGCCGAGGTCGAGCGGTCGATCTACGCGAACGCGATCAACCGGATGCAGATCGGCACGATCACGCTCGACGAGAACGGCACGATCATCGACATGAACGGTGTCGCCGACGAGATCCTGAAACAGAACAACGGTCTGACGATTGCGCGCGGCACGATCGAGGCGACCGATGCGCAGGAGAACCGCACGCTCAAGCGGCTGATCCGCCACGCGGTGATGGGGCACCACGGCACGGCCGCGGCGATCGTCGAGGCGATGCCGATCACGCGCGGTTTCGACAAGCCGCGCCTCGGGCTGCTGGTGCGCACCGTGCTGCTGTCCGACTGGTCGGAGGACAACAAGCGCCGGCCGGCCGTCACGCTGTTCCTGCGCGACCCCGACCGCAAACCGCAGGGCGCGCAGGAAATCATCCGCAAGCTGTTCGACCTGACGCCCGCCGAGACGTCGCTCGCGCTGCTGCTGACGAACGGGCTGACGCTGGAGGAGGCGGCGGAGGAATCGGGGATCAGCAAGAACACGGCACGCACGCACCTGCGCGCGATCTTCTCGAAGACCGGCGTGACGCGCCAGGCGACGCTCGTGCGGATCCTGCTCGGGAGCGTGGTGCCGCTGGGTTGATCGGGGCGGCGCGTCGTACGTTGCCGCATCGATATCGCGCGCGTTCGTCTGCCGATACATCGGCGGCGGTCGACGTGTGCGTTGCGGCGATCGCGGCACCATGAACCGGAGGCTCGCGCGGTGCGAGCCTCGTTTGTTTGGGGCGCGGCCGATGGCGGGTATCGGGCGTCCGGCCCGACCGGGCGCTCGTCGCCTCGTCAGTTATTTCAACAGCGCGAGCAGCTCATCCAGCGATTGGCGGCATGCCGCGGCATCGGGCTTGTCGGCGCGCAGCGCGGCCAGCGCACGGTCGATCGCCTTGTCGATCACATGCCAGTCGGCGGCCGAGCGCGGCTTCAGCGACGGCTCCGCATCGTCCCATTTCGTCTCGAGATCCTTGATGCGCGTTTTCGCGCCGGCGAGATTGCCTGCTTCGACGAGTTTCCGGGTGTCCGTCACGATGCCGCGGAACGCCGACAGGTCGCCCAGCTTCGCGGCGGTTGCCGCGTAGACGGGCGCGACGAGGAGGGTAGAAACGGGGCCTGCGGCGAGTGCCGCGACGAGGGCGGCGAGCATCAGTTTTCGATTACGCATTTCATTTCCTTTGGAGAGTCGGACGGGGGCGTGCAACACGGCAACGCGACGGTCATCGCGTGCTCGCCATCCGGTTGGCGAGCGTCGTGCATGCGACCAGCAGCACGATCGACGTCAGGAACACCGCGCTCGTCGTCGCGGCGCCCAGCCCGATGCCGCCGTATTCGCGGGCCTGGGACAGGAAATCGCCGAGCGACGCGCCGAGCGGGCGCGTGAGGATGTAGGCGAGCCAGAACGCGAGCACGCGATTGGCGCCCAGTCGCATCGAGACGGCCACCAGCGCGATCGCCGCGCCGAACGACACGATGCCGAGCCGGAACCCGAGACCGAGCGCTTCGGTCGCCAGATCGCCGGCGGCCGTGCCGAGCGCGAACGTCAGCAGGATCGCGGCCCAGTAGAACGCTTCGCGACGCGTCGTGACGATGGTCTCGATCGACAACGTCCGCTCGCTCCGGTACCAGGCCGCGAACAAGGCGGCAAGCGCGACGGCGAAGCAGGCGGTGCTCGCGTACAGGCTGACGCCGAGCCCGTCGGTCAGCGCATCGGTGATCTGCGTGCCGACGATGCTGACCAGCACCACGTTGAGCCAGTAAAGACACGGCACGCAGGTTTTTGCGCGGAACTGCAGCACGAGCGCGCCGACGAGCAGCGCGGCCATCAACGCGTCGGTGACCGGCACGCCGAGGCCGGCGCGGACGGCGAGATAGTCGGCGCCGGTTTCACCGACGGTCGTCGACAGGATCTTGATGATCCAGAACACGGCGGTGACGGCGGGCACCTTGTTCAGCAGGGACATCGATACGGCGGGCGGGCGCGGATTCACGGATCGCTCCTTGATGAGGCGCCGTCATCCGGGGCGGCGCGGGTCGGAGCCCTCGGTCGAGGACTGGGCGCCACTATGCGGGCTGGATTCTTAACGGATGCTTATCGTGTGGGGCGATTTGACGGCTACGGGATGGCGAATGCTGACCGGGAGGGGCGCTTTCGGGATTTGTGCCGCAGCCGGAACGATGAGACGCAAGACGCCGGCGGGACAGCGAGGCTGCGAGCCACATTCGGAAATAACGAGGCCCGCCCGAAGAATCTCGACATTATAGAAATAATGTCAAATCACAAAAGTTTAACGATTGGATATTTGCCGGTTTACGTTATATTATTTACGAAATTTCCGACGCAAACCGCCATGTCCGACCTCGTAGCCGACGAATCCCGCCTGATCGCCGAAATCGACCGCCTGAAGGCCGATTTCCCGAAAACTCGCGAGCTGTATCGCGAGGTCTGCGCATTGATGTTCTTCCGTTTCGGCATCACGCCCACCGCGAACCGCCTGTACCAGCTCGTGCGCAAGGGCAGCATGAGCACGCCGACGGCGGTGCTCGGCGAGTTCTGGGCCGAGTTGCGGGAGAAGAGCCGGGTGCGCATCGAGCATCCGGACTTGCCGGCCGATCTGCAGGCGGCGGCGGGCGAACTCGTCGCCGCGTTGTGGAGCCGCTCGAGCACCGATGCCGCCGCGGCACTCGATGCCCTGCGTGCCGAAGTCGAAGCCGAGCGGGCGGCGGCGAAAGCGGAGGTCGCCGCATTGCAGGCCGACCTGTCCCGCACCGAAACCGCGCTGGAGCATCGCACGAGCGCGCTGCTGGCCGCCCAGGTGCGCATCCAGGAGCTGGAGCAGGCGAGGGCGGCCGACGCAGCATCGCGACGCGCGCTGCAAGCGGATATCGAGCGGCTGAAGTCCGACAACGCGGATGCCGATCGTGCGCTGGCGCAGGCGCGCGCCGATTTCACGTTGCAGCTCGACCGGTTGCGCGACGACGCGGGCCGCGCCGAGGAACGCTTGCGTGCCGCGGAGAAACGGGCGCTTCATGAGATCGATCGCGAGCGGCTCGCGGCGGCACGATTGCAAAAGGAACTCGATGCAACCGCATCGCGCACGGAACAACGCGATGCGCAACACCGGAAGGACATCGCCGACCTGCAGGCGCAACTCGGCGATGCGCTGCATCGATGCGGCGTGCTTCAGGGGCAGCTCGACGGCGCGCAGGCGACCGATGCGGCGCGGAGCAAGGAACTCGACGCGTTGCGGCGCGAGATGACGGTACTCGCCCGCCGGGCGCCGCTGCGCGGCGTCAAGACGGCACCGGCCGCGCAGCGGGAAGAGCGGCAGGCCCGCACGAGAAGGCGCGCCGACGAAGCGCCGCGCTGACGATGAAACCGCCGGCGTGCGCCGACCGATAGCGCCGCACACCCCAATGCGCGCCCGCCCGCTTCAACTCAACTCGTCACATACCGCGACGGCAGCGGCGGCGCATCCGCCGGAATCGTCACGAGCGACGTATTCAGCCAGCCCTGCGGCGTGCCGTTCGACTGCGCATAGGCGCCGACGTACGGCATCATCCGCGTCGTCTGGTAGATCTGCGGCGTCCAGCCGGCCGGCGCGAGGAAGATCGACGTCGCGCGCTTCTCGCTGTACGCGGATGCGCCGTACGTCGAGATGTTCCACAGCGTCTGCTGATACGTCGCGTAGTCGGCGTTGTGACGCGAGCCGCCGGCCTGCCATCCTTCGAGCTGGATGAACGTGTTGTACGTGCCGGCGCCCGCGAGCAGGTTGTTCACCGTGCGCCCGTACAGGAACGACAGGATCAGCCCGCAGTTCGCCGGCGCGAAATCGCTACTGACGCTCAGGTAGTAGCGGCCCGTCGTGTTCAGAACCGACGCGTAATGCGAGTTGCCGATATCCGTCGACGTGGTCAGCCCACTCGCGCCCATGAAGCTGTCGAACGCCTGCATCGTGACGCCCGCCGGCAGGTCGCTCGCGGCGCTGATGGCGACGAGGTGCGAACCGGCCGCCAGCAGCGTCAGGAACGCGGACAACGTAGCCGCAACCCAGTTGCCTTGCGCGTCGACGAACGGAAACGCGCGATAGCCCGTCAGCGCGAAGACCGCCGGGTCCGTACCGGCCTGCCACGCGATCTGCGGCACCCACATCGTCAGCGGGCCGGCGTTCGATGCGCTCGACACGTATTGCTTCAGCGCATCGATCAGCTGCGCATCGGCGCCGGGCAGCACGGTGTACGACGCACCGTTCTGCCAGCGCTGCACCCATTGCGCGACGAAGCCCGCGAGCTGGCCGCCGGTGAAATCGGCGGGCGGCACATAGCCGAGCGACCCGGTGCCCTGGTACGCGGACTGGATGGCCGCGGCCGTGCGCACGTTGCCGCCGAACATGCTGTTCGCGAAATCCTGGCAGTTGTTGGCCGGCGGCGTCGCGAGCTGCGCGAGCGGGACGACCCATGCGCCGTTCGCGGTCGCGACACCGCGATACAGGTTGAGATTCGCGACCGAGTCGTGGCCGGGAAACGTCGCGGCGTCGGCGCCCGCCACATAGCCGGCCGACGGCGTGACGCTGACGGTGGTCGGCTGCGAGCCGAACGGATGCGTGTAGGCGATCGCGAACGATGCGTCGCCGCCGGCGAGGCTGAACGATCCCGTGCAATCGCCCCAGCTGTTCGATGCGCTGACGGCCGTCGATTGCCCGGTTGCCACCAGCGCTTGGGATGCCTGCGGCGTCGAGCCGCTCTGGCTCGCTGCATCGCCGAACGCGAGCGATGCCGACGGGATCGCATTGGTGACGTTGATCGTGATCGAGCGATCCGCGACGCCGTAGCTGCGCGCGGACGGTTGCGCGGCGCCGGTCGCGGCAAACGACGACGCGGATGTCGTATTGCCGTCGCCGCCGCAAGCGGCCAGCGTGCCGACGAGCGGCGACAGGGTCAGCGCGGCGCCGCGCTGGATGAAGCGCCGGCGGTTCGGTGCGGGCGGGCGAGCGGGTTTCGATGCGGTCATGGAGCGTTCCTGGTCACGGGGTCGAGAGGAGGCAACGACGGTCCGGCGCATTGCACACGTGTGCAATGCCGGCTGCTCGTTCGCGACCGCCGGCACATGCGCCGCGCGTATTTAAACGGGTGATCGATGAAACGCCTGCGACGAAACCGAGTCGCTCGTGTGACGCCGGGCGCGCGGGGGTGCGGGGGTGCGGGGGAATGCGGGCCGGGCATTGGGCGCGCGGCGGGGATCGGGTAAAGTGCCGCTCAACATGCCGGTTCGACGTTACTAGACGACCGGTCTAATCGTTGCTACCATACGCCATCATGAATGCATCTTCAGGCGCGGAAGTCCGCCAGCACATCCTGAATATCGCGAAGCCGATCATGCTCCACAAGGGGTTTTCGGCGGTCGGTCTGAACGAGATTCTCGCCGCTGCGGGCATCCCGAAGGGCTCGTTCTACCATTACTTCGGCTCGAAAGAGGCATTCGGCGAAGCGCTGCTCGAATCGTATTTCGAAGGCTATCTCGCGCATCTCGACAACCTGCTCAAGCATCAGGCCGGCACCGGCGCCGAGCGCCTGATGACGTACTGGGGCAACTGGCTGCACACGCAATGCGCGGACGATCCGGAAGGCAAGTGCCTCGCGGTGAAGCTCGGCGCGGAAGTCTCCGACCTGTCGGAAGCGATGCGCGCGGTGCTTCGACGCGGCACGAGCCAGATCATCGAGCGGCTCGCGGGCGGCATCGAGGCCGGGTTGGCCGACGGCTCGCTGCGCGCGGTCGACGATCCGCCGCACACGGCCGCGATCCTGTACGAGTTGTGGCTGGGCGCGACGCTGCTGGAAAAGATTCACCGCAACCGCCAGCCGCTCGAAAGAGCAATGGCCGAAACGCGGCGCATGCTGAACCTGCCGCCGGACGCGCAGGGCGGTGCGCAGCCGTAAGCCGGGCGCGCTTCGGCGCGCCTTGATTTTGTCCTGATTCTAGACGACTGGTCTACTCAAGCACGCATGACGAACGTTTCGCTCCGCGTTACGCTGTCCCGATTGTTCCAACCGCACGTGTGCGACCGCGATGGCCCGAACGCCGGCGCGGCCGCGGGCGTGCCTCTTCTGCTGGTCCATCCCTGATCCGCCCGTGCCTGCGAAGCACGTTTCTGCACGTTTATTTCCGTTGACGGAGGCTCACATGCCGCAAAGCAAGACCGCAAACCGCCAGATCATCCTGACTTCGCGCCCGGTCGGCGCACCGACGCCGGGCAACTTCCGCGCGGAAACCGGTGACGTGCCGACGCCCGGCGCCGGCCAGGTGCTGCTGCGCACGGTCTGGCTGTCGCTCGACCCGTACATGCGCGGCCGGATGAGCGATGCGCCGTCCTATGCGCCGCCGGCCGAACTCGGCCAGCCGATGGTCGGCGGCACGGTCAGCCGCGTCGTGGCGTCGAACCTGCCGGCATTCCGCGCAGGCGATCTCGTCGTCGCGGGCGCCGGCTGGCAGGACTATGCGCTGTCCGACGGCCGTGACCTGATTCCGCTCGGCCGCGACTTCGCGCATCCGTCCTACGCGCTCGGGGTGCTCGGCATGCCGGGCTTCACCGCGTACACGGGGCTACTGAAAATCGGCGAGCCGAAGGCCGGCGAAACCGTGGTCGTCGCGGCGGCGAGCGGCGCGGTCGGCGCGGTGGTCGGCCAGATCGCGAAGCTGAAGGGCTGCCGTGTGGTCGGCATCGCAGGCGGCGCCGACAAGTGCGCGTACGTGACCGACTCGCTCGGCTTCGACGCATGCGTCGACCATCGCGATCCGGCATTCGCCACGAAGCTGAAGGAAGCGTGCCCGAACGGCATCGACGTCTATTTCGAGAACGTCGGCGGCGCCGTGTTCGACGCGGTGTGGCCGTTGCTCAACGAGCAGGCGCGCGTGCCCGTCTGCGGCGTCATCGCGCATTACAACGACACCGAACTGCCGGCCGGCCCCGACCGCGTGCCGCTGCTGATGTCGACCATCCTGCGCAAGCGCATCCGCGTGCAGGGCTTCATCATCCTCGACCACTACGCCACCGGCTATGCACCGTTCCTGAAGGACATGAGCGAGTGGGTCGCGCAGGGCAAGGTGAAGACGCTCGAGGATGTCGTCCCCGAGCTCGCCGATGCACCGAATGCACTGATCGGCTTGCTCGCCGGCAAGAATTTCGGCAAGGTCGTCGTGCGCGTGGGCCCGGACGAACTGGCCTGATGCCGCGACAAGGCACCTCATGGTCGTTGCACGCCGGCGTCGCGCGACGCCGGCTTGTGGCATGCTCGATTCCATTTCGAAAGGAGTGACAAGATGGCGCTTCACGTAATTGCTTCCCTGTTCCTGAAACCCGAACATGCGCAGGCCGCCGAGGCCGAGCTGCGCAGCATGGTCGCGAAGACGCGCACCGAACCGGGCAACCGGCGCTACGACCTGTTCCGCGAACAGGACGGCTCGCCGAACCTGCACCTGTACGAGATCTATGACGACCAGGCCGCGTTCGACGCGCACCTCGCGAGCCCGTATTTCGGCGAATTCCGTACGAAGTCGGCCGACTGGTTCACGGCGCCGCCCGTCATCAAGGTGCTGTCGGGCATCGACGTGGCCGAGTAACACCCGCTTCACCGCCGCGGCTCGTCCCCACCCGGGCCGCGCGGCATTGGTCACGCACGACGCAACGGACATGACGACAACACGGCGCAGCGCATCGCTCGCGCCGCTTCCCCAATACACCGGCCCCGGAGGCTGAATGGTCACCCTCAACATCAACGGCGAGAACCGCACGGTCGACGCGCCCGACGACATGCCCTTGCTCTGGGTGCTGCGCGACGTCGTCGGCCTCACCGGCACCAAGTTCGGCTGCGGGATCGCGCAATGCGGCGCGTGCACCGTGCATCTCGACGGCGTCGCCGCGCGCTCGTGCGTGTTGCCGGTCGCGGCCGTCGCGGGCCGCAGGATCACGACGATCGAAGCCGTCGGCGCGACGCCGGCCGGCCACAAGGTCCAGCAGGCGTGGCGCGAGCTCGACGTCGTCCAGTGCGGCTACTGCCAGTCGGGGCAAGTGATGGCCGCCACCGCGCTGATCGCGTCGAACCCGAACCCGAGCGACGCCGACATCGACGCGGCAATGGCCGGCAACATCTGCCGCTGCGGCACGTACCACCGGATTCGCGCGGCCGTCAAGCAAGCCGTGAAGGGAGCATGACATGTCACGCGGACTGATCGAAGCAGGTCGGGCCGGCGCGGGCGTGTCGCGCCGGTCGTTTCTGAAATTCGGCATGTCGCTCGGCGCGGCGGCCGGCGGCGGCTTGCTGCTCGGCTTCAGCCTGCCGGCGGCGGGCGAAGACGCGCGGCGCTCGGTGATCGGCGGCGATGCGGCCGAACCCGCGCGGCCGGGCGTGTTCGCGCCGAACGCGTTCGTGCAGATCGACCGCGCCGGCAAGGTCACGCTGGTGATGCCGAAGGTCGAGATGGGGCAGGGTGTCTATACGTCGCTGCCGATGCTGATCGCCGAGGAACTCGAAGTGCCGCTGTCGAGCGTGACGCTCGATCATGCGCCGCCGAACGAGAAGCTGTTCCTCGATCCGCTGCTCGGCGGCCAGTTGACCGGCGGCTCGACGTCGGTGCGCTATGCGTGGGAACCGATGCGCCGTGCGGGCGCCACGGCGCGCACGCTGCTGGTCGCGGCGGCCGCGAAGCAATGGAACGTCGATCCGGCCAGTTGCCGCGCGGCGAACGGCGAAGTGCGGCATCCGCCGAGCGGCCGGCGCGCGTCGTACGGCCAGCTGGCCGACGCCGCGGCGAAGCTGCCGGTGCCGAAGGACGTCGCGCTGAAGAAGCCGGAAGATTTCAAGCTGATCGGCACGCCCGCGAAGCGCCTCGATTCGCCGGAGAAGGTCGACGGCACCGCGCAGTTCGGGCTCGACGTGCGCGTGCCCGGCATGCTGTACGCGGTGATCGTGAACAGCCCGGTGTTCGGCGGCACGGTCGCGAGCATCGATGACACGGCGGCGAAGAAGCTTCCCGGCGTGCGCCAGGTGGTGCGCGTCGACAATGCGGTCGCGGTGGTCGGCGATCACACGTGGGCCGCGAAACGCGGCGCATCGGCGCTCGTCGTGAAGTGGAACGAAGGCGCGGGCGCAAAGGTGTCGACGAAGGATCTTTTCGCGGATCTCGCGCAGGCGGCGGCGAACGGCAAGGGCGCGGTCGCGCGCAAGGAAGGCGACGTCGGCAAGGCCTTCGCGAATGCGAAGACGCGCGTCGACGCCGTCTACGAACAGCCGTTGCTCGCGCACGCGACGATGGAACCCGTGAACTGCACGGTGCACGTGCGTAGCGACGGCTGCGAGATCTGGGTCGGCACGCAGGTGCCGACGCGGGCGCGCGATACCGTGCAGCAGCTGACGAGCTTTCCGCCGGACAAGATCGTCGTGCACAACCATCTGCTCGGTGGCGGCTTCGGCCGGCGGCTCGAAACCGACATGATCGGCCAGGCCGTGAAGGTCGCCAAGCAGGTCAACGCGCCGGTGAAGGTGATCTGGACGCGCGAGGAAGACGTTCAGCACGACATGTACCGGCCGTGCTACTACGACCGGATTTCGGCCGGCCTCGACGCGAACGGCAAGCCGGTCGCGTGGCAGCACCGGATCGTCGGCTCGTCGATCATTGCGCGCTTCGCGCCGCCCGCGTTCCAGAACGGTGTCGATCCCGATGCGGTGGAGGTCGCGGCCGAGCTGCCTTACGACCTGCCGAACCAGCTCGTCGACTACGTGCGCCAGGAGCCGCGCCACGTGCCGACCGCGTTCTGGCGCGGCGTCGGCCCGACGCGCGGCACGTTCGTCGTCGAGAGCTTCATCGACGAACTGGCCGCGCAGGCCAAGACCGACCCCGTGCAGTACCGCCGCGCGCTGCTCGACAAGACGCCGCGTGCGCGCAACGTGCTCGACGTCGCGGCGAAGGCGGCCGGGTGGGGCACGCCGCTGCCGAAGGGGCAAGGGCGCGGTGTATCGGTGATGCACGCATTCGGCAGCTTCTTCTCGATCGTCATCGACGTCGCGGTGGAAGAGGGCGAAGTGCAGGTCAAGCGTGCCGTGTGCGCGGTCGACTGCGGGATGTTCGTGAATCCGAACACGATCGAGGCGCAGGTGCAGGGCGGCATCATCTTCGGGATCACGGGCGCGCTGTATGGCGAGATCACGATCGAGGACGGCCGCGTGACGCAAAGCAACTTCACCGACTACCGGATGATGCGGATCAACGAGACGCCGCCGATCGAGGTTCATCTCGTGAAGAGCAGCGAGGCGCCGGGCGGAATCGGCGAGCCGGGCACGGCGGCGACCGCGGCGGCGCTGTCGAACGCGATCTTCGCGGCGACCGGCACGCGGCTGCGCAAGCTGCCGGTCGGCAACCAGCTGAAGACGGCTTGAGGGGGAACGAACCATGCGAAACCTCACACCGAATCGTCTGAAACGCCAGAATCGCGCCGCTTACACGCTCCGCGCCTCGCTGCTCGCGCTGTCCGCGCTGTCCGTGCTGATGGCCGGCACGGCCGCCCATGCCGCGCAGACGGCGCCGGCCGACAGCGCGCTGGTCGCACGCGGCGCCTATCTGGCGAAGGCGGGCGACTGCGTGGCCTGCCACACCGCGCCGCGCGGCACGCCGTTCGCGGGCGGCCTGAAGATGGTCACGCCGATGGGCGCGATCTACACGACCAACATCACGCCCGATCCGGAGACGGGCATCGGCGGCTATACCGAAGCCGAGTTCGCCGGCGCGCTGCGCAAGGGCGTCGCGAAGGACGGTCACAACCTGTATCCGGCGATGCCGTATCCGTCATACACCAAGCTGCGCGACGACGACGTGAAGGCGCTGTACGCGTACTTCATGCACGGCGTCGAGCCGGTGAAGCAGGCGAACCGTGCGTCCGACATTCCGTGGCCGCTCAACATGCGCTGGCCGCTGGCGCTGTGGAACGCGGTGTTCCTCGATACGACACCGTATACCGACAAGCCGTCGCAGGACGCGATGTGGAACCGCGGCGCGTATCTCGTGCAGGGGCTCGGGCATTGCGGGTCGTGCCATACGCCGCGCGGTGTCGGCTTCCAGGAGAAGGCGCTGGACGAAGGCGGTTCGGCGTTCCTGTCGGGCGCACCGATCGACGGCTGGTTCGCGTCGAACCTGACCGGCGAGCACAATACGGGGCTCGGCCGCTGGAGCGACGCGGATGTCGCGCAGTTCCTGAAGACCGGCGCGAACCGGCATGCGACCGCGTTCGGCTCGATGGTCAGCGTGATCAACCACAGCACGCAGGCGCTGACCGACGACGATCTGGCGGCGATGTCCCGCTACCTGAAATCGCTGCCGGCGGCGGGCGGCACGGGCGCGCCGCCTTACCGCTATGATCCGAAGGCGACGCAGGTCGTGCTGGGCCGGCCGGCGAACGATCCGGGCGCAAAGGTGTATAACGCTTACTGCCTGCATTGCCATGGCGTGGACGGCCGCGGCTACGCGCCGCTGCTCGCGCCGCTCGCCGGCAACCCGAACGTGCTCGAGGCCGATGCATCGTCGCTGATCAACGTGACGTTGAACGGCAGCGAATCGCTCGTGATCGGCGGCGTGCCGTCCGCGTACCCGATGCCGGCGTTCGCGAACCAGTTGAACGACCGGCAGATCGCCGACGTGCTGACGTTCATGCGCGCGGGCTGGAACAACGGCGCGCCGGCCGTGCAGGCGGCGGACGTCGCGAAACTCCGCAAGGCGACGGCGGCCGCGCGCTGAGCGCGGCCGACCGTGGCGGATGACGACGGGCATGCGTGCCGCGTGCCTGTCGTCGACGGTTGCCGGGTGCAGGGCGCCCGGCAACACGGCTCTTTCTGTCAACCGGCGTGCGGCCGTTCGCGGCAGCGCGCGTTTTATCGACGCAAAACTGGGGTGTCTGGATGGCTAACGTGACTTATACGGATACGCAACTGCTGATCGACGGCGAGTGGGTCGACGCCGCAAGCGGCAAGACGATCGACGTCGTGAACCCGGCGACGGGCAAGGCGATCGGCAAGGTGGCCCACGCGGGCATCGCCGATCTCGATCGCGCGCTGGCCGCGGCGCAGCGCGGCTTCGAAGCATGGCGCAAGGTGCCCGCGCACGAGCGCGCGGCGACGATGCGCAAGGCGGCCGCACTGGTGCGCGAGCGTGCCGACACGATCGCGCAGCTGATGACGCAGGAGCAGGGCAAGCCGCTGACGGAAGCGCGTGTCGAAGTGCTGTCGGCAGCCGACATCATCGAATGGTTCGCGGACGAAGGCCGCCGCGTGTACGGCCGGATCGTGCCGCCGCGCAATCTCGGCGCGCAGCAGACCGTCGTGAAGGAGCCGGTCGGTCCGGTCGCGGCGTTCACGCCGTGGAATTTCCCGGTCAACCAGGTCGTGCGCAAGCTCAGCGCCGCACTCGCGACCGGCTGCTCGTTCCTCGTGAAGGCGCCGGAGGAAACCCCCGCGTCGCCGGCCGCGCTGCTGCGCGCGTTCGTCGATGCAGGCGTGCCGGCCGGTGTGGTCGGTCTCGTGTACGGCGATCCGGCGGAAATCTCGTCGTACCTGATTCCGCACCCGGTGATCCGCAAGGTGACGTTCACCGGCTCGACGCCGGTCGGCAAGCAGCTCGCGGCACTCGCGGGCCAGCACATGAAGCGCGCGACGATGGAGCTGGGCGGCCACGCGCCGGTGATCGTCGCCGAGGACGCGGACGTCGCGCTGGCGGTGAAGGCCGCCGGTGGCGCGAAGTTCCGCAACGCCGGCCAGGTGTGCATTTCGCCGACGCGTTTCCTCGTGCACAACAGCATCCGCGACGAATTCACGCGCGCGCTGGTCGCGCATGCGCAGGGGCTGAAGATCGGCAACGGCCTCGAGGAAGGCACGACGCTCGGCGCGCTGGCGAACCCGCGCCGGCTGACCGCGATGGCGTCGGTCGTCGAGAACGCGCGCAAGGTCGGCGCGAGCATCGAGACCGGCGGCGAACGGATCGGCTCGGAAGGCAACTTCTTCGCGCCGACCGTGATCGCGAACGTGCCGCTCGAAGCGGACGTGTTCAACAACGAGCCGTTCGGCCCGGTCGCGGCGATCCGCGGTTTCGACAAGCTCGAGGACGCGATCGCCGAAGCCAATCGTCTGCCGTTCGGGCTGGCCGGCTACGCGTTCACGCGTTCGTTCGCGAACGTGCACCTGCTGACGCAGCGCCTCGAAGTCGGGATGCTGTGGATCAACCAGCCGGCCACGCCGTGGCCGGAAATGCCGTTCGGCGGCGTGAAGGATTCGGGCTACGGCTCGGAAGGCGGGCCGGAAGCGCTGGAGCCGTATCTCGTCACGAAGTCGGTGACGGTGATGGCGGTCTGACGATCGTTCGATCGCGTGCGTGCTGCCTCGAGTGCGGCGCGCACGGTGCGGTGCTGCAGGCCGGGCGTTCTTGCCCGGCCTTGTTTTTTTCTTCGTTCGGTAGCGGATGGCCGCGTATGCAGCGTGCGCTGTCATGGCGCTTCGTCGCGGATTCCGGACAAGTGCGAAACAAGGTCGAACGCCGCACGATCCGGTGATGCCCGCGTCGATCGCATCGGCAACGACCGGGAATGACGGTCGTTCCACGCGAGTATGGGACACGCTGCGCCCGCCGCTCAGCCGCTCAACGCCGGCTGCTGCCGCGATAGCTCTCCACCTCCGCGTCGTACGCCGCAAGAAACGCCTTGCCGAACACCGACGCGAAATCATCCTCGATCGCGAACACCGTGTCGCGATGGGTCGCCGCGTAGCGATCCCACATCCTCGCCTTGTACAGCGCGGGCACGCGCTTCTCGTACCAGCGCATCGCGTCGTCGCGCTCGCGCAGCCGTTGCGGCGAAAAGCGCGTCAGCAGGTCCATCAGCGCGGCACGCATGCCGGCGACCATGCCGATCTGGTGCGCGTGCAGATCCTGGAACGCGTCGCTGACCGCGCTCTGCGGCGACATGAAGCCCGGCAGCGGCAGCCCGAACATCTGGCGCAGCACGGCACCGCCGTCCGGCAGCAGCTTCAGCGGATTGTTCTCGCGATCGAGCAGCATCGTCATGTGCGCCTTCACCTCCCGCTTCAGGATGCTGCGCGACGACAGCAGCTCGACCGTGCCGTTCGCGAACAGCGCCAGCAACTGTCCCGCGATGTACAACTGTTCGGCCGACCACTGATGCGATTCGGCGGCGGCGTCGAGTCCCGCGCCTTCGAAGAACGCATCGAGCAGTTCATCGGGCGTCGGCACGCGGTTCGTCGGCGGCGCAGGCTCGTCGGCCTGCCGTGGCTCGGTGTGCGCCGCCGCAGGTTGCACGCGCACGTGCTGCGTCCACTCGGGTGCGTGGTCGGCCTGGGTCGCGGACGACGCGCCGCGATCCGCATTGCCGCGTTCGGTCGGCGATGCCGAACCCGATCCGCCGATACCGGGCGATGACTGCGCGAACAGGTCGAGCGGATCGATCGACAGCTGATTCAGGTCGCGCTGCGATGGCGCCGATGGCACCGATGATGCGGTGCGACTTGCCGGCTGCGCCGTATCCTTGCGGGCCGCGCCGGAGTTCGTGCCGGCATCCGTCGCCTTGCCGCGCGGGACGAGGCGATCCTGCAGCAGGCCCCACAACCGGTTGCCGGCGCCTTTCGTCTCGCCATGTGCACGAGCCGCAGTCGCCGGCGCGCCTCGCGGGGCAGCGCTTGTGTTGGGAGCGGAGGGCATGTCGACGACTGGCGCCTCATGTCCGTCGTCGCGTTCGGCACGCAGGACGTAGGGCCCGATGCGAATGATGTCGCCGGTATTGAGCGGGCGCGCCTGCGCATAACCGACCGGCTCGCGATTCACCTCGATCGTCGACACGCTGCTCAGGTTCTTCAGCAGGCACGCATCGTCGCCGACCTGCAGCAGGGCCTGCAGCCGGGAAATTTGCCGGGTGTCGTCGCGCAGCACGAGATGATTGTCGGTCGCCCGGCCGATGGTGCCACCGGGCGGGTGGAACACGACGGTGTCGTAGGAATCGCTTTCGACCGGCTCGCCGGCATGTTCGATCACGGTCAGTTGCATGTCATACGTCGCTCGGTGATGAAGCGCTCGCGGGGGAAACCGGTTCGGTCAGGATGACGACGCATGTCTGCGGCGCGCGAATTCGAATGCGGGCCCCCAGATCGGATGTCCCTTCTCGGCGGGAGACAAGTCGAAGCGCGGGTTGAGGTCGAGAAGCTTCGAGAACTCGGCGCGGCATTGCGCGATGCGGTTCGTCACGCAATAGCTGAACGCGAGCAGCTTGTGCGCGGCGACCTGCGTGTCGGCATCGGCCCCGTCGATCTCCTTCGCTCGGCTCAGGATCGCGATCGTGCGTCCGTAGTCACCGGCGCCATAGGCCGCGCGCGCGCTGTCGACCGCGGCGCGCGCCGCCGACTGCGTGGGGGAGGTGCTGCACCCGCCGATTCCCAGCAACAAGGCGCCGAGAACAATCACGATCGATGAGCGGCCTTTCATCCTGAAATGAAATATTTGCGTAATTGGAAGGTGGCGCACAAGCGCTGTTGGATTCTAGTGCCAATCATGCCGGTTGATGTCGTCGTTACGTTTTGTTTCATTTTGAAAATTCGAGTTCGAGTTACCGCTCAAATCGATTCCGGTTTTTCGACTTGTTAATCCATAAAATCGATTCTATAGTTCGCTGTGCTTTTGGGATTCGTCAGTTGTTTGCCAGACGCCCGTCAATGGTCGAGAAAACGGGCCGTCCGTTCGGGCAATGCAAACAGCCCGGCACGACCCACGGGGCGTGATCACCCACCGCCGATGGCCGTCAGGCTTGGGTTCTGCGTCCATACAGCAAGCGTCCATGCAATAGAACCGGGCCGCCGCGGCGAACCGGTCGGAATAACACGTCTTCTCAAAATGACCGAAATCAATTCAATCCACCGCCATCTCTCCAATTTCGATCCCGGTCCGCAATTGGCGATTTGACCCGGCTTTTCGCGAGAATAAATTGCCGCATGAAATTTGAATGGAAGGATATGCAAGAAACATAATTACCGGTCAATTAATTGTCCCCTTTTAATCCGGATCTCCGATTTCGAAAATCGAAATCGACGGGGGAATTATTGCGCTGCGAGGGTCGAATATGCGATGGCGGTCGAGCGGGTTCATCGTATTGGGATGTGCATTGCTGTTGCCCGGATGCGGCGCCACCGAGCGTGCCGCCGCGGTGCCGTATGCGATCACGGTCGACGTCGCGCCCGACGTCAATCCTGACCTCAACCGCAAGCCGTCGCCGATCGTGTTGAAGGTGTTCCAGCTGCGCGCGGCGTCGGCGTTCGATGGCGCCGACTTCTTCTCGCTCCAGGACAAGCCCGGGGACATCCTCGGCGCGGACCTGTTCGGCACCGACCGCGTGATCCTGCGGCCGGGCGAGTCGCGCACGCTGCACTACCGCGGCAATGTCGAGGCCGGCGCGATCGGCGTGATCGCCGAGTACCGGATGCTCGACAAGAACCGCTGGCGCCTGACGGTGCCGCTGCCGCGCGCCAGGCAGCTCAACGTCTACAAGTTCTGGCAGACGTCGCCCGGCGAGCTGAAGCTGTCGATCGCGGTCCGGAACGGCGGCCTGGCGTTGAACGACACGCGGGGGCGCCCATGACGGAACCGACGATGTCCGCCACGCCAGTCGCCGCACTGCGCCGGCGGGTGGTGTGGACCGAAGGGATGTTCCTGCGTCCGCAGCATTTTCAGCAGCTCGAACGGCACTGGGAACGCTACGTCGCGCTGCGCTGCCTGCCGCTGCAGGGGTTCTACTGGGGCTTCGACACGCTCGAGATCGACCGCGAGCAGCTCGCGCTCGGCAAGGTCGCGCTCCGTGCGGCGGCTGGCGTGATGCGCGACGGCACGCCGTTCGACCTGTCGCATCCCGATGATCTGCCCGAACCGCTCGACGTGCCGGCCGATGCGAAGGACCAGCTCGTCGTGCTCGCGCTGCCGCTGTGGCGCGGCGGCGGCGAGGAGGTGTCGTTCGGTGTCGGCACGGGCGGCAGCGGCAACGCGGACGTCGCACGCTACGTCGTGCGGGAATACGAAGTGGCCGATGCGAACGCGGTCGCGCTCGGCCCGGCGCTGCTGCAGACGGGGCGCCTGAACGTCCGGTTGATGCTCGACACCGAGCTGACCGGCGACTGGCATGCGCTCGGCGTCGTGCGGATCGTCGAGCGGCGCACCGACGCGCGGCTGCTGGTCGACGACGGCTATATTCCGCCGCGCCTGGTCGCGCAGCGCGATGCGGTGTTGCTCGCGTACACGCGCGAACTGCACGGACTGCTCACGCAGCGCAGCGACGCGCTGGCCGAGCGCCTGTCGGAACCGGGGCGCGGCGGCGTGTCGGAAGTCGCGGACTTCCTGCTGCTGCAACTCGTGAACCGCTATCTGGCGCTGACCTGGCACGCGCAGCAGGACGTCGCGACGCATCCGGAGGCGCTGTTCCGCGACTGGCTGAAGCTCGCGTGCGACCTCAGCACGTTCACGGCGGCCGGCCGGCGCCCGCAGTCGCTTGCGATCTACGTGCACGACGACCTGCGCACGAGCTTTGCCGAACTGATGACGGAGCTGCGCCGGTCGCTGTCGACGGTGCTGGAGCAAAACGCGATCCAGATCGAGTTGCGCGACGCGGGCAACGGCATCCGGGTCGCGACGCTCGCCGATCCCGCGCTGCGCGACACGGCCGGTTTCGTGCTCGCGGTGCGCGCGGACCTGCCGGCCGATAGCCTGCGCGCGCGGTTTCCCGCGCAGGCGAAACTCGGTCCGGTCGAGCGGATCCGCGACCTGGTGCAGTTGCAGCTGCCGGGCATCACGATGCGCCAGCTGCCGGTTGCGCCGCGGCAGATCCCGTATCACGCGGGGCACACGTACTTCGAGATCGACAAGGGCAGCGACCTGTGGAAGCAGCTGGCGCGCTCCGGCGGTCTCGCATTTCATTTCGCCGGCGAATTCCCGGGACTCTCGATGGAGTTCTGGGCGATACGCGGGTGAGGGCGGGACAGTGCGATGAATTCCTCCTCCGATTCGATCTCCGCCGGCACCGGCGGATTCGTGCCGCCGAATCCGGGCGGCATGCATCCGGCCGCCGGGTCCGGTGCGGCCGGTGCGTCCGGGCCGACGGCCACGCAGCCGCGCCCGGGCCGCTGGGCCGCGAGCGGCACGAACCCGCTCGTCGCGGCCGCGAACCCGCTGCTCAATCTCGTGCCGCAGATCCGGTCGACCGTTCATCATCCGAATCCGGCGTGGCTGCGCGAGCATCTCGTCGTCGAGATCCGCCAGTTCGAGGCGCGCGCGCAGGCAGCCGGCGTGCCGTCGGAGGCGATCATCGGCGCGCGCTACTGCCTGTGCACGGCGCTCGACGAAGCGGCCGCGCTGACGCCTTGGGGCGGCAGCGTGTGGTCGTCGCACAGCCTGCTCGTGTCGTTCCACAACGAAACCTGGGGCGGCGAGAAGTTCTTCCACCTGCTCGAACGGCTGTCCCAGCAGCCGCGCCAGCACCTCGACCTGCTGGAGCTGCTGTATTTCTGTCTCGCGCTCGGGTTCGAGGGTCGCTATCGGGTGCTCGACAACGGCCATGCGGAGCTCGACGCGCTGCGCTGGCAGCTGGCGCACACGATCCGTTCGGTGCGCGGCGAATTCGATCTCGCACTGTCGCCGCACTGGCGCGACGCCGTCACGCGCGACGTGTCGCGCCGCTTCGTCGTGCCGCTGTGGGTGTGCGTGGCGCTCGCGCTGCTGACCGGCTTCGGCGTGTTCGTCGGGCTGCGCCTCGCGCTGGCCGGACATTCGGACCGGCTGTTCGCGTCGATCGACGCGCTGCACGTGCCGAAGCTGCAGCCCGCGCAGGCCCCGCCGCGCCCGGCGCCGGCGCCGCGGGTCGCGAGATTCCTGGCGCCCGAGATCGCGGCCGGCCTCGTGTCGGTGCGCGACGACGCCGATCGCAGCGTGATCGTGCTGCGCGGCGACGGGCTGTTCAAGTCCGGCTCGACGTCGGTGATCGACCGTTACGCGCCGGTGCTCGCGCGGGTCGCGGATGCGCTGAACCAGGTGCCCGGCAACGTGCGCGTGACCGGCTATACCGACGACACGCCGGTGCACACGGCACGTTTCGCGTCGAACTGGGATCTGTCGCGCGAACGTGCCGAGGCCGTGCGCAGCATGATCGCCGCGCGCCTCGACCGTCCGGAGCGGCTCGCGGCCGAAGGGCGCGGCACGCTCGATCCGGTCGCGCCGAACGACACGCCCGCGAACCGCGCGCTGAACCGGCGCGTCGAGATCACGCTGCTGCCGGCGCCCGGCAGCGCCGCCGTCGGCGCGACGCAGGGAGCGCACTGACATGAACCAGGCTGTCGCGCGTTTCGTCCGGCCGTTGCCGTCACGGGAGATCTGGACCTTCGCCGGCCTGATCGTGCTCGCGTGCTTCGTGTGGCTCGCCGGGCCGTTGTTCGCGTTCGCCGAAGTCCGGCCGCTCGAAAGCGGCTGGGCGCGCGCGGCGACGATCGCGGTGCTGTTCGTCGCGTGGGGCGCACGCGTGGCGTGGCGAAGCTGGCACGCGAGCCGCCTGAATGCGCAGTTGCTGAACCAGCTGCGCGAAGCCGCGCCCGGGCCGGCCGCCGCCGACGATCCGGCCAGGGCCCAGCTCGACGAGCTGCGCAGCCGCTTCGACGAGGCCGCGACGCTGCTGAAGAAAGTGCGCTTCGGGCAGGCCGATACCGCGCGCAAGGGGCTCGCACGCTGGTTCGACCGGATGTCGCGCCAGTATCTGTACCAGCTGCCGTGGTACGTGTTCATCGGCGCGCCGGGCTCGGGCAAGACGACCGCGCTCGTCAATTCGGGGCTCAGTTTTCCGCTCGCCGAGCAGTTCGGCCGCGCGGCGATTCGCGGCGTGGGCGGCACCCGGCACTGCGACTGGTGGTTCACGAACGACGCGGTGCTGATCGACACGGCCGGCCGCTACACGACGCACGAGGGCAACCGCGCACTCGACGAAGCCGAGTGGAAGGGTTTCGTGGCGTTGCTGAAGAAGTACCGCACGCGCCAGCCGCTGAACGGTGCGATGCTGACGATCAGCGTGGCCGACCTGGTCGGCGCGTCGGAAGCCGAGCGCACGCAGCACGCGATGGTGCTGCGCAAGCGGCTGCTCGAACTGCGCGCGCAGCTCGGCATCCGGTTTCCCGTCTACCTGCTCGTGACGAAGGCCGACCTGCTGGCCGGCTTCGCCGAGTATTTCGGCACCTTCGGCCGCGCGGAATGCGCGCAGGTGTGGGGCTTCACGTTTCCGCTCGCGCAGAGCGAGGCGCCGGGCTTCGACCTGCGCGCCGCGTTCGACCGCGAATACCGTCTGCTGCACCAGCGGCTGAACGACGGGCTGCCCGAGCTGCTCGCGGCGCAGACCGATGCGCGCCAGCGCGAGATGGCGTACCTGCTCCCGCAGCAGGTCGCCGACCTGCAGGACATGCTCGGCCAGTTCGTCGCCGAGGTGTTTTCCGTATCGAGCTTCGAGCCGATGCCGATGCTGCGCGGCGTGTACCTGACGAGCGGCACGCAGGAAGGCACCGCGTTCGACCGCGTGATGAGCGGCATCAAGCGCTTCCTGAAGATCGAGGGCGTGCCGCCGGTTGCCCAGGTCGGCTCGACCGGACGCAGCTTCTTCCTGAAGTCGCTGCTGCAGGAACACATCTTCCGCGAGGCCGCGCTCGCCGGCAGCGACCTGCGCTGGCATCAGAAGCGGCGCGTGCTGCAGATCGCCGGCTACGCGCTGCTCGCGATCGTGAGCGTGGTCGTGCTGGCCGCGTGGCTGCGCAGCTACGCGAACAATCGCGCGTATCTCGACCGGATCGCCGGGCGCGTGCCCGCCGTCGATGCGCAGATCGCCGGCGCGAAGTTCTCGGATGCGGCCGACATCGCGCGGCTGCTGCCGGTGCTCGACGCGCTCGGCGGGCTCGCGAATGCCGGCGGCGTCGACCGGCCGCATCCGCCGCTCGCGTACCGCTGGGGGCTCTTTCAGGGCGAGAAGATCGACGAGGCCGTCGACGCCGTGTACCGGCGCGCGCTCGACGACGTGCTGCTGCCGCTCGCCGCGCGCCGGATGGAGGCCGCGCTGAGCGATGCACGGCCGGACGAAACCGACTATGCGTATGCGGCGCTGAAGGCATACCTGATGCTGTACGACAGCGCGCACTACGATCCCGCGTTCGTGCAGGCCGTCGTCGACCTGGAAATGGAGCGCTCGCTGCCGCCTGATTTCTCGCCGGCCGAACGCTCGGCGCTGCGCGCGCATCTCGCCGCGCTGTTCGGCAACCGCGTGGCGGTATCGCCGTATCCGATGAACGAGCGGCTCGTGGCCGACGTGCGCGACCGGCTGCGGCAGGTGCCGTTCTCGCAGCGGCTGTATCGCCAGCTCACGCGCACGCTGCGGCCGGCGACTTCCGCGCTCGATTTCAGCGTCGCGCGTGCGGTGGGGCCGGATGCATCGCTGGTGTTCCGCCGCCAGGGCGGCAAGCCGCTATCGGAGGGCGTGCCGGGCCTGTATACGCGCAACGGCTATCGCAACGTGTTCGCGCCGCGCCTGGCCGGCGAGGTCGACGCGTATGGGCGCGAGGAGGTGTGGGTGCTGAACCTCGGGCTGTCCGAGATCCCCGGGCCGAACGACGCCGGCGCGTGGGCGCGCGACATCCGCCAGCTGTACCTGAACGACTACCTGAAGATCTGGGACGACTATCTCGCCGACCTCAAGCTGCAGCGCACGGCGACGCTCGCGCAGAGCATCCAGGTCGCGCGTGCGCTGTCGTCGGCGGATTCGCCGCTCAGCCGGCTGATGATCGCGCTGGCGCGCGACACGGCGCTCGGCGATGCGCCGGGCGGCGCGCGCAATCTCGCGGCGCGCGCGCAGGACAAGGTCGACGAGGCGCGCAGCTCGCTGTCGCAGATCTTCGCGGGGCAGGGCGCGAGCGACGCGAACCCGTCCGCGGCGGCGCCCGCGAGCCCGGAGCAGGTGGTCGACAGCCACTTCGCCGGGCTGCGCGCGTTCGCGCCGGGCAGCGGCGACCAGGCCCAGGCATTCGATGCGGTGCTGAAGTCGATCGACGCGCTCTATACGTACCTGACGGCCACCGACGACGCGCTGCGCAGCGGCGCGCAGCCGCCGCCGTCCGACGCGCCCGCGCGGCTGCGTGCGCAGGCCGGGCGGCTGCCCACGCCGTTTCGCGAGGTGCTCGACGACCTGTCGAACGTCGCGAACGGCAGCGTCGCGACCGTCGAGCAGCGCAGCGTCGCCCAGCGGGCCGGCGCGAACGTCGGCGATTTCTGCCGGCAGGCGATCGCGGGCCGCTATCCGTTCGCGCGCGGATCGTCGCGCGACGTCGCGCCGGCGGATTTCGCACAGATGTTCGCGCCGGGCGGCCTGATGGACGATTTCTTCCAGAAGAACCTGCAGTCGATCGTCGATACGACGTCGCACCCGTGGCGTTTCGCGAACCGCAACGCCGACGCCGATCCGGCAGCCACGGCGATGCTTGCGTCGTTCGAGAAGGCCGCGGTGATCCGCGAGGTCTATTTCGGCGGCGGCGCGCGCACCGCGCTACTGAAGGTGCGGGTCCAGCCGCTCGAGATGGATCCGTCGATCACGGAGATGGTGCTCGACGTCGACGGCCAGATCGTCCGCTATGCGCACGGCCCGCTGGTGCAGAGCGCGGTGGACTGGCCGGGCCCGCGCGGCAGCAGCCAGGTGCGGCTGCAGGTGTCGGGGCAGGCCGGCGCGACCGACGGCTTCACGACCGACGGGCCGTGGGCGCTGCACCGGCTGTTCGACCGCGCGGCCGTGTCGGCCGGGCGCGGTTCGGACCAGATGGTCGCCCGCTTCACCGTCGACGGCAAACCGCTCGTGCTGCAGGTGAATGCGGGCAGTGTCCGCAACCCGTTCAGGCTGCCTCAGATGGAGTCCTTTACATGCCCTCCGAAGCAATGAGCCGCATCCCGCCGGTCGCGCGCGCCGAGGGCGACGCCCCGGCCTGGTACGGAAAGATTCCCGGCGCCGGCGACTTCGTGAACAGCCGGCTGCCGCACGCGCTCGCGCTGTGGTGGGAACGCTGGCTTCAGCAGGGGATGGCCGCGATGCGCCAGCGCGGCCCGGACGAGATCGCGCGCCACTACACGGTCGCGCCGGTCTGGAATTTCCTGGTGCCGGCGGGCGCCGGCACGGCATGCGTGCAGGCGGGCTGCCTCGCGCCGAGCTGCGACCGGGTCGGGCGTTACTACCCGGTGATCGTCACGCTGCCGATGCCGGCGGCCGACTACTGGAACGGGCTGCCGGACGCCGCCGACGCGTTCTACTGGCAGATCGGCCATGCGCTGCTCGACGCGATCCGGCATGCGCGCGCGCCGGTCGATCTCGAGCGGACGCTCGAGCGCGTGCGGCTCCCACCGGACGCCGCGCTGCTGGCGGAAGTCGTCGACGGGCGGCCGGCGCTCGCCGCATGGCCCGGGCTGTCCGGCTATTTCGATCCGCACGGCGGGACGAGCTTCTGGTGGACCAATCGCGCCGACGGCTCGCCGCTGCGCACGCATGCGCATACGGGCGTCCCTGACAACGCGCTGTTCCTGACGCTGTTCGGCGGCGGCTAGCGGCCGGCGGTCGCCCGGCGGCGGCGGGCAACGCGGGCAATGCGGGCAACACGGATGCGGTATCGAGAGGCAGACATGAAGGACCCTTCATCGAGAGACAACGAGCACGACACGGCAACCCGCGGCGACGCGCCCGAATTCACGGTGCGGCCGCTGCCGCTCGGTCATCGCCTGGGCGAGCTGCAGCTCGACGAGGTGCTGGGCATCGGCGGCTTCGGCATCGTCTATCGCGCGTTCGACCGCACGTTGCGGCGCGCGGTCGCGATCAAGGAATACATGCCGTCGATGCTCGCGACGCGCGGCGGCGACTACACGGTGTCGCTGCGCGCCGTGCGGTTCGCGCAGGCGTTCGACGCGGGACGCGGCGCGTTCCTCAACGAGGCGCGCCTGCTCGCGCAATTCGACCACCCGGGGCTCGTCAAGGTGCTGCATTTCTGGGAGAGCCACGGCACCGCGTACATGGTGATGCCGTTCTACGAAGGGCGCACGCTCAAGCAGCTGCTCGACGGCGGCATGCGCATGAGCGAGCCGCAATTGCGCGACATCGTCGCTGCGCTGCTCGGCGCGCTCGACACGCTGCATCGCGCGCAGTGCTTCCATCGCGACGTCGCGCTCGACAACGTGCTGATCCGCCCGAACGGCAGCGCGATCCTGCTCGACTTCGGCGCGGCGCGCAAACGGATCGGCGATCTCGTCGACGACGGCGCGATGATGATCAAGCCCGGCTACGCGCCGATCGAGCAGTACACCGACGATCCCGCGTTCAGCCAGGGGCCGTGGACGGATCTCTATGCGCTCGGCGCGGTGATGCACGCGATGATCACCGGCGAATTGCCGCCCGCGGCCGTCGTGCGCAGCATCCAGGACACCTACCGGCCGCTCGCGTCGCGCGAGTTGCCGGCCGGCGAGGTATACAGCCCGGCGTTCCTCGCGGCGATCGATCACGCGCTGCAGTTGCGGATTCCGGATCGGCCGGAGTCGGTCGCGGTGTTCGCGGCGGAGCTGGGGTTGCGGGATGTCGATCGGGCCAGCGGCGGGTATGGTGCGGTCGTTGCACCGCCGGCGGTCGATGCGGGGGGAGGCGGGGAAAGGAGCAGGGTTTCTGGTGT